>JAKMEQ010000037.1 GCA_022425805.1 Acidimicrobiales bacterium
TAGCCTATGTCAGCCATGGTCCTAGAAGAATTGATCGTATGGACTTTCCGAGTGCCATACGTATCAGAAAACCAAAGTAAGTTCTCGTACCAACGTAAACCCTCTGGCCACCCAATTCCTTCAGCAATTACTGATGATTTCCGCACCGAATACCCCTCTACCTATTAAGACTTTAACATCAAATAGTATTTTTAAGAATATTTGCAACTTTCATTGAAGTTGCAAATACATATCAGTTGACAGAAGTTGCCCTATGTAATTAATTATTTCCCTTCGCTACTCCTTGTCGAACTTGTCCCATATTTCGCAAAACCCTTCTCGTTGTGCGAAAGTAACGAATAGGAAAAAATGATGAGTCCCCTATAACAAGGAGAAAACCATGAGCGAGCATCTAACGCGTCCCGGAGAAACAGGCGGCTGGCCAAAATTAAAAATCTCCTACTTGACTGATCCGGAAAAGATCGCTGATTTGCTTCCACCTGGATTAGATCCCATTGGAGATCCGGTCGTACAGATCAATGTGTACTGTGTCCCAATCTTAGGAGAACCTGAATATGGGGTCAGTACCAAGGTCAGAGCCTCCTTTGACGGGATGGAGGGTCTTTATTGTGTTGGCATGGGCATCGATCAAGAAGCCGCTATCTTCATCAGCCAAGAACTAAACGGCCAACCAAAATTTCCATGCAACATATCGTTCTATAGGATCGAAAACTATGTGGAAGCGGTCTGTGAACATCAGGGGTACACCTTTATGGAATTCAAAGGACAGAGCACTGGTCTAGAAGAAACCTTAGATGGAGATATTGAAGAAAATGAGTGGTGGATTAAATCCTCAAGAAAAATCGGCAGTATTGAAAAAGAATACGATTTCCCTCCTCATGTCGTTCGTGTCCACAGTGTCAGCGAACCAGTTGAAATAGAGAATCTTAATGGAGAGCTTGTTCTTCGGGACAGTCCTTGGGACCCTTACACAACGTTGCTTCCGATTCGGGAACAAGTATCAGCCCAATTGGTTCGGTCCGCTCATAAGAGCCGTGAGATATCTAATGCCGGACCGCTGGATCCAGATGCATTCTGGCCATATGCGGATACTATCGGTGGTTCCAGATGGCCAGGTGAACGCGGCGGCCCTCGAAACTGGCGACCTTAGTCCTAGAGATTCTCCGACCATTCAGTAAGAAGGCTCCGTTTTTTAACTTCCCGCTGGGCATTACAAATCTTTCCTCCATATTGTGACCGAGCTTCAGGGTCATCAACGATCCACGCTACTGCCGCTCCTATTACCTCTGGAGGGGCACTAGGGAAAGCTGTGTATTCTTTATCCTTCTGCTTAATCTTCTGACGTTCAGTTACGACATGCCCGGGGTCAATATTGTAAGCGACGATACCTTCTTCCCCATGTTCAACCATTAGCAAGGGGGCCACTCTTTCAAAAGCAGCTTTAGTCATCGCATACCCGACACCCCAACCTCCAGCACCAATCTTTCCCGGTGGATCTGTGAAGGCCGTAGCAGAAATCATATTGATGACCGTGGCACCACCCTGAGCTATGAAAGCAGGGAGGAGATGACGGGTGAGTGCTATATGTGCAAAAAGGTTCCCTTCAAACAATAGGGAAAGATACCTGTCTTCTAATTCTTTGAAGGGCAGCATCGCCCCTAACCCTTGGTAGATAGCGTTATTTACTAGAACGTTGATTTGGCCGAAATGGTCGTAAATAGCATCAGCAGCTGCAAGGACCGAACCTCTATCAAGAAGGTCCATTTCAATGGCATATCCCTGTTGCCCTCGTTGTTGAATCTCTTGCAACGTAGTGTCCAAACCACCAGAGACAGCAGTCACTCCATCATCCAAACGTGCGCTGCCGTCGACCATGGTGCGTGCTGCTACAGCAACGTCATATCCTGCTTCTGCCAGAGAAATCGCACATGCTCGCCCGATGCCACGACTGGCTCCAGTTACAAAAGCTACTTTTCTTGGCTTCACCTTTTCTCCTTGATATTCAAACTCTAGGGTAATGGTGTGGCCTTCTTCATGAAATATGCCTTATATACAGAATTAATTTACGGAGCGTCCTGTGTCTACTTCCCTTGATCCTGATCTTTTCCTTCCGGACCCAGAACCGGCTGAGGTTTCCTACACGGTTATATCGGTTGATGACCATGTTGTTGAACCTCCTCATTTATTTAAAGAATACATGCAACCCCAATTCCGTCACCTAGGTCCACAGCTTATTGAAACCGACCAGGGCCACGAAGTTTGGGAATTTGACGGCAACGTGTACACACAGGTAGGAATGAATGCTGTTGCCGGAAGAAATCCAGAAACGGTAAAGATCGAACCCTTCCGTTTCGATCAGATGCGGCCTGGGTGCTATGACATTGACGCCCGAGTCAAGGACATGGACCTCGGAGGAATATGGGCTATGTTGAATTTCCCCTCTCAAATAACAGGGTTTTGTGGCCGTGTCTTCGCCGACGCCAAAGACCCTAAAGTAGGTATAGACGCTGTACGGGCATGGAACGACTGGATGTTCACCGAATGGTATACGCCCTACCCCAATCGTGTTATCCCCGGAGGCATCACCTACCTTGGAGACCCTAATGAAGCGGCGAAAGAAATCCACCGCAACGCTGAACGGGGTTTCGTGTCAGTTACCTTACCTGAAATGCCACATCACACCGGCTTACCCAACCTCTGGGACCGGGACTATTGGGACCCAATCATCCAAGCATGTGCTGATACCGAAACTGTAATTTCTCTTCATGTGGGAAGTTCAGGAATGACTCCGTTTACTCCTGGTGCTCCTGCATTACAAATAGGGGCGACGCTCTTTGGCCAGCTATCGCTCGGAGCTTGCGCTTACTGGTTATGGAGCGAATATCCGATTCGTCACCCTAATTTAAAAATTGCAATGTCTGAAGGCGGAATCGGATGGGTAGCTATGCTTATCGACCGTCTCGATAACATCATTGACCGATCCGGATATGGACTTGGCTGGAGCGAGCGACCCGCTGATGTTCTACGCAAGAATTTCTGGTTCTGTACTATCGATGATCCATCCACGATAGATACTCGCCATACCATTGGGATTGAAAATATTTGTGTCGAGACCGACTACCCGCATGGGGACGGAACATGGCCACATACCCAAAAGTTGATAGCTGACGTCTGGGGGCATCTCCCAGTAGATGAATTACGAATGATCTGTTGCGAAAATGCTGCCAATCTGTATCGTCACCCTCTCCCCCCTGTCGTACTACCAAAGATTACTTCTTGAAAGTAATAACCTATGTCAACACAAACTCCAGATAACGTTCCCGAAATCAATAACTGGAACCGATTACTTGAAGGAAAAGTCGCTGTGGTTACTGGAGGTGGCGCTGGTATAGGAAAAGCGATCTGTGAGCTTTTCGCTGAGCATGGGGCCCATCTTGAAATAGCAGAAATAGACCCTGACCGTGCAAATGAAACCACCGAGACAATACTGAGCGATGGAGGACATGTATCTAGTCATATCGTGGATGTGCGGAATAAAAATGAAGTCGACGATTTTAAGGAAACGGTACTTGCTAGGCATGGGAGTATCGACATCCTTGTGAATAATGTGGGAGATTACCGGCCACTTGTTCGTTTTCTTGATTCAAGTCCAGAAAGCTGGAAAGAAATGTATGACATCAACTTTCATCACCTCTTGCTGGTAACTCATGCTTTTTTACAATCCATGATTGATGGTGGAGGAGGTTCCATCATCAATATCCATTCCGTTGAAGGAATGCGTGCCTATCCAAGTGAACCGGTTTACGGGGCGTTGAAAGCAGCAGCAAACCATTTCAGCACTTGTCTAGCTGCAGGATATGGACGACATGGAATTAGGGTAAACGGTATTGGAGTGGATCTGACCCAAACTCCTCAGGTCGATTACATAAGCGGCTATGAGGATGTCGAAAACCTTTGGGAATCATGGGCTCCAGTCGGCCGGTTGGGTTGGCCAGAAGACCAAGCCCGTGTCGCTTTATTCCTCGCAAGTGATCTTTCCGCTTATGTAACTGGTCACAATATCCCTGTTGACGGAGGGAGCCATGTAGGTGGTGGCTGGTTCTTTTCTCCTGATGAGAAGCGTTTCGTGAATCGACCCAAAAATCTCTGATACTACGAAGCAGAAGCTATTAAACCACCGTCTATTTTAAGGATCGAGCCGGTCGTGAACGAGCTTGCATCACTTGCAAAATAGAGAGCAGCGCCAACGATTTCTTCTGGTTGTCCGCCTCGCCCGAGAGGGAGTTGCTTCAAAGAATCAAGGGTCTGGTCAGACCATGCATCACTGATATCTGTCAGAAACGGACCTGGCATGATGCAATTCACTCGAACATGTGGTGCATACGCTCGTGCAAATGATTTCGTAAAAGAATGTAACCCAGCTTTAGCAGCGCCGTAGGGTACTTCATGAGGGCTGGGTTGTGCGGCAGCGACAGAGCTCACATTAATTATTGACCCTGTTCCCCGATTGGCCATACGTTCACCGAATAGTGCTGATAGGCGAAACGGACCCCGCAAATTGACATTCATGACCTTGTCAAATAGTTCTTGGGTCACTTCGGTAAGTGAAGAATAGAGCGGTGACATGCCAGCGTTATTTACTAGGACATCACATCGGCCGAACTCTTCGTACACTGCATCGACAAGAACATCGCATTGATTCCATTCACCAACATGACATGCCACTGGAAGAGCTTTATTTCCAGTCTTTTCAGTGATTTCGCTTGAAAGAGCTTCACAATTTTCTAACTTGCGGCTTGCAATGACGACATGCGCTCCACAACGGGCAAACGCCATCGACATTTCTTTCCCAATTCCCCTACTCCCACCAGTGACGGTAACAACCTTGCCCGCTAGGTTCGTTAAAGCATCTTCTGGGTTCTTCATCTCTCATGTCCTTTCTATGAGCTTTGAAACTGGGCTCCGAGGTTCAAAGGGGTCACATTAAGAGGGTGAAGAACTCCTGGCGCAGCTGCGCACACTGCCGGAATAGAATTAACTATTCGGTTCGCTGCAGTTCCATTACCTCCACCGGCAGCGCCAGGTTCACCATGTTCTTCCCCATGGATTGTGACTATGAGGTCGGGTTTACCTGAAATTTTGATCCGATGCGCTCCTTGCCCTGTGGGAGGATATGGCCAGTCAGGGGCACAATCATCATCAATACGGGTGACATGTTCCATGACAAGCATAGGTTTCCCATCAACGATCCCTTCAACAT
Organism: Acidimicrobiales bacterium; assembly: GCA_022425805.1. Taxonomy (GTDB): domain Bacteria; phylum Actinomycetota; class Acidimicrobiia; order Acidimicrobiales; family UBA8592; genus UBA8592. The sequence goes on from JAKMEQ010000037.1 coordinate 5,261, forward strand.
TGAAACGCAACGCTCCAATAGTTCCTTCTTCAAAGTCTCCCATCCCATCAACCGTCACAGTTTTTTCTAACGCTCTTTTCTCTACATGTGTCCGTATCTCTTCGAGTTCGACTCCTAACCCGTCAGCAAGGATTCTGATTTCCGGACCCCAAACCATTTGAAGTGAGAAATCAAGCACCATCGGTGGGGTTTGATCCATCGGCATACCAAAACCAACAAGGGTTCGCACGGCTTCAGGCTGGTCATATAGCGCATAGTTGAAAATCTCTTGAGAGCGTATTTCTGTAATACCGGCACTAACTCCACTTAAAAGAAGCGGAAGAATGTCACAGGTCCACCCCGGATCAATACCAGAAGCGAAAATAGACGCATTCCCCTGGGTGCATGCTTGCTGAAACCTTTCCGCTAGGTCTTTAGGCATAGAGGGTGGATGATACATAGGATAGAAGCTTGAAGTAACAACATTTTTTCCTCGTATAAGCAGCTCTTCCACTTCGTCAAGAGATTCCATTGGACGAAAATCAGCATTGACTGTATAAACGACAGCATCTACGTTGTCTCGGTAAATGACCGACACATCATCTGTCGCTGCTACACCAACCGGATCCAATCCAGCTAACTCTCCAGCATCCTTCCCAACCTTGTCAGGATTATGGACAATGACCCCAACAAGGTCGAGGTCTTTATTAGCTAGAACGGAACGGATTGCGGGCCTCCCCACGTTACCGGTCCCCCAAACAACAACTCTTGTTCCCATCGCTCCCTTTCGCTTACTCTGACATACGTTAAGGGAGAACAAGCGGAAGAGCGAACCAAAAATAAGATCTGTTATTCGAACCAATGGCAGGTTTTGTCTACTGTTTAGATTAGGGGTATACGCATAAGATAAGTTACGCGACAATAGTGGGACCACCCAAAGAAAGTAGAAGGCATGCAAGGACTGATTCTTGAAGGAACAACTGAAGATAGTGTGCGATTATCTAACAATATTGAACTCGTAAATGATTTGAACCCTCGGCAGGTGCGCGTTGAAATTCATGCTGCAGGAGTCTGTGGATCTGATTTGAGCTGCGTGCATGGAAAGTACTACATGCCAACACCATTAGTTCCTGGTCATGAAGCAGCTGGAAAAGTCGTAGAGACCGGATCAGCGGTTACGTACTGCAAAAAAGGAGACCATGTAATTCTTTCTACATTTGGAAATTGCGGGCATTGTCCAGAATGTGAAGATGGCCACCCTGGGAACTGCCGAAACGGTGGCATGGGAGGATTGACACAACCGTACCGCGAGGACCAGCAGCTTCTCTACAATTTCGCAAACATAGGAGCATTCGTTCAAGAAACAATCGTAAATGAGAATCAGTGCATTCCTATCCCGAAAGAAATTCCATTCGCCTCTGCTTCACTTATTGGATGTGGAGTGATCACAGGTACCGGTGCTGTTTTTAATCGGGCTAAAGTCCAGATTGGCGATACTGTAGTTGTGATCGGGGCCGGTGGAGTCGGATTGAATGTTATACAAGCCGCCCACCTTGTCGGCGCAAGCCAAATCATCGCCATTGATCGTGTCTCAGCTAAAGAGAAACTGGCAAAAGATTTTGGGGCAACAGATTTTATTCTCGCAGACGGAGATGAATTTGATGCTGTAGCAGCTGTAAAGGAACTATTGCCTTTAGGTGCGAATCATTCCTTTGAAGTTGTCGGCCATACCGGACTTTTAAATGACGCCATTAACATGACTCAACCCGGTGGGAATATCTGCGCTGTCGGAGTTCCCGATCTCACAGCGACCGTGACCTACGGATTTCAAAGCCTCCATCAAAATAAACAATTGATGGGTATACGCGCCGGTGGAGCGAAACCACGGAAAGACTTTCCGATGCTTGCCGACCTTTATATACGTGGAAGACTCAAGCTTGATGAAATGATCTCAAATACTGCGGGCTTGGATGGTATCCAAGCAGCGTTTGATTCTATGAAGACCGGAGCGGAAGCACGTACAGTTCTTCTCCCTCACGGATAATTGAAAAGGGTTCTAAGGCTAAAGTAAAACTATGTTTGATTACCTCATAAAAAATGGAACCGTTATTGATGGAACAGGTAGCGTGGGCTTTGTAGCCGACATCGCTATCAAAGGCGACAGGATTGTAAGTATCGGGAGAGTCAGTGGGGAAGCTAAGGAAACCTTTGATGCCACAGGTCTGATCGTGGCACCCGGATTTATTGACCCCCACACCCATTATGACGCGCAACTATTTTGGGACCCACATGCAACACCATCAAACCTCCATGGAGTAACCAGTGTTGTTATGGGAAACTGCGGTTTCACGCTTGCTCCGGTAAACAACGAAACTGACGCCGATTATCTTCGTCGCATGATGGTTCGAGTTGAAGGGATGCCGTTAGAGGCACTTGAAAACGGGGTGAGTTGGAACTGGAGTAGTTTCAAAGAGTACCTATCTCAACTTGAAGGAAAAATCGGACTAAATGTAGCGACGATGGTTGGCCATTGCGCATTGCGCATTGCGGTAATGGGAGCTGAAGCTACTGAACGTACAGCTACTGACGACGAAATCAATGCTATGAAAGATCTACTTTCGGAGTGTTTAGGTGCTGGTGGTTTGGGATTTTCCACAACACGGTCTTACACACACAATGATGGGAATGGGAATCCAGTCCCATCACGAGTTGCGGCAGAATCTGAATTACTTGCACTATGTGAAGTCGTTGGAGCTTTTGAAGGAACGACCCTTGAGTGGGCCAGTGATGGATGCCTCAACGGATTCTCAGATGAAGAAGTGAACCTGATGGCGGATATGTCTTTAGCGAGCCAACGTCCTTTGAATTGGAATGTTCTAACCGTCGATGCAGCCCGCCCTGATGATTACCAAAATCAGCTCAAAGCATTGGAAGAATGTACTCAACGGGGTGCTCGGGTTGTGGCGTTAACAATGCCGGTACTCGTTGGCATGAATATGAGTTTCCTTACGTACTGTGGATTAAATATGATGCCTGACTGGGGTCCGATCCTTAGCCTTCCATTAGACGAACGTATGACGAAACTTCGCGATCCGGATGTTCGAAGATTTATGGAAGAACGGGCGGCTTCTCCAGATGCTGGTGTGTTTAGCCGACTCACCGGATGGGGACTATATATTATCGGCGATACCTACTCAGAGGAGAATGCAGGGTTGAAGGGACGAACTGTAGGAGATATAGCTAGAGAACGAGGGGTCCGAGATTTCTATTGCCTTCTTGATATTGTTCTTGCCGATGGGCTCCAAACAGTTCTGTGGCCAGGCCCAACTGATGATGATCCTGCAAGTTGGCATATGCGGGCACAAGCATGGCAACACCCAGATGTCATGATCGGAGGTTCCGACGCTGGCGCTCACCTTGACCGAATGTCAGGAGCCCCCTATACAACAAGTTGGCTGCATGATTGTCTTCACGGAAAAGCTCTGACAACGTTAGAAGACGCTATTTGTCATATTACCCAAGTCCCTGCCGAGCTCTTTGGATTACTCGAACGAGGAGTGTTACGTGAAGGATGGTATGCCGATGTCGTTGTCTTTGACCCTGAAACTATCAACGCTGGCGAAGTTGTCCTCCTCAATGATCTCCCTGGAGGCGCCGGTCGGCTGTATGCGGATTCATTAGGTATGCGCCGTGTTTTTGTCAATGGAACACCTACAGTTATCGACAATCAACCTATGGAATCTCTTCCTGGGACTGTTTTAAAAAGTGGCCAAGACACTTACACCGTTAAGATCCCTGCTTCTTCTTGAGCTTCGAGAACCCATACTTTACTCTGAACTTGAAAAAGAACGGACAAAGTCACTATTAGAATTAATTCTCCAAAGCGTGTTCAACAGTAATTTGTCCAAAGCAAAGAGCTTCAGAAAGGTTACTTCCGTCTCCCGGATACAGTAAACCTGAAACTTGACCCAATTCACCCGCAGCGTAAAGGCCCTGAATGGGCCTACCAAATGGATCAATCACTTGTCCATGTTGGTTTCGTTGAGGACCTCCAGTCGTATTAGACCCCCCAGGGTAGAGAGGGACACAATAATACGGAGGCTGGTCTATTGGGATCATGGTGTCTGGTGGACGATCAAAAGGGTCAGATTCTTGTGTTCTACAAAGTTGATTGTATTGCTCAACTGTTGCTGCTGCTGTTTTCGGATCGTCCATTCCGGCTGCTCGCGCAACATCTTCTATGCTGTCACCCTTTTTAATCCAACCACGGAGAATCTCTTCTTCATTATCTTCCGTCCAGTCATAAATTCCAACAGCAGGTGCGCCAATATGCGTAAGCGTTAATGGACCAGCTCTACGGCGAGTCTCATCAAAAAACCAATAGCAAGGAACACGAGGACGTAAGTTTCTTTTAGGGTCATATAAGAGAAGGTCATAGTAAAAGTCATGACGGAGAAGAGCTTGATCTTCTTCATTTGCGAAACGTTGACCGAAACGATCAGTGATGACATACCCGGGAGGACCGATGCTAATGAGGAAATTCACATCCGACCCATCGTCAAGTTCAAAATGGCCGATAGCTCGTCCAATCATCTGATTCATATGCCACATTGAAGCTCCAACAGCTTGAGCCATACGAACACCATCACCAGTATTGTTAGGATTCCCATAAAAATAGACCGGATAGGTTCGAAGGTTGTCTCGCTTGAGGTCTTCATCGTATTCGTAGCCACCGCAGGTGAGAATGACAGCTTTCTCTGCATAAATATCGACGTTCACCCCATGAGCATCAACGGTACGGACGCCCACAACTGCGTTCACGTCATCTGTAATAAGTTCTTGTGCTGGGTGTTCCCATCTAACATCAATATCCCTCCGTTGCATAGCCGCATCTAATCCGGCAAAGAGGGCCGGACCGCCACCAGCATCAGAGGACAATCGATCGCTACTACCCCCTGGTTGTATAGAAACAATAGCTTCTGATCCAGAAAATTCTGTGTGCTCAGCTCCGGCGGCAGCGGTCATATTTAAACCACCGATAGATTCTGCTAACCAAAGTTCAAGTTCTTCTGCCCGTTCAGCCCAAGCTCGGGTGACTTCAATGGGAATCATGCCGCTGGCACACGCATCAAGATAGGTTGTTGCAGCATTGGCGTCAGTTGCAACCATAACCATTCCTCCAGACATTCTGGTATTTGGAGTATGGCGGTCATGCGGATTCTTTTCAACAACTATTACCGAAGCACCAGCGTCTCTAGCGGTAACCGCTGCTGCTGTGCCAGCGGCGCCATATCCAACAACAACAATGTCTGCAACATTAGATTCTTTCACGCTGAAATTATAGCCACACTATCCACTCTATTATCATTAGAATCTTAGATACATGGCCGGGCAGTAACATGAGAGCAAGTAATCAGAACTACATTCATAACATCACTGTCCACCATTGATACGGAGAATTATCCTGACTACAAGATTTTTAAATTCTGCATTTCGTAAAGTTGCTGAGTATCAGAGAAGGCCGCTCTGGAGGTCAATTGAAGCAACTCTTATCGGAGGAGCCTTTATAGCAGTTGGATTCAATCATTTTACCGACCCTCATTTTTTCGAAGCGATTGTTCCAAGGTGGTTTTGGAGTCCATCATTTGCGAATCAGGTATCTGGGGCTGCAGAAATTTTTCTAGGGGCAACACTTATACCAATATGGACTCGGCGATATTCCGCTTGGGGGCTACTTGTCCTCCTTGTCCTTGTCTTTCCGGCGAACATAGACATGTTCATCAACGACGTGGGCTTTGCTACAGATGAATTTGGGAACACCATGCGTGTTGAGAATATGTCTGGTGTCTTTGTTCGTAATCTAATACGACTCCCGTTCCAGTTTGTCTTTGCGTGGCTTATTTGGAGACACACTCGTAAAACATCATCAATTCATAGCGAAAGATGACTGGAAGGAACTACTTCAGCAAGAAAACTACATGACAGTACTTGATGGCCTTCATCGACCAGAGAAACTCTTATAAATCCTTGGTCGGGTGAAGTCACCCATTGAGCGGTGGTAGTTAGCGGACCAGAACGTCCACCAACCATGTATCGTGCGTCAAGGGCGGTGACTGAGCATGGTTCGCCAAAATAGTTTTCTCCAAAGCTTTGTGCACTTATCTCACCAAGAAGTGTCATGATCGCTCCTTGCACAAAACCGCCAGGGCGTCGCACTGCATCATGTGGGAAAAGAACTGCTCTACCAATAGATGGATCCTCGACTCTGATACCCGAGAGGTCCCCAATCGGTTGGTCTAAATCTGGGATTTCATTTTTAGCCATTCGCATCCTGATGTTACTAATATCTGGTTTCATTTCTCCTTCTCGCAATGGGGTTCGAAGAAAAGTGATTTGTGCGTAACCTATTGAATTTCCGCTTTCGTCAAGATAATCAAGCTCTTCTATGAATATTCTTTTCCCATGCCGGAGAATTCGGCTCCTAGCTTCAATAATTTTTCCCTTAGAGGGAAAACCCCGTCGAAAAGAAAAATCAGTTGTAAAAGTCCAATCTTTAACTGACGATTCTAATTCCATTCCAACAATCATGTCAGCAAGAAGCATCAGCGGAGCTACTCTGACAACACCATGGCTTTCAAGTCCTTCACTGACTTTCAAAGAACCTTTCTTAGGATCGATAGGGTCTGGCCGAACTCCCATACGGGCCATAACAGTAAGAAATTCTGGGTTCACTGGATTAGAAGGCATCAGAAATCAACCTAGATCCAGTAGAGGCAAAACAGCACGTTTTACTCTTTCTAGCTAAGGAAAACACTTCTCTGACCGTGAACATGGAACCTCAGATCATGTATCGATTACGTCAAGGGTGCTCCAGAGAGAATAATTAGCATCCATGATCACTCTTTTTTGCAGTTATTCAGCGCGGGTTAGCTTTTGGGACCCGGCGTCCAGATGACGGGAAGACGTTTTATGCCCCCTATAAAATTAGAACGAAGATAATCCGGTTCCCCTGCCAATCGCATGTCAGGTATACGCTCGACGATCTCACGGAAGATAAGACGAAGTTCTGCACGAGCTAAATTTGCTCCCAGACAATAGTGAGCTCCCCCACCGCCGAACGCTATATGATCATTTGGCGATCTCGTGATATCAAAAGTGAATGGGTCATCGAAAACTTCTTCGTCACGATTGGCGGAAATATACCATATGACAACCCGACTTCCTTTTTGGATTTCTTTTCCAAGAAGTTCTGTGGGAGCGGTTGTGGTCCTTCTGAAATGCAAGACCGGAGTCGCCCAGCGAATAATTTCATCAACAGCTGAATCAATATAGGTATCAATATCGCTTTGAAGGAGCGCAAACTGTTCAGGATGTGTCAACAGGGCATACATTCCATGAGAGGTCGCGTTTCTCGTCGTTTCATTTCCCGCTACTGCCAATAACATCATGAAAAGATCTAACTCCGTCTCTGTTAGGCGGTCCCCCTCGATCTCTGCATTGATAAGTTTCGTAATAATATCATCCTGTGGATCAATGCCACGTTGCGCTGCAAGCTCATGAGTGTATGAGTAGAGTTCCATAGCAGCTACTAATGGGTCTCCCTTAAACTCAGGGTCATCAGTACCGATTAAATCATTTGACCATTTAAAGAGAAGGTGTCGATCTTCTTGAGGTACTCCCATGATCTCGGCAATTGCCTGAAGGGGAAGTTCCGCAGCAAGATCCCCTACGAAATCTGCTTCACCCTGTTCAATGACATTGTCGACAATTAGTTTCGTGCGATTGGCAAGAAATTGCTCGAGCAAACCAATCATCCTAGGCGTGAAACCTTTATTAACCAGTCGCCGATACCTTGTATGTTTCGGCGGGTCGGTGTACAGCATATTCAAACCACGCTGGTCAACGTGTGCACCATTATCTGGTTCCTCGGCATAATTCTCGATACTTATCCCACCAGCTTCACTGGAAAATAACTCGTTGTCACGGTTTACGTGTCGGACATCAGCATGCTTGACGACATTCCAAAATCCGAGTCCATCCGGATGATCATGCCAAAATAACGGCGACTCTTCACGTAGAACAGTGAACATCTCATGATGTTCCATGCGTACGAAACGATCAGCGTCAAGTAGATCAATGTCTTTAAGGTTCATATTGCTCCCCGGTAAAATCGGAGGCTTTCTCTTAGTTTATTTTTTCTTGAAAAAGTAACTAGGTCGGTTTACCGCAAAACCCAGTCCCAAAAATTAAAATCTGGACTATTGAGACTTTTACATTTCATTGAACAGCACTAAAGTCGTTACTAACAAGTATTTAATGAAATACATTAACTTATAATTATCCAGTTGGCAATTAGGGGAACAAACGTGGAATCTGAAATCAATACGAGCAACGACCCATACATAATTGTTTCTTCAGATACCCATGCTGGTCTTCAATGTGAAGAGTACCGACCCTATCTTGATTCTTCCTTACACGATGAATTTGACGATTACATTGCCGAACGGCACGAACATCGGCGATTGACCGAAGAAATCAACGGCGAATACGTACAAGAGTGGGAAGGAGATAATGCTGAAGGCCTCCAAGGAGCGTATGACCCTGAAGTTCGGGACAAAACACTTGATGCTGATGGTATATCGGGTGAAATTATTTTTGCCGATGGAGATGCTGTAACTGGTATGGAGTCTCCCCCTTTCGGTGCGGGACTAGCTGCCGGACAGATCACCGATTCTCGCCAAGCATGGGGTGGAGCCCGCGCCCACAACCGGTGGCTCGAAGAATTCTGTGCTACAAATCCACCACGTCGAGCCGGAGTTGCTCTTCTGCCTATCACCCATGGAGTAGACGAAGCAGTAAAAGAGGTAGAAATTCTTGCAGGTAAGCCTGGGATCAAAGGAGTAATGATCCCTACTCTCTGGCATGATGCTCCACCCTACGGGAGCGACCATTACGATAAGTTTTGGGCAGCATGCGCTGAAACCGGACTGGTGGTCCATACCCACTCTGGCGAAGCAGATTTCCCAAGCTACGGCGAGAATATTGCCATGTACATCTCTGAAGTCGCATTTTGGACTCACAGAGCCTTGTGGCAGCTGCTCTTCGGTGGAAAGTTTGATAAGTTCCCTGGACTAAAATACGCCGTAGTTGAATGTGGAAGTTGGTGGGTCGGCGACCTTCTCTGGAAAGCCGATGTTAATTTTGGTGCAAGCTGGAAAATCAAAAAAATGAGCAGCCGTATGAAGGGCTTGCTTTCACAGCTACCCTCCCAATATTTCGGCGAGAGTGTCTTTATCGGCGCATCGACAATGAGCCGCTACGAAATCCGTGAACGACAACGGCTCGGAATTGAAGCTCTGATGTGGGGAACAGACTACCCACATCCTGAAGGGTCATGGCCAAATACCGTACATCGTCTAGAAAGTGACTTCCAAGATGTCTCAATCGAAGATACACGCCGCCTACTTGGCTTAAACGCTATCGAATGTTACAACCTTGACGTTTCAGGACTTAGCGAAGTTGCAAATCGGATTGGACCTACACCAGCGAAACTCAACCAGGACCCTGATCTTCGAACCAGTCCAAAAGCAAAACGAGAAGCGCGATGGTGGTTTGATGAATATGGGATCGAGTGGAGCGGCTCTGAAAGCGGATTTTAAATGATATTGCTTAGTATTTCCGCTGCTGCGAAGGAACCAAACAATGAACTCTAATCTTCCCGAGACTGATCACCATATTATCATTTCTGCCGATAGTCATTGCGGAGCTGATCTACGTGGTTACAAACCGTATCTTGAAAAAAAATTCCACTCTGATTTCGAAGAATGGGCAGACGCGACGGAAAAAGCAGCTGAAAAACAGGAAGCTCTTTTTGCGGGCAAAGGGCGTTCAACAAGAAATGTAGGGATTGATGGAGACCCGATCCTTGATGCCAACCGTAATTTTTCATCTGACCGACGTCTCGAAGAACAGCAAGCTGATGGTGTAATCGCCTGCGTTCTATTCCCAAATACACAACCACCTTTCGCTCCCCAAGCTGCTACACAATTTGAGGCCCCACCCTATAGTGACAACTTCGAACATCGCTGGGCCGGCCTCAGAGCACATAATCGTTGGTTGAAGGATTTTGTTGATCAAGCCCCGATACAACGTGCCGGCATCGCCCAAATTTTCCTTGGTGATGTTGAAGGGTCTGTGGCTGAAATCGAATGGGCTGCAAACAATGGCCTGCGAGGAGGCATTCTTGTTCCAGGGGCACCTCCTGACTCCCCCTTTGAACCTCTCTATTCATCAAGTTATGAACCTATTTGGGCTGCTGCTGCTGCGAATAATATGACATTAAACCACCACGCAGGAGGAGCGACGCCGAATTTTGGTAACCATTTCCCATCATCGCTGGCGGTTTTCATGCTAGAGGTTTCTTGGTGGTCCCAACGCGCATTATGGCACCTTATGTTTTCCGGGGTTTTTGAGCGTTATCCTTCTTTGAAGTGGATAAACACTGAAACCGGAACGGCGTGGGTACCAGACACGTTAGAGAAACTTGATTCGTTCTACCATCGGATGAAATATTCAAAGTATGGATCCGAATCTATCTTTGGTGGAATGGCTGTCGAGGATTTAAGCTTAACCCCAAGCGAATATTGGAAACGGCAATGCTATGTCGGTGCAAGTTTTCTCCGACCTACCGAAGTATCGCTTTGTTCAAATATCGGCGTAGACAACATCCTTTGGGGTTCTGACTACCCTCATATCGAAGGGTCCCATCCTCATACCCGTGAACATCTTCGATTAACTTTCGCCCATTTACCTAAAGACCATGTTACGAAATTACTAACAACAAACGTTGCTAAAGTCTACGATTTTGATCTTGAAGCACTCAAACCACTTGCTGAGAAGTACTGCCCAACGAAGGAAGAAGTTGCGACCCATATACCTTATTCAGATATTCCTGAGACAGCTAAGGGCTGCCCAGGCATGAACCCCTTAAACCAGATTGAGAAGGTCGCCTGATGGCAACCACTCCTTTAACAATCAATACTGAAGATTCCGTAGCCGTCGTCACCGGCGGAGCGAATGGTATTGGAAAGGGAATTGTCAAGGCGTTACTCACCGGTGGGGCTTCCGTGGTGATCGCCGACATTGAAGAAGATGTCGTCAATGCGACAGTTAAGGAATTGTCTCCATTAGGGCCTGTTGATAGTTTCATTACCGATGTAGCAGATGAAGCATCTGTTGAAGATTTATCGACATATGTGTTCAATACTCACGGAAAATGCAACTTTCTTTTTAATAATGCAGGGGTAGGGTCGGGAGGCGGAGGGAAAGCATGGCAGAACGAACCAAATGACTGGAAATGGTGCTTTAGTGTCAATGTATTTGGGACAGCTCACGGAGTCATTTCTTTTGTACCAAAAATGCTTGAATCTGGAGAACCCGGACATGTCATTAATACGTCATCGGGCGATGGAGGTTTCGCCCCAGTACCCATGGCATCAGTGTACGCATCGAGTAAAGCGGCCGTAAGTTGTTACACGGAAGCCCTTAATCACCAGCTTTTAAGCGAAACCGACAATATGGGTGCATCCGTGTTCTACCCCTCCGGGGGACTAATGAATACTGGTCTTTTTACTTCACAACGAAACCGCCCAGAAGAGCTACAACGTCTCCGTGGCGGGACAGGCCGTAAATCGATGACTTTTGAAGAACTGAAAGCCCTATTGGAAAAAGCCGGTCGTGATGTAAAAGTAGCAGACCTTGATGAGCTCGGCACCTACGTCGTTCAGGCAGTGAGAGAACGGCGTTTCATCATTGGACGCGACCTTGAGGAGACAGTAGACCTTCTGCACCGACGCGCGGATGCTATAGGAGAATTTCGATGCCCTCCTCATCACGATATGGGAATATAAAATCTGGCAGGTAAAAGCTTATAGTTAGGTGGCTCCGACGTCCGCTATCTCCTGTTCGCCACCCAAACTAGCTTCTCCTCCACCCTCATCAACCATTATCAAGGGACGGTTTCTCGCGACCATCCATCCGCACACCCCAAGTATCGCTCCAACAAAGATATCTAACCACCAATGATTCGCGGTGACAACTACCACAATGGTGGTGATAATCGGATGCAGTAAAACGAACCAGCGGTATCTGGTTTTACAAATCGACAACACCGCTAACGCAACAAGAATTGCCCACCCGACATGTAACGAAGGCATCGCTGCGTATTGATTCGCTGCCTTAGCTATTCCAAGTCTGTACGGATCAGGTCCGAAAACTTTCGCAGTATCGACAAACCCAGCGAATTCAGTCAGTCGAGGGGGCGCAAGTGGAAAAACCAGATGAATGATCAACCCCATAGCCGTTGAACTGATCAGCGCTAAGCGGATTCTTGCCATCCACTCTCGTTTCCGTAACATAGCCCAAAGAAGGAAGGCGATCATCGAGGGAAAATGCATGACAAAGTAGAAAGTATTCGCCACTTGTACGACCCATTCCGTATTAAGGATATGTTTTTGGAGGATTGTCTCACTTGGGAGGCCTACTCGCTCCTGAAAATCAACAAGGCGCACAGCATTCTCCTGAGCGACTTGAAATGAACCTGAGGTGATACGACGGACAGTAGAGTAGCCAAACCAAAGCAATACAAATGTCAACATATTGAAGAAAACCGACATTGTTAAACTCGGTTTCTTCAAAGATGACATCAATTTATTAAATTTTGGTATCACAGCCTGCATCAACTGTCCTATCGATAGCCCCCCGGCAATCCCTGCCTTTTATTCTAAATGATCAGGCTAGAAAAGTGAACTTCCAATTAAATTTCATCAGATGTTGAGAAGAAGAATCTTTGGAATGGTACTACTACCGTCCCACAAGTAATCTCTTGTAGAGGTCCTATGGCATTTACTCCAGATATTCTTCCAATCCTCGAGTCAGACGATGAGATTGCATCTATCCTTTCTCATGCTGGAACGGAACTTCCTCCTCTCCTTCCTGCGCTTGCGTATGCACTGGGTGACCTGTCACTTCTTGATAAGGATCTTTGGCTAAATCCGACGAAATCACTTGAAGAACAGGGAGGGTGGACTCTTGAGGAGCAGAATCGTTGTCGCGACATCGCTTTGAGAGCTATCCAACGCTTACGAAAAGGTGAAGCACGCACTTCAGCACCAACACCCGAAGAGTTACGTTCTATCATGTCATGGGCATGTGGGACTAAACTTGACGGATCATATCTAGAGATGCTCCGTGAAGAACTTGCTCCAGAAAACATAGATTTACGGGCACCAGATTGGTCAAAAGATACGTTAGATCCAGATCGTGATTTTACTGTAGCAATTATTGGTGCAGGTATGTCTGGCATTTTAGCTGCATACCGACTTAAACAAGCTGGAGTGCAGTTTGTCATCTTTGAAAAAAATGACGCCATCGGTGGTACGTGGTTAGACAACACATATCCCGGCTGCCGAGTTGACGTTTCAAATCACGTTTATTGCTATTCGTTTATGCAAAAACATGACTGGCCACATTTCCATTCAACACAGGAAGTTCTTCTAGAATATTTCAATGACTGTGCAGATATGTTCGATATCCGTGACCACATACGGTTCACGACTGAAGTTTCCTCGTCCGTATGGGATGAAGATACCGGTACCTGGAATTTAAATCTTGTATCAGACGATAGGGAGGAAGCTTTTTCTTGCCATAGTATTATCAGCGCTGTCGGCCAACTAAACCGCCCTTCGTTCCCTGATATCGCTGGAAGAGACTCCTTCGACGGGCCATCCTGGCATTCTGCACGTTGGAACCATGAGGCAGAATTAGAAGGAAAACATGTTGCCGTGATTGGGACCGGCTGCAGTGCCGTCCAGTTTATTCCTCGAGTTGCGGAGATTGCAGCATCTACGACAGTCTTTCAACGAACCCCGAACTGGTTAATGCCGAGACCGCAATATCAAAAAGAGTTGCCCGAGAGTTTACTTTGGTGTTTCAACCACCTTCCTTATTACAACAACTGGTTTCGTCTGCATCTTTTCTGGCGGAGCCATGAAGGGCTTCTACCCCGACTGGAAGTAGATCCACTCTGGGGTGACCATGGTGATAATTCTGTGAGTGCGAGTAACCATGAATTGGGATTGATGTTACGTTTGTATCTGCAAAGCGAATTCTCAGAACGACCTGATCTGCTGGAGAAAGTCACCCCGAATTACACTACAGGTGCAAAGAGGTTTGTGATTGATGACGGTTTATGGGCTACAACCCTGCAACGTCCTGATGTGACATTGTGTACGGATTCAATTGCAAGTATAACCACTGAGGGTTTGATCACAGAAGACGGAACTTTTTATGATGTTGATGCAATCATCTATGGGACCGGTTTTAAGGCTTCAGAGTTTCTAACACCAATGAAGATCGTTGGAAAAGGTGGAGTCAGCCTCCACGAACAGTGGGATGGCGATGCTCAAGCTTATTTAGGGATTGTGAGTCCGAACTTCCCCAACTTGTTCTTCCTATATGGCCCGAACACAAATATCGTGATAAATGGAAGCATAATTTATTTCTCTGAATGTGAAGTGCATTACGTCACCCGCTATATCCGCCATCTCCTAGAGAACAAAATCACAGCTCTGGATGTGAAACCTGATGTTCATGATCAGTACAACATTAAAATCGATGAAGGAAATGAAAAAATGGCATGGGGGATATCCACGGTCAACAGTTGGTATAAGAATACAAATGGGCGGGTATCCCAGAACTGGCCGTTCTCACTGTTGGAGTACTGGAATCAAACACAAGAACTCAATCCAGATGACTATATAGAGTTACAATGACGCTCTATCGAGCGAACTTGAAACCCCATGAAGGTTATGTATGAACAATAAACAGGTAATGCTAGATGTATACGAACAAGGCGAAGGTATTCCTGCCATATACACGCATGGATGGGCTGACGACCGCACAGCATGGGATGGAGTGATTAACTCCCTCGAAAATCATGCACGAAATATATCTTGGAGTCTTCGCGGCCATGGTAAATCAGATGCTCCACCCCCAGGGAATTACACACGAGACCACACATTGGATGATTTAGCTCGCATTGTCGATATCAGCGACGACCCTGTTGTCCTTATTGGTCATTCACTTGGTGGATATCTTTCTCTTGCCTATGCTCTTCAACATCCAGATCGTGTCCGTGCATTGGTTTTGATAGCAGCAGGGCCAGGGTTTCGGAAGGAAGAAACACGAGAACAGTGGAACACATCCGTTCAAGCTTCTGCCAAAAAAATGGACATCCCTGCAGGAAGTGAAGAAGCAGCGTTACATGTTGATTCATGGGTGATTGATTCACTCGAGGATATTACAGTTCCCGTACTTGTTATTGTGGGAGAGAACGACAAACGGTTCGCTGCATCTATGGCTGTGTTTGAAAAATATCTGGATGTCAAAGCTTCTGTTATTGTTCCTGGAGCAGGCCATTCGGTACATAAAAAACATTTCAGACCAGTTGCTACAGCAATTCAAGGCTTCTTATCTAAGATCTGACCTAAACGCGTTAGAAAATCTATCAAACTGGTTGAGATAATTCTTAGCTTGTAAGGTCACGAATATGTATGAATCCATAAGCAATAGGAGGATCTAATGGCGGGACCACTAGATGGTATAAAAGTCATTGACATGTCAGCTGTGATTTCTGGTCCTATGGCCTGTCAAGTCCTTGCTGATCAGGGAGCTGATGTGATCAAGATCGAACCATTGGGAATAGGCGATATAACAAGGATTGGGGGATTCCGTGTAGGCGATATTTCTGCCATGTTCGCGACAGTGAATCGGGGGAAACGATCGGTCGCTCTCGACCTTTCACAAGAAGAAGGCGTATCTATCCTGAAGAAAATGGTGGAAACGGCAGATGTACTGGTTCAGAATTTCCGCCCCGGTGCTGTTGATCGGATGGGAGTCGGACCTGACACAATGCTAGAAATCAATCCGGAACTGATTTATGTATCTATTTCTGGATTTGGGGCAGACGGGCCATATAGCGATTGGCGAGTATACGATCCGATTATCCAATCAATTTCTGGAGTTGTTTCAATCCAACAAAGTCCAGAAATCCCCATTCCTGATCTTGTTCGAACAATTGTGTGCGACAAAACCACAGCTTTAACTGCAGCTACTGCAATTAGTTCCGCTCTTTTCGCTCGGGCATCAGGAAAATCATCTGGTCAACATATTGAAATTCCTATGCTTGACGCTGCCATTTATTGGTTATGGCCAGACGTGTTCATGGGACATACCCTCTGGGATGATGACGTTGTTCCTGGGGCTCTCATCTACCAGATCTACAGGCTGCAACAGACCGCTGACGGGCACCTCGTTTATTTTTCTGCTTCTGATAAGGAATTCGCTGGACTCACTAAAGCTTTGGAGCATCCGGAATGGTTAGAAGATCCACGGTTTTCTTCGCCTGCAAAACGGCAGGAGTCTGAAAATTTTGAGGCGTTGGGTGGGCTTCTCCACGACGCGTTCCTCAAGTTTACTACGGATGATATTATGGAGCGTCTCCGAACAGAAGAGGTGCCTGCAGCTCAAGTAAATACTGTCGATGAAGTTTTTACTGATCCTCAGGTTATAAACAACGAAATTATCGTTGAATGGGAACATTCTGATGCAGGACTAATGAAAATGGCAAAACCTCCTGTTCGGTGGGGGACAACGAAACCCGATCTAACGTGGTCAACAGACCATGTCGGGCAAAGCACACTAGAAGTATTAGACGAATATGGCTTCGATCAAGAGGAAATTAGCATACTTAAAAAGAAGGGAATTATCCCAGAAACCTGAATTCTTTAGTTCTGTTGCTCAGGGCTGGACTCGTCCGCCGCATCCGTCGGTTCTTCACGGAGGCCAGTTTTAAACTCATTTAGAGACCTCCCGAGGGAACGTGCAACCCCAGGAATTTTCTTCCCGCCGAACAAAGCAAGTAGAACAATCAAAATGATAATGAGTTCGGGGGTACCGACGCTGCCCATAGTCTTCTTCCTTTTTTTCGCCCAGTCTTTCTTTTAAGGATACCCCAAAGAGGGCATACTCACTTTCTATAAATCACTAGGAATAGTTTTTAGCGAGATAGCCTCATCAATAATATCCATCGGATGCCGAATATCGATACCTCCTTGTTGGAGGTGCATTGAACATCCGGGATTTGCACTAGCAACGACGTCACACTGCTTTTCGTTAATCACAGCTATTTTTTGATCGCGTGCCTTGGATGCAAGATCGGGTTGGAATATAGAGAAAGCGCCTCCGGCGCCGCAACATAATCCATCATCGTTAAGTTCTATGACCTCATCGACAAAGGGTTCAAGAACATTTCGAACTGCTCTATGCGATCGTTGAACATGACGTAAATGGCATGGGTCTTGAATAGCAACTCGAAGAGAAAGCTTGCTCGATACTGCGAAAGTCTCGATATGCTTTTCAACCCATTCATGAATATCAAAGATTCGGGAACTGAACGCCAAAGCTTCCTCCGTTCCAAGGAGATGCCCGTAATCTTTGAGAGCTGCACCACATCCAGCTGAATCTACTAGAATCGGACGCTCATTATCAGATAAGGAATTGATAACATTTTCCGCTATTTCTTGCGCTTTGGTTCCAAGCCCAGCGTGAGTATGGAGAGCTCCGCAACAAGGAACTCTGTCTCCTGTAGGTGTAACACCAAAGCCCAGGTGTTCAAGAACCCTTTTCCCAGCTTGATGTGTCTCTCGTTGCCATGCATCCATGACGCACCCGGTGAAAAGGTACACATCGGTCCCGGAAGGTATAAGGGGTTTGTTGAAGAAAGGAATATTCTTTGGGATAGCAAACCGTTTCGGAATAAGGTGCACCTTATTAGCTATAGTCAACAATCGACTCAGAAAACGAAGGAGACGGGGTCGGGTAAGCACATGGTAGGGAATCCGTTGCCACCTAGGAAGAATCCGGTTTTCTTGAACCAGCGTTTTTCTAGTTTGTTCTATTAACGACCCGTAAGGAACTCCACTAGGACATGCAGGTTCACAACCACGGCATTGGATGCAGGTTTCAAAGGATGCCAACGCTTCTTTCGTTACCATCTGGTCGTTTGTTTGAATCTCCTGCATAAGCCGTATTCGCCCACGAGGAGAAAGCGCTTCTTCTCCGGTGATGCGAAAGGTCGGGCAATGCGGGAGGCAGAGACCACAGTGAACGCACGTATTAAGCTCCTCCGAATCAAGTTTTAGATCCATTTTTAACTCCAGTTGCCTAGGTTACGGCCAGGATTCAGGCGGCTTGTAGGATCAAATTGTTTTTTCATCCGTTCTGTAATCGTTAGAGTTGCTCTGTCTAGCTTTCGCTCTTCCTGTGGTTGTTCAGCCCAGACTGTCCCAACCCCGATTGAAGCAACAAATCGTCCCATTAAGGTTTTTTCTAAGCTAAAGATATCTACCGGCGGTATTGACCATCGATGAGCAGGGAGTGAGGGTCCAGTCTCGCTCTCATACACTTTCCCAGATTTAGTGAGTAAGGCGTATTGTGCGTCTACATCGGGTGGGTGCCCTTCTAAATGAACCCAAGTCGTTGTACCATCCCAAAGAATTGCTGAAGGTCTCTGCAAGGTATCAAAAATTATTTTAGGATCCATTGATGTTTGGATCCATAGTTGCCGAAGTGGTGTTGGATTTGTTCTCAGAGTTACTTCTGCAATAAACCCTAACGTTCCAAAAGATCCGACCATAAGTTTATGAAGGTTAAATCCGGTAACGTTCTTTACAACTGGACCTCCGCAAGTGATGACCTTTCCTTCTGCAGATACATATCGGAGCTGAAGAACGGCATCACGAACAGACCCTTTCCCTAATTTGTGGAGATCATTATGGCCGACAGCAATTGCTCCACCAACGGTTCCTCCCCGATCAGGAAGACTGGTTCGTTGCCGGTGATCAGCAAGGCATGTGTCCAACTCCTGAACAGTAGTTCCAGCTCTGACTGTCACGATCATTTCTTCCGGCTTATATTCCACTAGGCCAGAGGGAGCGGAAATGACTGATGTACCTGGTTTTAATAGCCCGTTAAGACCCCACCGTGTTCTATTACCTTCTATAGCTATGGGGAGAGAGGGACCAACCGCCTCGGCAAAGCGATTGAGAACCGTATCTATTTTGAGAGTTGCTTTCATCCCCAAACTCCCTGAGGAACATTTTTTAATGACTGTATATCAGCGCATGAATGGCCGGCTGGAAGTATTTTTCCCGGGTTTGACCTGCATTGAGGGTCAAAAGCATATCGCAATCGGTTTTGATGATTCAGATCTTCTGTGGTGAAGAGCTCATCCATATATGCCTGTTTTTCTATACCGATACCGTGTTCTCCAGATAAGACACCTCCTGCGTCGAGAGAGATCCTCATAATTTCAGCTCCAGCAGCGTGTACTTTTTCTAGCATGCCTTCTTCCCTCGCATCAAACAAAAGCAACGGGTGGAGATTCCCGTCGCCAGCATGGAAGACGTTCATGACAATAAGGTCGTATCTTTCAGCGACTTCGTTAACTTTTTCTAAAACATCGGCAAGAGCCGATCGGGGGACGACAGTATCGTGAAGGTAATAGTCTGGAGCAATCTGAGCGATAGCTCCAAATGCTGTTTTTCGTCCCTTCCAGAGTAATTCTCGTTCGTTGTCAGTTTCAGCTACACGAACATCTGTTGCCCCATGCTTAAACCCAATTTCCCGGATATTAGAAGCGTCTATTTGGACTCCATCAACTAATCCTTCTACTTCAACCAGGAGTACTGCCGCTGCATCAGTTGGATATCCAGCACCAACGAAGCTCTCAACCGCGATGGTGATACGCTGATCCATCACTTCCATGGCAGCAGGGACAATTCCAGCTGCGATGACAGCGCTGACCGTCTCAGCGGCGGCACGCATCGAAGAGAACGAGAGGAGTAAGGTACGGACGGTTGGAGGATTTTTAGTAATACGGACAGCAATTTTAGTTGCTATTCCTAGTGTTCCTTCACTACCTATGAACGCTCCACGAAGATCGAAGCCGACGGGTTCCGGATCAAGACCACCGATGGTAGCGACTTCTCCATCAGGGAGGACTATTTCAAGAGCCAACACATGGGCGTCGGTCACGCCATAGGCGAGACAGTGGGGACCTCCGGAATTATTAGCGACATTACCGCCGATAGTGCAGACTTGCTGACTTGAAGGATCAGGAGCAAAATGGAATCCAAAGGGTTGTAGGTAACGACTTAGATCAAGGTTGATCACGCCAGGCTCAACCCAAGCGACTCGATTGTCAATATCTATTTCGAGAATTTTATTCATTTTAGTCATTACCACCACTACAGGTGCTCCCAATGGGATAGCTCCTCCCGCAAGTCCGGTTCCTGCACCACGAGCAACAATCGAACGTCCATGTTTTTCTGAGATGCGCATGATTGTTTGCACTTCTCGGGTTGTTATAGGGAAACAAATTGGACCGGCGTTTCCTTCATCAAAAACGGAAGAATCGTGGGAGTGAAGGAATCGTTCAGTCGCATCAAAACGTACCCGCTCTGGGGATAGGGCTGCTACGAGTTCCGCTACAAATACATCTTCAAAGACTGATGGTTTAATAAGGTTTTTAATTTTATCTATGAATGACACAGAGCACCCTTAGTTGTTCTTCCTCTTTCAGGGTAGTCATATTGACAGGCAGGCCGGTGCAGGAGAGCGTCAAACCCTGAGACGTTTTTTATTCTCTATTTGACACAGCGGCAGAGGGTTGAGAATGTAGGGAAAATTCATTAATTGGAGACTTGCATGGATATTCCTTTATTGCCTTCTGAGATAACCCCAGACTGGTTGACGACTGCTCTACGTTCTAACGAATCTTTCAGTGATGTAGAGGTTGCTTCACTAGCGATACAGGACATAGGTGCAGGAACTGGCATCTTCGGAGAGATCGGCCTCTTGAGAGTAGAATATGTGGTGCAAGGGAAAGCACCAGATTCACTAGTTATAAAAATGCCATGTGTGGAACCTGAGAACCTCGCTGTTGCACATGCCTTAGGTATCTACCAAAGAGAATTGAACTTTTTTTCTCATATTGCCCCATCAGCAAGTTTGCGTGTACCGGATTGCTATTACTCATATATGGACTCGGATGGCCGTTTCGTTCTGCTCTTAGAGAATTTATCCGTAAATTACGTTGTAGGGGACCAGATCGTTGGAGCAACTGATGAGCAGGTCATTAATGCTGTTGAAACGCTCGCGCAATTCCACATTGACTGGTGGGAGAAAGAAGACTTGTCATCTTTATCGTGGTTGCCTGTTCCTGATGACCCGGCTTATATGGCTGCGGTTCCAAATATTTACCGTGCTGGCTTACCGGTGCTCATCCAAGACTGGTCTGATCGTGTTCCTGCAGAAAGCATCACGATAGCGCAAGAGATCGAACCCGATTTTGAGAATCTGATGCTGATGTTCGCAGGAGGTCCACATACGTTTAGTCATGCTGATACAAGGTTAGACAACTTATTCTTTGCCCGCGATAAATCATCTGACGTAGCTTTCATAGACTTTCAACTATGTTTGAAGGCCCGGGGGGTAAACGACATAGCTTATTTGGTCGGAAACAGCGTACCGAAAGAATTAGCAGCGGAACATTGGGAACGGTACCTACGAAAATGGCTTGATCGTATTCAAGCTGCAGGCATTTTGTATTCTTGGGATGATGCTATTTCCCACTATCGGCAGGCAGTTCTTTATTATACGGTCGGCGCGATGTCATTAATAGGTTCATTTGATACTGGAAATGAGCGTGGGGCCGCCATGGCGGAAGCATACGTGACACGTATCTTTAATCATGTCGTTGATATTGAAGCAGCGAGAGTTTTTCGATAATCCATCTTTACCTTGAAACCGTCTTCTTGTAATCAGAATGGGAGAAAAGGTTCCGTAGTCTTTCCGGCCCTGCCCCTCTTTTAGGAAGACACCCGATAATGTTTCCCTTCTTTCGTGTGCTTTAGTTCGATGATTGTCCCAGCATTGCGGAAACAGTATGCCATTTGTTGAGCGATCCCTCGCGATATATTGCCAAGTGTTGCAATATCAGCAGTTGTGAAAACTTCCGGAAGTCCCTTAGGGAGAAGTCTCATAAAATCTTCAATACCTGCAAAAGTATGGTTGGAGTGAACTTCAATAAGTTCAGTATTGATAGTCCGGTACCCACCACGTCGCCTCCGCAATGATGGGTCATATTCCTGAATTTTTTGTACAGACACACAGACAACTTCGAAACTTAAATTGGGATGTGTAAGAAATTCGGGGATAGAAACTAGCTCCTCAAAAACGGTGTAGAGAGTTCCCTTTTTTGGTGATTTCCGACGTTTCTGATCAGGTTTGATGAGATATATCTCTACAGGAACGGGATAGATAACAACGATCTGGTAGTCGTTTAGAAGGTGGGAAAGTTTCTTCCGCATTGCTGCAAACGATGTTGTTTGAACTTCAAATAAGATCGATTTCTTTCCTGAACTCCGAACAATATCAATAACAAACCCATCAATCGTGACTTCGAATGCGTCTCCCGATATAGCAGCGAGTTGTTTCATTGCTGAATGTAATGATCCCTCATTAAGTGTTCCAATATTGATTTCTTTACTGTAACCTGACAGCGCCTTCCCATGTGTCAAACCTATAACTCACGATTGTGCTTTAGAGATGCATCTGGCAATCTAGTCAAGAGCGCTATCGGGGGGTTATGAGAAAGAAGGAGACGCCATTTGTCCCACAGAACGGAGAAGATTTCACGGCTGAATGGTTCACTGACTGCCTGCAGGAACAATTCGGAGCTGCTGTCCTCGAGGTCAACCGTGAAATCATTGGAACTGGGATTGGCTTTATTGGTGAAATACACCGATGCCATCTTTTCTGGGATGCTGAACGCCCTGACCTTCCGGAGTCGGTGATAGTAAAAGTTCCATCCAAAATACCTTCTAACCGAGCTTTAGGTGAGGGACTTCAGCTTTATGAACGGGAAACTATTTCTTACCGTGAACTTGGTAACACAATGGGCTTACCTATGCCCAAGATGTTCTTTTCAGCAATGGATGATGACCCGATACCTTGGTTGGATAGAGTCATCGACTTTCTCTTCACTAGTCTTCCTATCGGAGCTGTGAACTGGATCACCGTACAGTTCTTAAGAGTTACAGCTAAAAATCCTCGACTGCGCCGGCATCTACTTATCATCGAAGATATCACTGACGCCCGTCCTCCGAGTCAAGTAGCCGGTGGATCATTAGACGATGCCATAATTGCTCTTACTACATTGGCTAAATTCCACGCAGCTCATTGGATGCGGGAAGAGTCCATGGATATCTCCAGTCGGATATGGCCTTTAGACCGACTCCCAAAAGTCTGGCAGGCAAACTACCGGCGAAACCGGAATGAATTCCTTCACCGCTTCAGAGAGTTAGTTGGTAGCGAGAAAATCCGTCAACTTGACCAGGCGCAAGTAGATATGCCCAATCTGCTCCGCCCTCTCGGCGAAGCCCCATGGACCCTTCTCCATGGAGATTACCGGCTTGATAACATCATGTACCGTCCAGATGGCAGCCTCGTCATCATAGATTACCAGATGCTATCGAAAGGTCGTCCAGGCTGGGATGCTGCTTATTTCATCACTACAGCTCTTAATCCTGAGCACAAAATAGAAGAGGACCGATTGCTACAGCACTACCACCAAGTTCTTTGCGCATCAGGGGTTTCAGATTACCCCTACATCATGTTCTTGGAAGATGTTCGCTTAACAAAATTGTTGCTCGCTCATCGTCTGGTAGGTGGGAGGGATTCCTTTGAAACTGAACTACAGGACAACGATGAAACCTTTGTTGATCTTCTGGTTAAAAGGGTTGTCGGCTGGATCGAATAGTGCCCGAAGATTCTTAGTCTTCAACAACATGACTTTCAAAACGGTTAAGCGCCGTCGACCATGCAAGATCATTGAACTCCCCATCTTTAGAGAGGGCATGTGCGGCATCCCATCCCATCGCAAGAGTGTGATGAATGTTGTCTGGAACGATCAGTCCTTGCCTTCCAAAGCTGGATAAACGACCGAGCGAATTACCCCACTGCAAGAGAGTCTTACGCTCCTCTCGTGTAGAAGATTCAAAAACTGGATAAACAGACGGAAGTCTGCGAACTTCCGTCGTCACAAGTTTCATTTTTGGTAGCCCTAAGCGAATGAGATCATCACTAACAATATTTCCTAACTCTTCATTTGAGGCTGACCAGATAGCATCAGTCTTCCAGCATGGGAGTTCAGCACATAAGATGGTCTGATCTTTTGGGTCAGAGCCATCCCGATAGTTCTTCGGCTCAGAAAGACGAGCAATCCTAGTATCGAGACCGGGGAAATAATGAGCATCGAATTCTGTGAATTGTGGCTGGTCCAACACTAAGTAGACGAGAACCATCCCGCGCACACGTAATGCTGCTGCCGCTTCTGTTACATTCTTATCTGGTTTGGGCCTTACGATTGTTGGCAAAATATTAAGGGGAGATGTCGTCCAAACAAGTTCTGCTATATGTCTGCCATTTATTGACTCTAAATGGCAGTCACCATCATTTAAATGAATCTGTTGTACCGGAGAATTTAATTCTATTTTCCCACCTGCGGAGATTACGGCATCGGCAATAGCTTCAACGATCTGTCCATAGCCATTTCGAGGGTAAAGAAAAGCTCTGCCGGACGGAGATGAAGATTTGATTAAACGACGAAGAATAGTAAGAGGGGATGATGCTGAAACTCTACGTCGCGCCAATTCACTATCGATTTTGCTCGGGTGGAACCCCCATAACTTTTCGGCATAAGGCGTGTAGAACTCATCTGAAACCGTTTTCCCCAACCTGCGAGTAACTTCATGCTGAAAGGTATCTTCATTAGCTCCGAGAAATGGTCTTCGGACAATATCAAATGCTGAACTAATAGAAAATTTCAATGGGAGGTGACGAAAGAGGTCCGCTGTCCGTAGAGGAAATGCCACCCACTTGTCATAAAGACGTATTCGTCCATTTCGTTGGCGGGTTTGCAGGTCTTCGCCAAGTAAAGATCTAATTGCTTCTAAAAGGTGAGGGGGAGTCGAAGGGTGGAGGCGATGTGATCCGTAATCTACCCGTTGACCTTCTATTGAAAAGCTTGCAGACATGCCGCCTACGTCGGAGCTTCCTTCGAAGACAGTAACCTCATGTCCAGCTTCTGCTGCTTGCCATGCAGCCATTAATCCGGCCGGTCCCGCCCCAACGATAGCTACCTCCGTCATGCGTTTCTTAAATATTCCATAGGGTTGTGCGCTCCAGAATGACTATTGTAAGGTAAACCTAATTATAAATGTAAACTATAGATGTCATTTATTGATATGAATACCGATTGCAGGGAATGATGGGAAAATCAATTGTTACAGGAGCTGCAGGCTTCATAGGTTCGCATCTCACTGAACGTCTTTTAGACATGGGAGAGACTGTAGTTGGAATTGACAACTTTGACCCCTGGTACGACCCTAAATCAAAAGAATCGAATATTCGGTTCGCTCTCGCTAATCCAGATTTCTCAATAATAAAAGAGGACGTCCTATCTTTGGACTTAGGGAAAGTCTTCAATGAGGGCGACGTTGTTTATCACCTAGCCGCTCGACCCGGAGTGCAAGATTCATGGAATACAGGATTTTCTGCAAGTGTTGAAAATAACATCCTCGCCACCCAGCAAGTCTTCGAATCTGCTTTAATAAGCGGGGTGCGGCGGGTCGTTTTTGCGTCAAGCTCTTCTGTGTATGGAGAGTCAGCCACAGAGGACACTAAATCTATTTCTCCCATAAGCCCATACGGGGTTTCAAAAGCAGCATGTGAGCAACTTGCTGATGTATATCGAGCTCGTGGTTTAGACATAATGATCATGAGGTATTTCACTGTATATGGACCCCGCCAACGTCCTGATATGGCAATGAACCGACTATTCCGTGCCACCCTCCCTGGGACATACAGATTCCCCCTCCGCGGTAATGGAAGTCAAAGGAGGGAATTCACATTTATGAAAGATGTTGTTACTGCCAGCATCAAAGCAGGAAGTTTAGATCTCCAAGAAATCTCTGCCCCATTTGATGTTGGCGGAGGTGTTTCCGCTTCACTCGGTGAAGTGATGTCAATTGTTGAGGAGCTCGTAGGGGCTCAGCTGCGGATAGATCAGGAACCTCTAGCGGTAGGAGATCCACTTATCACTGTAGCTTCAACAGATTTCACGGAAAGCGTTCTAGATTGGAAAGCTACCACAGACCTCAGAGAGGGGCTAGCGCAACATTATGACTCCTTTAAAGAAAGGGTTTCATCTAATTCGGGAGAAATAGTCGAATTTTGAGCCTTCCCTTTCCGCAGGAATGGCAGGATCGATAATACTGATAGAGCGATCCACAATATATTGAGTAGAGCTGATTTCGTTCCAAAATCCCTGAAGTTTGGGAAAATAGAAAATAGAAACCTATATATGGGGTATCCGGTTTCTTCAAAATCAACAATCAATGTTCGACGACCGGTCTGTGCTTCTACCGCTAGCCAAATCCATCCGGTTATAGCAACAACCCCTCCGGAAAAAATATACCAGCGCCAAACCTTATGTTTCTCAGATAATATCGCTAGCAAAATAATTGCTGCAGGTAGTATCACAACAAGTTGCCGGCCTGGCCACCACCATCCATGCATAGTTAGCGCTACCCAAGTAGCGACAACCCAACCAGTTACCGTTACCACCCCGAGAACAGACCAATGCTTAACCCGCCATTTTATTGCAGCGACACATGAAGGAATAAGAGCAAAATAGAATGGAGCCCATGGGACTAAACCAAACCCCCTATCAAACAGCAACCCTGACAACCTTCGAGAGCGGGCAGAAAAATTTGGATTTCTCCCGACGACTTCGAATTCTCCATTAATGAAATGGTCCCCACTTGAGTAGACGGTCCACCCACCATAAATACGTTGATGAATAAAGAGATATATCAGGCCAGAAGCAAATAAAATTCCTCCGAAGATGAATAGGTCTTTAAGATTTTTCTTACGAAGGAGAACTACGGTTACGAAAACAAGGGCAAAAGCCACGGGGACGTATTTCACCGATAGCCATGGCAAGGCGGTCACCGGAATGGATAGCCAGAGAAGTTGGGGTCTTTTAAGTTCTGAAGTCACAAGGCCAACTCCAAGTACCAAACACAAAGCAGCAAGCATCTCAGGGTAGACCTGTGTCGCGTACACAGTCATTGGCGGAGCAGCAAAAGACATCCCGACAACGACAGTAGCAATAGATTCAGAAACTGAGAAACGTCGAACTGCTACCCAAAGTGTTGCCGCCGCTGTCACGGCAGCAATCAAAGCAAGAGTAAGCTTCGCTGCCAGCCATCCTCCCAATCCCATCGGTATTGCCAAAATAAGAGGAAGCAGGGGATCATGGGGGCTAATCCGCTGCCCTTCCTCATTCAGGTCAATTGTTTGCTGATTTAGTTTCAATGGGTGATACGCCCAGTATTTTTTATCTTCAAGTTCATCGCTGATATCAAGATCCCCGTCTTCTATAAGACTCTGAGCAGTAAGGAGATACTGAGGTTCATCAACACTTATTTTTGCTCCATAAGTAGCTTGCGCATTTATCGCCACCATGGCGAATGCAAAAGTAGTAATAGCTACAAGAACAAGCTTCAGCCGAAATGAACGGCTCATAGGTGATCGGCTCTACGGATTACCAGAAACCATGTAAGTGCGAAAGAAAGAAGCACGAGGATCACAGCCATGATTCCTGCTTCCGCAACGAATGCATCTTCAAATGAACTAAATATCCGCGTTGCGAGAGTCGAAAATCCGAGTGGCGAAATTAGGAGAGTGATTGGGAGTTCTTTCATGGTTGAGAGGATCACAAGTCCTGCTGCCGCTGCTAAACCCGGCGCCATAAGAGGAATATCTATCCGAAAAAAACGTGATGGTCTCTTAGCCCCAAGTGTTTGTCCCACGTCATGGAGTCTTTTCGGAACTGCAGCGACTGCGACAAGTACTACTCCCATGGCAAGTGAACCAAATCGCACAATATATGAGAATACAAGAAGAGTCTTTGTATTATCTAGAAGCTCAAAAGCCCAATCCGTGCGTAAAACCCAGAACCGCATTGATAAGGCAATGAGAAGGCCAGGAACAGCAAAGGTAGCGATTACTACTGCATGAGCAATGCTTCCGGTACGTGACCGGTAGCGGGCTACGAGAAAAGCTATAGGTAGAACCGCTAACACAGCAACGAAACCTGAAATGACGCTGATAGAGAGAGTATTCCATGTGGACTCTATAACCTGTCCCCTATCAACTGTTAGTGGAGACCCACCACGCGTGGTCCGAGATATTCCATCGGCGGCCCAATCTCCCAAGGCAAGCATGGGAGCCCCGATCGAAAGAAGCAGTACTAACAGAACTGTCGCTAGACCAGGTATACGCCATTTACCTAATGTGTACCTAACAGGTTTTCCTGTAAGAGTTTCTTCAGAAGTAAACGTTACTTTTGAGAAAAACCGTTCTGAAAGCACAATTACAGCAGCAAGAAGAAGAAGCAAAAGGCTCAAAGCGAGAGCTGTTGATTGATTAATTAAACGGTTCGTATAAATACTGCGCGTTAAAGTGTCGTAACGCATAAGTTGAACAGCGCCAAAATCACTAATGGTATAGAGAAAGACAAGGAGGCTGCCAGCAGCGAGAATCGACCCTATCTGCGGCAAAACAATCCGTCTAAACGTTTGGAAGGAAGATTGTCCTAAAACTCGTGCATTCTCCTCTAACGACCCTGGAAGTTGGCGTAAACGTGCTGCAACAGGGAGATAAACATATGGGTAACAAAAAAGAGTCAGGACCAACCATGCCCCAAAGAACCCTCGCATTTCCACGATCGTATCTATCCCAATCCCGCCCAACATACGATTTATTAATCCGCCAGGGTTCATCGTCCGAATAAAGGCAGCTGCTCCGATGAAGGTCGGGAATACTAAGGGTATTGGAAGCAAGATTCGCCAAAGACGATTTCCGAAAAGATCAGTGCGACTAGTGAGCCAAGCAAGAGCTGTCCCAATCACAGCGGTCGTCATTGAAACGGTAAAGGCCAGGGAGACAGTCCTCCATAAAGGAGCAAGTACCCGTTGAGTGCTAATCAATCCAATCGGATCAGATTCCTCTGTGAAGTTACGCCAGACAAGGTATAGGCCCGGAAAGCTAAATAGAAATGCAAAAGCATAAACTATCAGCCGGAGCGTAACCGGAGTTGATCGTTTTATTTCAATTTGGCTCACTTATTAAGGATGCCACTTGCCTCGATGATTCGCGACGCTTCTTCAAAACCTCCACCAAGTTTATCGAAGTCAACTGATCCAATTTCCAACGCTGTTAGTTCCGGTAAGGCTGCATTAGGTTGAATCCCCGCAGCAAGTGGATACTCGAACGTCCGATCAGTGAAATACTGCTGAACGGGACCTGTCAACAAATATTGAAGGAGGTTTTCTGAAGCTTCAATATTTTCTGAAGACTGGAGAATCGTTGCAGCGGTTATCACAAGTAAAGAGCCTATATCCTTGTTATCGAAGTCGTAGTTTTCAGCTTTGTGAGCATTTCCTTCTGAGGCTTTGATTTGATAATTATAATAATGGTTAACCAGACCCATAGAAATCTCGCCTCTACCGGCTGCTTCTACGATAGATCGGTTATTGGGATAATAGGTCGCCCCGTTTGTGACCATGTCATCAAGCCATTGGGTTGCTACATCTTTGCCATGAACGTCCATAAAGACTGTAAACCAGTCAATAAACGAACCATTCGTGCCAGGTAGAGCTACTTTGTTACGGAATTCTTCGGCAGTAAGGTCAAAAACTGATTCGGGTAGGTCTTTTGGGCTGTATTCATCAGTGTTATATACCATGACACGTTTCCGTCCAGAGAAGCCGACCCAACGTCCAGCAGCAGATCGGTTCTGTGATTCGACAAGATCGAGGGTTTCCGAACTGATTTCTCCAAGTAAGTCTTTTGATTCGAGATATCCGACAGGACCAGGTGAACGAGAAAGAAATACATCGGCGAGGGTTTTTTCCCCTTCTTCATTTATAAGAAGAGCTAAATCTGTCGAAGCGCCCCATCTAACTTGAACATTTGTTCCTGTTTCGCAGGCAAAGGCTTCAAGTACCGGATTGATAAGATTTTCTGTTCTTCCTGAGTAAATCGTTACTGTGCTGCCATTTGAGCCAGCACACTTTTCGATACCTGGAGGATAAATCTCTGCAGCTCTCCCATCAATAGTCTGAGGGTTTCCGTTGCCGCAAGAAGCAAGGATTAAAATAGTTATTAGGGTTAAAAAAAGGATTCGTAATCTCATGGCGTTGAACTGTACCCGCATTTTTACCAAAATGTAAAGCTATCCTAACGTTTAGTATGAAGTTAGCTCGTCATAGCCATTATCTTAAGAATCCTTTTATCGTCTTCTTCGTATCGGTAGTCAGCCTAGGAACAGCTGCGGTCGTTATTTTTCAGTTGATAGATGTTTCTTCCTTCAAGGATGCTATTCGTCAGGCTAGTGATGAGCCTTTAGGTGTCTGTCTTGCTATCGGCTCGTTTGCCTTAGCATTTTTTCTTAGAGCATTAGCATGGAAGAAAGTACTCCCATCGATTTCACTTAAGCAAAGCCTTGCAGGAATTCACCTTTCACTTGGCGCTAACCATGTCCTCCCCTTCAGACTCGGTGAACCTTTTCGGGTTGTGAGTATTGTCAGGAGAAGTTCTACTTCAATTGATGCAGCTACAGCTTCCACATTGACCTTGCGATCGGCAGATGTACTCTGTGTGATTGTGATTGGTGCCGTAATAGCCCCAGCAGCTTTTGCTGATTTGCTCGGATGGGTTGGTTGGGTATTAATCGGGATTATCAGTGTTATCTGTTTTTTTTCCTTCGATTGGTTAAAAAAAATTGTCAAACGTAACGATTCTGTCAAATTACCAGGCCCTGTCGCTATCGGACTTTCAGCAGTTGCTTGGCTATTGGAATCGATATTGGTTTGGCAATGCGCACACTGGGCGGGTTTGAATGTCTCTTGGAGCGATGCCCTACTTGTAACAACAGTTGCGGTTGGAGCTCAAATTGCAGCTATCGCTCCAGGTGGTTTTGGGACTTACGAGGCTGCAGCCGTTGCGGCATATGTAACTTTAGGATATGAGGCTGAAGCTGCACTTGTCTCTGCCCTAACTGCTCATACTTTAAAAACTATCTACTCGCTTGTTGCAGGTGGAATAGCTATTTTGACTCCTAAACCAAATCTATTAGGACGGATCCGGCTCCAAAACACTTCAGAGTTAAAGCCCGTTCGTTCTCTAGTAAACAATCCCGTACTTCTGTTTCTCCCTGCCTTCAATGAAGAAGATGCTGTCGCTGACTGTATCCGGCGTGTCCCAAAGCAAGTATGTGGCCTACCTGTGCAATGTCTAGTTATTGACGATGGGTCAAAAGACAATACAGCGGAACTTGCGGCCGCCGAGGGAGCAGAAGTTATTTCACTACAACAAAATCAAGGTTTAGGAGCAGCAGTCCGAGTTGGGCTTTCGGAAGGAGTAAATCGTGATGCAAGCGCTGTTGTATTTGCAGATGCAGATGGAGAATACCCACCAGAAGAACTCCAAAACCTTGTAGAACCAATCCTTAGTGGGCAGGCAGATTATGTAGTTGGCAGCAGGTTTTTGGGCGATATTCAATTCATGCGACCCCATCGAAGATTCGGGAATTTAGTACTTACACGTATTCTTTCACTTATTGCGAGAAGAAAAATCACAGACGGACAAAGCGGGTATCGGTCTTTCTCACCACGGGCAGCGAATGCAGCAGAGATAATTCATGATTTCAATTACGCCCAAGTCATTACACTCGACTTGCTTGCAAAGGGGTTTACCTATTTAGAAGTTCCTATCAGTTACCATTTTCGAACAACAGGTGAAAGCTTCATAAAGCTTTTTCCATACCTTCGTAAAGTTATTCCAGCTGTTTATCGAGAAGTAAATTCAACCTAACAGCATAAATATTAGGCTTACTTAATAAAAGACGATATGTATACCTTAGTTTTTTTCAATCTAAGGTTGTCATTCCATTAGACATGTAGCCATAATGATGATTGTTAGGTATGCCTAATATAAACCCCCTATTACTTTCTTAAGGAGAAACTTTGAGATCAAAACTTTTACTCTTAACATTCCCAATCCTAGCCATCTTCAGCCTCGTAGCTGCCAGTTGCGGCGATGACGACGGCGGCGGCGTTCGGGATTTAAATAGTTCATCAAACTCTGCAAGTTCAGGATCTAGCTCCGCTTCAGGATCTAGCTCCGCTTCAGCGTCTAGCTCCGCTTCAGCATCTAGTCCCGCTTCAGCATCTAGCTCCGCTTCAGCATCATCGGCAGCAGAAGTTGTCGCTGATACCACTCCTGGCGATGGTGGATATGAATACGCTTCTAACGTTGACTCACATCGTCTCGTCGTCGCAGATATTTGCGACATAAATGATGCGCTTGGAGAATACAACTGGGCTGCAGCGCTTGAGATCTATGAAAACGGAAAAAATTCTGTTAAATCTTCAGGTTCTGTTCGGACCATCGGCGGCTTCGCTGCTGCAGAAGGAAAGGGTCATGGTTTCGATACTTTCTATGGAACACCAA
>JAKMEQ010000055.1 GCA_022425805.1 Acidimicrobiales bacterium
CTGTTCTTCTTCAGTGCTTCCCTTTAGTGCAAGCGTGCTTGCTGTTCCACCTGAGATGACGGTAGCAACTGCATCAAAGTAACCTGCACCAACTTCGCGTTGGTGTCGTGTGGCACTGTATCCGTCACCTTCCATATCAAATTCACGCTGTTGGAGTTCAACATAGGCTGTCATGTCTTTCTCGGTGTAGCCCTTAGAAAGTTCGAACATTGAAGCGTTCAATGCATGCCATCCAGCGAGTGTAATGAATTGAAACCTGTATCCCATTTTCCCTAGTTCTTTTTGGAAGGAAGCAATAGTTGCGTCATCGAGTGCCGCTTTCCAGTTGAAGGAAGGCGAGCAGTTGTAGGCAAGCATCGTATCTGGGTATTCGCTATGCATAGCATCAGCAAACCGTTGGGCTTCGTCTAAGTCAGGTGTACCTGTTTCGCACCAGACAAGGTCCGCATAAGGTGCATAAGCCAAGCCACGTGAGATCGCTACATCCATTCCGTTGTTCACATGGAAAAACCCTTCGGCCGAACGTTCCCCAGTGCAGAATCGTTGATCACGTTCATCGACGTCACTAGTTAATAGCGTCGCGGCTAGCGAATCGGTTCTGGCAACAACCAGCGAAGGAACGCCCATTACGTCTGCTGCTAATCGCGCAGCCGTAAGAGTTCTGACATGTTGCTGGGTAGGAACGAGGACTTTGCCACCCATGTGACCACACTTCTTCTCGCTTGCTAATTGGTCTTCCCAGTGCACGCCTGCAGCACCAGCTTCGATCATGGATTTCATTAATTCAAAGGCATTGAGCGGGCCACCGAAACCAGCTTCAGCATCCGCAACGATAGGTACCATCCAGTCACGGTCACGGTTACCTTCGCTCCATTCAATCTGATCTGCACGTCGCAGAGCATTGTTGATCCTTCGGATCACGGTCGGAACAGAGTTAGCAGGGTAGAGACTTTGGTCCGGGTAAACCTGTTCGGCGAGGTTTGCGTCACCCGCTACCTGCCATCCGGAAAGGTATATCGCTTCGAGCCCGCCTTTGACCATTTGGATAGCTTGCCCACCGGTAAGTGCACCCATGGCATGCGTGTATGAATTCGAATTGAGTTTTTCCCAGAGTTTTTCGGCGCCTTGACGAGCGATGCTGTGTTCCACTTGAATAGAACCACGAAGGTTAACTACTTCTTCAGCGGTGTAATCTCGTTGCACCCCTTTCCACCGGTCGTTCTCTTCCCAGTCGTGAGAAAGTTTTTCTACTTGGGCATTGAAAGAATCGGACATGAGGGCTCCTACGGCGTTTACAGTTTCGGGGGGAATTTAGCTACAGCTAGAATGCTGCAAAAAATGCTAAATATCAACTTAATTTACTAGTAAATATTGAAGAAATAGCTGATTAAGATAATTTTTACTAAAATTACTTCCATATAGCTACTATTGAATTGCGGAGAATGGATCTTTATGGCTTATGGGCAAACTGACTTAGTACTTTTAGGGCATCGACTCCG
Organism: Acidimicrobiales bacterium; assembly: GCA_022425805.1. Classification (GTDB taxonomy): domain Bacteria; phylum Actinomycetota; class Acidimicrobiia; order Acidimicrobiales; family UBA8592; genus UBA8592. Next base: position 1,500 of record JAKMEQ010000055.1, read on the forward strand.
GTTTTTTCGGAAACGGCATGGGTACACGCTCACGCAACTCGGGGAACAGGTTGGTAAACCTGCACCTTATTTATCTCAATTAGAGAATGGTCATATCGAAGCCAAAATCGGGTTGATCGGAGATCTTGCTACTGCGCTCGGATGCACTCCAGCTGATTTACTTGACCCCGAACCTCCTTCGCGCCGAGCTGCATTGGAAATGGCCTTACGTAAATATCAAGAAAGCCCCAATCATGCTGAACGAAAATTGCCTCTACTTAGACCATCAGCCAAAGTACCGGATGAAATACTTGAGCACATTGTGGGGTTGTATGAAGCGCTGGAAGTAGACAATTCTCCCGGGGTGTCAACCGATGAACAAGCCGGACTTGAGGCTCGATATTCTAACGTTGATCTTCGAGCGGAGATGAAACAAAGGAACAACTACTTCGAAGAAATTGAAACTCTGGCTACCGAGATACTTGAATCAGTTAATTATAATGGGACAGGCCCTTTGTCTGAGAAAGTACTTACTCGAATATGCGACTTTTTTGGATTCTCTGTCAAGCTCGCACAAGATATTCCAAATTCGACACGTTCAGTGACTGACCAAAGGGATCGCATAATATATATTCCTCAGAGAAATAATCTCCCGTCTCGGCTTTCCCGTTCAGTCGTTTTACAAACTCTTGGCCATCACGCTCTAGGTCATAATGACACGGACAATTTTCGTGAGTACCTCCAGCAGAGAATCGAGTCTAACTATTTTGCTGCAGCGATCCTAGCGCCAGAGAAAGCCGCAGTATCTTTCCTTCGCGAGGCGTATAACTCGCATGATATTTCGGTAGGAGACCTTCAGGAAGTTTTTAATATTTCCTATGAGATGGCTGGACACAGGTTAACGAATTTAGCGACTGTGCACTTTGGAATCACCTTACATTTTCTGCGTTCGGATGGGGAAGGTGCGGTATGGAAGGCGTACGAGAATGACGGTGTCCCGCTCCCATCAAGCCAGGATGGGACCATAGAAGGGGAGTACTTATGCCGAAATTGGGGCACGCGGCAAGCTTTCCATTCTGAAGATTCTTATTCTTTGTATTCTCAGTACACCGATACTCCAAATGGGAAGTACTGGTGTGTGACTTATGTTGAAGCAGATCGTCTTCCGCATCACGCAGTAACTATCGGAACGACTGAGGATCAGGCTAAATGGTTCCGCGGCAGTGACACGAAACGAACAGCAACGTCATATTGCCCAGATCCTAATTGCTGCCGTATGGCGCGACCGGGTGTCCGTCAACATTGGCAAGGAATTGTGTGGCCATCTGCTCGTGATCGAAGCTACGTGGCCTCTGGACTACCTTTAGCGGGTAAAGGCTTCTCGAAGTTTCCTGGAGTAGACATAGTTGAAGTGTATGAGTTCTTAGAACGGCAGGAAACTGTTTAACATCCATGACTAAGGACAGAGTTTGACATTCACAACGGGTACTCTCTTGCTATGACGATTTCTTCATCTGAGGGTGTAGAAGGTAACGGTAAACCAACTCCGGAACTAGCCAAAAACACTACTTATATACCTTACAATGCAGGAGTCGATGGCTTACGAGCGATCGCAGTTCTAGCCGTCATCGGGTACCACTCAGAGTTTTCTCGTATTTCTGGAGGCTTTCTCGGAGTTGAAATATTCTTCGTTATTAGTGGTTACTTAATCACTGCTTTATTGTTGGGTGAGTACGCCACAAATACACGTATCGACTTGAAACGATTTTGGAGTAGGCGGGCACGGCGATTATTTCCTGCCCTAGTAGCGTATGTCGTTGGGGCTACGGTTCTTGCAAACATGACAGCTCGTGACGTCGTGCCAACAAAATCTGAGATCCTCTCGGCATTTGGGTATGTCTATAACTGGTTCAGTATTTTTCAGGATGTCTCATACACGGAAGGCTTTGAGCGGAAGAACTTTTTTCATCACCTGTGGTCTCTTGCTGTGGAAGAACAGTTTTACGTATTCTGGCCTCTGCTTTTCTGGAGCCTTCTAACAGTTGCTGGGAAAAAGACTTCTTTCTTCATTATCGTTGTGGGGGTCGCAGCATCAACGATGGCCCGGTGGGTGCTATATGAACCATTCTCTGATCCGCTGCGAGTGTATTACGGCACGGATACGCGCGCATCAGCACTTCTTATAGGAGCAGCACTGGCGTTCATCTGGCGCCCATGGGAATCACAGAAAGTCAATATTAAGAACCCGAATCGGTCTTTGCACTTGTCGATCTTTGTGCTTGGAAGCGCGTCCGTTGCTGGACTGATTTGGGCCAACATGCATTACACACTCATGTACCCAGGCGTTGACCGTCTCTTTCAAGGAGGCATGCTTATAACGTCGCTTCTTACAGCCCTAGTCATAGCAGTTGTAGTCATTCCAGAGTCAATAGTCGGTAAAGTTCTCGGTATTGCCCCATTGCGGTGGATTGGTAAACGCTCATACGGTTTATACCTATGGCACTGGCCTGTTTTTCAACTGACACGACCTCGTGTCGATGTCGACTTAGACGGAACAGAGCTGTTCCTAGTTCGAATGGCTATCACACTGATACTGGTTGAAATCAGCTATCAATTTATTGAACGCCCAATCCGAGAACGACGACTCCAAAATACAATTCGTGCAGCCTTTTCGCTGGCGGGACTACAAGCAACGTTCATCAAAACTGTAGGATTAGGAGTCGCACTAATCGCCTGTTTCATTACTCTCGAAGAGGTACAGGCCGATTGGAGTGAAGGATCTAGAACAGCGGAAGAAGTGGCCCAAGAGAAACCGGACGAAGTGGCCCAAGAGAAACCGGACGAAGTGGCCCAAGAGAAACCGGACGAAGTAGAAATCGCACCAACACCCTCACCAACGCCAATACCAACCCCGATACTGACCCCAACTCCTGTGGAGCAAAAAGAAGAAACATTCGCCCCCACCCCAAACGTTGAACCTCCTATAGATAGCTTTGACCTTCTCGCTTTCGTGGAATTGATTTCCCAAGAGAATTCGATTTTGGAGGACTTGTTGCACATCGTATTAGCACCTGAATTTCCTATTTACTATTCACGCGTAACCTTTCTTGGCGATTCAGTGATGAAAGGCGCTTTGACAAATGCATCCATAGAGGGGCTCGATGATATTTTTGATGAACGGATATCTACTTTGTCCGAGAACGTGAACGTCGAGGCAGAGGTTAACCGTCAATGGTTTGAAGCTCGAGGCATTATTTCCACTCTGAATAATCAAGGAAAACTCGGTGAAGCGATTGTCATTCATTTGGGTAATAATGGAGTCGTAGATGAAGGAATGATCGAAAGAGCATTCGAAGTTCTCACTGACGCAGAGATCGTCGTGATTATCAACACTCGTGTTCCTAGGCGGTGGCAGGAACGCGTAAATAACCTTCTCCAAGAAGCGCTTGCACTTCACGACAAGACAGTATTTGTCGATTGGTTAGCTTTTTCTGATGACCACCCAGAGTTCTTCAGTCGAGATGGTGTGCATCTTTCAAAACTAGGCGCAGAGGCCTATTTGGATCAGATCATTTTAGGACTGGGCGGAAAGGTCGAAATTAATGAAGAAAGCAACGAAGATGTACCCATCGTCGACCCTGATGATTAATTCAAAGCAGCAAGGGCACTCCGGACCTTCTCTGCAGAAAGTTTCGGGTTTAACTCTCCATCAATAATAAGGTCAGCGTATTGAATGGAAGGCCCTACGAATTTTTGATGCATAGGCTGCACAGTTCTTTGCAGTTGTTCGAGTGATTGAGATTCAGTTCTTCCACGCTCTTCCACGTCTCGAGGAATACGCCGGCGGAAGCGCGTGGATTCTGATGCATCAACAAATACACGTAAATCTAGTAAATCAATGATTGCAGAAAAAGCTAGTAGGAGAATCCCATCCAGAATAACGAGATCGGTGGGTTCGACTATTTGAGTCTCTGAACTCCGTGTATGAGTCGAGAAATCATAGATTGGACACTGGACAGTTTTCCCGTCTCGCAAATTTTGCATATCGGAGACAAAGAGTTCGACATCGAGTGAGTCGGGGTGGTCATAATTGACCAATGTCCTGTCGTGTAGAGACTTGTTTCCTTGGTCTCGATAGTAACTGTCGAATGCGACGGTAGAAACTGAACCAAAGTAGGTCTTTGCTAAAGCGTTAACAAGAGTAGTCTTGCCAGAGCAACTGCCACCTGCGATACCGAGAAATTTTGAACGCACAATCAGAGTGTAGTTAGACCACGGTGTTTTTAAAATCTTTCAAAGCCTATTGAGCGGGTGAGGAGAATCGAACTCCTATCATCAGGTTGGAAACCTGAGGTTCTAGCCGTTGAACTACACCCGCAGGTCTCTGATAATACCCCAACTATTCCCAAATTACAGATCCCAAAAAGCAGAAAGTGATTTTAAGTAGTAGGAGAAGGGTCTCCACGGGTAGACTTTCGACCTGTGCAAAGTTCAATAGATCAACTCAAAGATAATAAAGTAAAGTTAACCATCGAGGTAGATGAAATCGAAGTCGACGGAGCTATCGACCTCGCGTTTAAAAAAATATCAAAAGAAGTAAAGCTTCCTGGGTTTCGACCGGGGCGTGTTCCACGAAAAGTCCTCGAAGCTAAATTCGGCCAAGAGTACGCTCGCAGTGAAGCTCTGAACGAACTCATTGGAGAGAAATACCGAACTGCGGTTATTTCCCTCGAAGTAGACGCAATATCACAACCGGAAATAACAATAACAACCGGTGAAGAATCAGGACCGGTTTCTTTCGAGGCCATAATCGAGATTCGTCCAGAAATCGAAATTATTGGTTATAAGGCGATGTCGGTCACTGTTCCCGGTTTCGAAGCCACTGAAGAAGAGATCAACGGGCAGGTCGATAGTCTACGTGAACAAGCAGCAGACCGTAACGAGGTAGAACGTCCAGCTATAACAGGCGATTATGTAACCGTTGACTTATCTGGTTCACAAGATGGTGAACCAGAAGAGAGTTTAACCACTGAAGATTTCACTTATGAGATCGGTTCTGGATTTATTGTAGAAACCATCGATGAGAACCTACTCGGAACAAAAGTAGGAGAAATAGTAGAATTTGAAGGGGCACATCCCAGCGAAGAAGGCTCCATTCTTTCCTTCAAGGCTCTTGTGAAAAAAATCGAAGAAAAAACACTGCCAGAGTTGACAGATACGTTCGTGTCAGAGATGACGGAATTTGAAACTGTCGAAATCTTAATTAACGATACAAAGGACAGAATCGAAGAGACGAAGAGATCGCAAGCTTCCAATATTCTTGTAGAGCAGATTGGTACGGAACTAGGAAATTTGGTCTCTGATGAACCTCCAGAAGCACTTGTTCAAGAACAAATCCAGCAACAGTTACAAGACATGGCAATGCGTATGGGACAGCAAGGAATGCAATTCGATCAATTCCTTGAAGCTACCGGACAAAGCATCGAAGCACTGGCAGAGAATATGAAAGAACCAGCCTCTCAGGTCGTGAAGATAGATCTAGCTCTTCGTGCTGTTGCTGCTGCAGAAGGAATAGCCGTAGAAGAAACAGATATCGAAGATGAGATCAAAGTTATGGCAGAACACTTCAACCAAGATCCAGAGAACATTGAAGAAATATTTCGTGAGAATGGGCAAATGCTTACGTTAAAAGCGGACTTGTTAAAACAACAAGCGATGCGATTCCTTGAAGAAAATGTTGAAATCCTTGACCCAGAAGGTAACAAAATACCTCACGATGCATTTCTTTTACCAGAGAACACAGACAAGCCGTCAAATATAAGCGAAAATGAAGATGAAGAAGAACTAGAAGATACTGGTGGCATCGAACCACAGGAAGAAGAATAAAGTGAGTAACATCATAAACCCAAATAGCTACCTTGTTCCTACAGTCGTTGAGCAAACAAATCGTGGTGAACGAGGATATGACCTATATTCAAAGCTGCTCAAGGAAAATATCATTTTTATCGGTACTCCAATTGATGATGGAATCGCTAATCTTGTTTGCGCCCAACTTCTCCATCTCGAATCTGAAAGCCCTGATAAAGATATAAGCCTCTACATCAATTCACCCGGTGGGAATATCAACTCTGTTTTTGCGATCTATGACACGATGTCTTATATCAAGCCAGAAATCGCTACTATCTGTTATGGACAGGCAGTAGCAGCAGCTGCGGTTCTCTTGGCAGCTGGGACAGCTGGTAAACGATTGGCACTGCCACATTCTCGGATCCTGATCCATCAGCCATACGCTGGGGCACAAGGACAAGTATCAGACCTAGAAATAGCTTCCCGTGAAATTCAACGGCTTAAAAATCAGCTCGAAGAAGTCCTAGCGACCCACACAGGGCAAAGCGTCGAAAAAATACAAATGGATACTGATCGAGACAACATTATGGACGCCTACGAAGCTAAAGAGTACGGCATAATCGATGAAGTAATCGAAGCTAGAGGCGAAGTAGATAATTCAGGACCTATATCTGCAGTAGAAAACGGATAGAAGAGGAGAAGCTGTGGCGAAGTTTGGAGAAGGTGGTGAACTTCTCAAATGCTCATTCTGTGGGAAGTCTCAGAAACAAGTAAAAAAACTTATTGCAGGCCCAGGCGTCTACATCTGCGACGAATGCATTGACCTTTGTAACGAGATAATCGATGAAGAACTTTCATCACCCATCGAGCTAGGGTTTGAAGAGCTCCCAAAGCCCAGCGAAATAAACGATTTCCTGGACGATTACATCATCGGTCAAGACCAAGCGAAACGAATTCTTTCCGTTGCCGTATACAACCATTACAAACGAGTACAAGTAGGCGAGATCAACGATGACGACGTTGAACTTTCGAAAAGCAATATCCTTTTAATCGGACCTACAGGTTGTGGAAAAACATTAATGGCAGAAACACTGGCCAGGATGCTTAACGTCCCATTCGCTATAGCGGATGCTACTGCGTTAACAGAAGCAGGGTATGTCGGTGAGGACGTGGAAAATATTCTCCTCAAACTTATTCAAGCTGCAGACCTTGATATTAAAAAAGCTGAAATGGGCATCATCTATATCGATGAAATTGACAAAGTCGCTAGGAAAAGCGAAAACCCATCGATTACTCGAGATGTCTCCGGCGAGGGCGTTCAGCAAGCTCTTCTAAAAATATTGGAGGGAACATCAGCTTCTGTCCCCCCACAGGGAGGCCGTAAACACCCTCATCAGGAATTCCTCCAGATCAACACTAAAAATATTCTCTTTATCTGCGGCGGGGCTTTCGCTGGACTAGACGATGTGATCGAAAGGCGTGTTGGAAGTAGCGGGGTGGGCTTTGCAGCCGATATTAGACGCCCATCTGAAAAAAACTTGACCGAACTCTATTCTCAGGTACAACCAGAAGATCTTGTTAAATATGGGTTAATACCGGAATTTATCGGCCGGCTACCCGTTGTCGGGGCAGTAGGTAATTTAGAGTCTGATGCCCTTGTAAGAATACTTACAGAACCCAAAAATGCTCTCGTTAAACAGTACAAAAAGTACTTCGGATTTGAGGATGTCGAGCTTGAATTTACTGAAGAAGCTCTAGCTGCAGTATCAGAACTAGCGCTAGATAGACAAACGGGAGCGCGCGGACTCCGATCGATCCTAGAAGATGTTCTTCTTGAAGTCATGTATGATTTGCCTAGTCGCGATGATGTTCTGACATGTGTCATTAGCGAAGACGTTGTCCGGAAGACAGCGCCTCCAGAACTTATCCTTCGAGGAGAGAGTGGCTTAGCCGCTTCTTGAGCATTGTGGGTTAACGAAGATGCTTATTGATGAAGCGGTAGATTATCTAGACCTCCATATTAATCGACGTTTAACCCTCGAAAAAATTGATGGTCTTTCATTGGAACACATGGTTTCTTTATTAGAAGCTATCGGCGACCCACAACGAGATTTCCCGATGATTCATGTGACAGGAACGAATGGGAAGGGTTCTACAGCAGCGATGATCTCGGGATTATTGAACTCACTTGGCCTAACAGTTGGCACATACTCCTCTCCCCATGTCAGTTCGATTACGGAACGTATTCAAATTTGTAAAGAACCAATTAGCGAAGAAGATTTTGCTGAGGCTGTTTCCGTTTTGTCACTTGTGGAAGATCACTTAGAGTTCAGTCCGAGTTGGTTTGAATTAGTAACAGCAGCAGCGTTCAGGTGCTTTGCTGATTCAGCTGTGGATGTAGCAGTCGTGGAAGTAGGAATGCTAGGGAGATTTGACGCTACTAACGTAGGTGACCCAGTTGTATCTGTTATTACCAATATTGGTTATGACCACACAGATGGAGAAGAAGGCTGGCAGAGAAAATTAGCTTGGGAGAAAGCTGGAATCATTCGTGAAACAGGAGATTTGTGCCTCGGTGTGATCGATGACGAACTCGACGATATCTTTACAGCAGAAAACCCTAAACAAATCTACCGAAGAGATAACGATTTCTTATGTGAAGAGAATGAACTTGCATTAGGTGGAAGGCAGTTAACTCTCCGTTCTCAAACAGAGGTCTACGAGAATCTATTCCTCCCACTTCATGGTGAACACCAAGGAAACAACGCATCTATAGCATTGTCAGCAGCAGAAGCGTTCGTCGGGGCAGCATTGCCGTACGAGGTAGTCCAGTCTGGGCTTGAAGATATTTACCTTCCAGCTCGGTTTGAAATTCTTAGAAATTCCCCGCTCCTTATCGTTGATGGGGCACACAACCCCCCCGGAGCTGAAGCTGCGTTAACTACTTTGGAGAAAAGTTTTAGAATTGACGGTAAACGAATTCTGATTATCGGGATGACTCAAGAAAAAAACGCAGAATGGATGACCGACTGTTTGAAGGTTGACGAAGCTGACCTTGTTATTTGTACACAAGCAGTAGCTCAGAGGGCTATGCCGGCAGATGTCTTAGCCAATGTAATTCAACATGTAGCTAGTGATGTAAAAATATGCAAAAATCCAAAAGATGCCTTGGAGTTTGCCATGTCCGAAGCAGAAGATCAGGATGTGATCCTAGGAACAGGGTCTCTGTATGTTGCTGGTGCTATACGTGACGCATATTTGGCCTCAACGTGAACAACGGTCTCGTTGTCGCGTTGTAACGATAAAATGCTTATATGAATCAAACTTTAGTATTGTGTAAACCTGATGCGGTTGAACGAGGTCTTGTAGGTAAAATTATTTCACGATTTGAAGAAAAAGGTCTAGCTATTGTTGCATTACAAATGCTGACAATAGATCCTGACCTTGCCGGTCAACATTACGAAGAGCATGTAGGCAAACCATTCTACAATGATCTAGTAGCCTTTATTGGGCGTTCCCCTGCGGTCGCAATGGTCGTTGAAGGTCCAGAAGACACGTGGTCGATTGTCCGAAAGATGATGGGGTCAACTAATGCTGCTGAAGCAGATTCTGGAACTATACGTGGAGATTACAGTGCGTTGTTTACAGAGAACCTAGTTCACGGGTCCGACTCGTCAGAATCTGCACGTCGTGAGATTAAAATATTTTTTAACTGAGTTCTGCTTCCAATATTGAATAGGTGTATTGCACTTTTCGTAACTCGTCGTACACTGGAAACAAGCGGAGATACAGACTTGCACCAGAACGCAACAAAGTTATTTCCTGTTTGCGATGTAAACGTAAATTGTAAAGACGAACGGTAGAAATTATGGCTTCAATACTTGGTGTGATGGGTCGAGATATGGCGGTTGACCTTGGAACAGCCAATACATTGGTATACGTTCGTGGTGAAGGTATTGTTCTTGACGAACCATCTGTCGTTGCTATCGATATTCGCGACGGATCTGCGTTAGCAGTTGGTACCGATGCAAAACGGATGATTGGGCGAACCCCAGACCATATTCGTGCTTCACGGCCATTACGCGATGGAGTTATTGCTGATTTCGATATGTGTGAAGAAATGCTGCGTCATTTTATAGAGAAGGTCCATCAGAGTCGGCTGGCGAAACCTCGAATGGTGATTTGCGTACCATCTGGTATAACCGGTGTGGAGCAGCGTGCCGTCCAAGAAGCAGCTGAATACGCTGGAGCTCGGAAGCCCGCATACATCATCGAAGAGCCAATGGCCGCCGCTATAGGTTCAGGAATGCGTGTTCAGGAACCTGCCGGAAACATGATTGTCGATATCGGCGGGGGCACTACAGAAGTAGCGGTTATTTCCTTAGGGGGAGTGGTTGCAAGCAAGTCTGTTCGTGTTGGAGGCGATGAACTCGATAATTCGATCGTGCAATTTATCAAAAAAGAATACAACGTAGCGCTTGGCGTTCGAACTTCTGAGGAATTGAAAATAAAACTGGCGAGCGCTTGGGTGACAGAAGAGCTTTATGCTGAAGTGCGTGGACGTGATCTCATATCTGGTTTACCTAAGACCATTGTCACCTCAACTTCTGAAATTCGGGAAGCCATCGCTGAGCCTTTGTCTGACATTGTTGATGCTGTGAAAATGACTCTTGAAGTTACCCCCCCTGAGTTAGCTGCCGACATTATGGAAAAGGGGATTATGTTAGCTGGAGGGGGAGCATTGTTGAACGGTATGCCTGAGTGCGTCGCTCACGAGACAGGAATGCCGGTGTGCGTGTCTCCTGATCCACTCCATGCAGTTGTTTTGGGTTCTGGACAGTCGCTAGAGTCCTTTGATTCTCTCAAAGGCGTTCTCTTCTCTTCATCCCAGGTGTAGGGATAGTAAGGTCGCTGCTGGATGGTTTTGCCACGTAGATACAGTGGCTCACGATTTACACTCGCTATCTTGGTCCTAGCTTCAGCTACCCTGATCTCTTTGGATGCGCGCGGCTACGAGCCTGTCACCAATTTGAAAAAAGCAGGTATTGTCATAGTGCAGCCATTCCGTTCTTTGGCAAGAGTTGTTTTTGACCCTGTCGGTGATGCGTGGGAGTCCCTAAGCAACGGGGATGAATTGGAACGCGAAAATGCTCTTTTGCGCTCTCAATTGGATCAGCTTTTAGAATATAGAATCGCAAATGAAGGCGCTGTAAATGACCTAGCGGCATTACGTGCGCAACTAGACTTACTTGGTCTTGGTGGACAGGAGACAGCTGTAGCAGAAGTTACAGCAGGATCTGTTTCGAATTTTGATCCATACATCCTCGAAATCAATAAAGGAACTCAGAGTGGTATCCGAGAAGGAATGCCAGTTATTTCGACTGGGGGCTTGATCGGGAGAATCGAGAATCCTGGACTCCGTGATGCGCGTGTGCGTCTAATTACTGATCCGGGTGTCAATATTGGTGTCCTAGCTATCGGAACAAAAGAAATTGGTATTCTCTCTGGCAATGGAGTTGGACAACCACTGAAGGTCACTGACGGTATACCTATTTCCGCCCCTGTTGAAGTTGGCAGCATATTAGTGACCAGTGGACTTGATCGAAGCCCGTACCCTGAGGGCTTTGCAGTCGGTTCAGTTGTTGAAGTGATTCCAAATGAAGTAAATCTTGAGAAAGAACTTTTAGTTGAACCTACTGGCCAAATGAAAAATCTTGATTTCGTAACTGTGGTGCTTTACGAACCTCCAGGACGGGGTTAAAAAACATGGCTGCAGTATCGGTGATAAAGAACGCTATTGCTATTATTTTCCTACTCATTCTTCAACTTGAGTTGTTCTCATCGCTTCGGTTTTTCGGAGTGATGCCCGAACTAGTGCTCGCTGGAGCTATAGCAGCTGGATGGTATGGGGGGCCGGTCGGTGGAGCTGTTGTCGGTTTTACAGGCGGTTTATTCTATGACATGTACTTAGCTACCCCTTTGGGATTGAACGCTTTGACATACGCTCTTATCGGGTACCTCTTAGGACAGATAGCAAACTTTCTCAGTGAAGATGCTGAGTTGATCATTCGACTGATCATCTCTGTCGCCGCAGTTTCCGTCGGGTTACTTATGTTTGTGACATTCGGTGAGTTATTAGTACAGCCAAACCTCTACAACAAGCGTTTTGGGAAAGTTCTTGTTATCTCGAGTTTGTACACAGGTCTTCTCATGATGCCGATTCATTTCTTAATGGCATGGGCATTCAACGCGCATCGGCTTTTGCTCCCATCTTCGCTAGGGAGAATACGGTAACTATGCTTTTCTTGGATCTCCTATCATGATCGGTCAACGAGCTGATAGCCGTTCTCGACGCCTGCGCTTAGCGATTTTGGGTGCCGTTGCAATATGCTTATTTGTGCCCCTTGTTGCGCGCCTTTGGTATCTCCAGATCATAAAAGAAACAGCATTCATCGAGCGTGTGGTGGATAATACGACCGAAACTATTATCGAACGAGCTCCTCGCGGACGAATTATCGATGTCAACGGGCGTATTCTTGTCAATAATCGACAGTCGATTGTAGTAACTCTCGACAAAGAAGAAATGTCTACTGTGAAGACATCGGACTTAGATCAACTTTTTTTCGACTTAGCACGCGAAATTAGTCTTTCTGGAAAACTAACAAAAGTTACACAAATTGAAGCCGCATATGAATCTGACCGTTATGGCCCGTTTGCCGAAGTTCCCGTTGTTCAAGATATTTCCAAAGAACTTCAAGTTTATCTGGCTGAGTTCTCGTATAAATGGCCAGGAGTAGGAACAACTATCATAACTGTACGTGATTACCCATATGGAAGTTTAGCTGCACATATTCTTGGCTATGTAGGCAGTTTGAGTGAAGGGGAGCTTTCGCAAGTTGCGAATGCAGCAAAGCCCTACCTTGCAAACGACGAAATAGGAAAAGCGGGGATTGAACTATTCTACGAAAATGCTTTACGAGGAACTCCCGGAAGGAAAACAGTTGTTGTAGATAGATTTAATAACATATTGGACACCACCGAAGAAGTTCCAGCACGAGCCGGTAGCGATGTTCAACTAACTATAGATATTGATTTACAAGCAATGGCGGAACAATATCTCAAAGAAGGGCTAGATATCGCTCGGCAGCAGCCAACAAAATTCGAAGAGGAGGGAGTAATAATTTATCGGGCGCCAGCTGGAGCCATGGTCGTAATGAACCCCAGAAACGGAACAGTTCTTGCGATGGCATCATTCCCGACGTACGATCCGGGACTTTTCGTTTCTGGAATAGCACAAGATGAATACGATAAACTAATAGACCCTGGGAACAACCTTCCTTTACTGAATCGAGCAATTCAGGGAACGTATCCTCCCGGATCGACTTTTAAACCATTTACAGCGTATGCAGCGTTAGATACAGGGTTGATCGGTTCACGTGGAATTCTTGGGGTGAATTCGATGTACGTTGACACGGGAGTTTATACTATTCCGACTTGTGAAGGTGGTACATGCGAATTCCAAAATGCTGGGGCGCTTCCTAACGGTGATGTGGACCTTCGTTTAGCCCTTACATATTCATCGGATGTGTATTTTTATAATCTTGCGACGCATTTTGATATTCTTCCTGGGTTTGATTTGGAGTCACCTCAAGTCACAGCCCGTTATTTTGGGTTTGGTGTGCCTAGTGGCGTAACTCTTTCGAATGAGAATGCAGGAAGGATACCTACTCCCGATACAAGGCGTGAGGCATACAGGCAAAACCCAGAAGCTTTCTTGACAGACCAGTGGCTTACTGGTGATACCTTAAATACATCTATCGGGCAGGGGGACGTGTTGGCAACACCACTACAAATAGTCAATGCGTATGCTGCGTTAGTTAACGGGGGAACGCTCTATGCGCCAAATATCGGCCTACGTAGCCTTAACCCAATCACAGGCGAAACTGAAGTTGAATTTGCCTCTCGTGTAACGAGAGAACTGTATCTTCCCGCTGCCTACACTCAACCGATCCTCGATGGCTTAGCAGGAGTAACAACATGGCGTCGTCCCGATAATGGTCAAGTAGGAACGGCCTATTCAGCTTTTTTGAACTTCCCTCATGAAGATTGGCCAGTATCAGGAAAGACAGGAACTTCAGAAAAGCAAAGCATTGAAGAATTGATTGCGGACTACGGACTTTTTGTCGCTTGGGGGCCAAATCCGGATCCAGAATATATTGCAGTTGTGGTACTGGAAGAAGCCGGTTTCGGTGGGGCTGTAGCCGCTCCAGTAGTCCGTAAATACTTAGAGAAAATAGCGTACGGAATCGTACCGCGTCACTTAAGTAGCGAAGAAGAAGACGAAGTAGCACGACAACAAGTTCAGGAAAGCGAAAGAGACCTTGAAGCTATTTTTGAAATACCATTGGTAACGACAGGAAAGAAATCATGAAGGAAATGAGTCGGTCTCGGAGGAAATCATCACTTAATCCTTCAGGGAATCCGATATCCCCATGGCTGCACATAGACCTTGCTCTCATTCTAAGCGTGGTGGTACTTGCAATCACAGGCATATTCATGGTTTACAGTGCTACTAGAGGCACCGATCCAGATCTGTATGACAGGTCATTCCTATCACGACAGCTTCTGAATGTAGTTCTTGGTTTTTGTGTAATGGTATTCGCAGCTTTGGTACCTTATAGGCGTCTTCGAGATTGGGTTCCCATTCTTTTCTGGGGTTCATCGTTCATGCTTCTATTGGTTCTGACTCCGTTGGGAGTCGAACGTAACGGAACGCGAGCTTGGTTCGAGTTTGGGCAGTTCCAATTGCAACCATCTGAGATATGCAAGGTCGCATTTATCTTTGCTCTTGCCAGCTACCTCGAGCAATTTGATGGGCACCTAAATCAAAAGCAACTCATTTATGCTCTTTTCCTTTCCGCTGTCCCATTGGGGTTGATACTACTTGAAACAGATGTAGGGTCCGCCTTGGTTTTCATCGCTATTACTATGGGAATGCTATTGGTAGGCGGAGCGCAAACCCGCCACATATTTCTGATGACAATTGCGGGTATTACTGGTGTAATTACAATTTGGAGCACTGGCTTATTGCAGGAGTACCAACGAGATAGATTAACTTCATTCATCGACCCTGTATCGAGTCAAACTGAAGCTGCTTATCAACAAACGCAGGCTCAAATAGCTATTGGGAGTGGGGGATTACGTGGGCAAGGGTTTGGGCAGGGCCAGCAAACTCGGGGGGAGTTTGTTCCCGAACAACATACTGACTTTATTTTTTCTGTCGTTGGAGAAGAATTCGGATTTGTAGGTGCAGTAGTAGTTCTAGGCTTATTCGCTGTTGTTATTTGGCGATGTTGGAGAACTGCGAAGAAATCATCAGACCTCTTAGGGGCACTTATTTGTGTAGGTGTTCTTTGCATGATCATGTTCCAAATGTTTCAGTCGGTTGGTATGACTTTGGGAATCATGCCAATCACCGGGATCCCAATACCGTTCGTGTCCTACGGGGGTTCTTCTGCGCTTACAACTTTCATCGCTATTGGGCTGGTGCTGAACGTTCATATGCACAGGTATGAGGTCGTTAGGTAGTCCTATGGGTACTCTAGAGTAAAATGAGAAACTTGAAGAAGGAAGAAACAATCTTATGAGCACTATCTGGCCGGCGTTAGAAGAAATTCTCATCAAAGTTGAAAAACCCGCAAGGTATATTGGATTGGAAAGAGGAGCACAAAAACCAGCACACGATGCTAAAAACGTTGCTTGGCTTTTAACGTATCCGGACGTGTATGAGGTTGGATTTCCAAATCAAGGCCTTCAAATCCTCTATGAAATTGTTAATGAACTTGATATTGGGGAAGCAGAGCGTGCTTATGCGCCATGGATAGACCTTGAAGCAATTATGCGAGAGCAAAACATCCCCCTATTTAGTGTCGATACACACAGGCCAGCATTTGAGTTTGATGTAGTTGCATTCAACTTGTCATCTGAATTGGTATACACAAATGTTTTGAACTGCATTGACCTCGCTGGTATTCCACTTCGATCCAAGCAGCGTTCCGTTAATGACCCGCTTGTTGGTGCGGGAGGTCATTGTACGTACAACCCTGAACCATTAGCTGAATTCGTCGATTTCTTTGTACTTGGAGATGGGGAAGAGGTAATAACTGAACTAACTCATACGATTCACGCATGGAAATCAAATAGTAATGACCCAAAGAGCAGAAATCACCTATTGGAAAACCTTTCAGAAATTGAAGGGGTCTATGTTCCTGCACTCTATGAGGTTACGAAAGACAGTCACGGACACCAGCTGCTGGAACCAAAAAATGAGTTAGCTCCGAAAGTAGTTGAAAAACGCACTATCGCTGACCTAGAAGAATGGCCATACCCAAAGAATCAGTTAGTCCCCATAACCGAAGTAGTGCATGACAGGTTAAATGTCGAAGTTTTTAGAGGTTGCACGAGAGGTTGTCGATTTTGCCAGGCGGGAATGATCACGAGACCTGTACGTGAACGCTCGGTTGAGCAAGTGAGGACAATGGTCAAAAGTGGAATAGAACGAACCGGTTACGATGAGGTCGCTTTGACGTCCCTATCAACAGCGGACTACAGCGACATTGAGAAAGCAGTCGAATTGACTACCGACGATACGCTTTCTTGCGGCCAGGTGAGTGTCTCGTTGCCTTCCCTGCGTGTTGATGCATTTACAGTGGGTATTGCAGCAACGATACAGGGAGTCAAACGGACAGGCCTCACATTTGCTCCAGAAGCAGGAAGTTGGCGCATGCGCCAGGTTATCAATAAATTAATCACGGAAGAAGACCTTTATGGGGCGGTTGAGTCAGCGTTCTCTCAGGGTTGGCGCCGTATGAAACTCTATTTCCTGATCGGTCTTCCTACAGAAACTGATGAAGATACGTTAGGCATTGCAACTCTTGCACAGAACTGTGCAGAGATAGGAAAAAAATATACAAAAAATGCTTCAGTGACTGTGAGCGTTGGTGGGTTTGTTCCAAAACCGTTTACCCCATTTCAGTGGTTTGGGCAGAATACAACAACTGAATTGCAACGAAAGGTCAATTTACTTAAAGACGCGACGCGGAAAATGCGAGGCGTGCAGTTGAAATGGCATGACCCAAAAGCGACAGTAGTAGAAGGAATTCTGAGTCGCGGTAATAGGGCGTTGGCAGATGTCCTTGAAGATGTGTGGCGCTCTGGAGGAACCTTCCAAGAATGGAGCGAACATTTTGACCTTGACCGGTGGTCGACAGCCATGGAAAACCATGAACTGTCGATCGATTGGTACACGTACCGTCATCGTGAAAAAACGGAACCGCTTCCATGGGACCATCTAGATGCAGGACTTTACAAAGATTTTCTCTGGCAAGAGTGGCGCGATGCGCTTGAACAGGTAGGGCTTGAAGATTGTCGGTGGACTCCGTGCTATGACTGTGGGGCATGTACTGGATTTGGTATAGATCACGTAGTGGCATCTACTTCACCACCCGTGGGCGGAAGTCAAGGGACATGGCAAGATCTTGAAAATGGTGGGGTCAGGCCGCAACTTTTGACAATCGGAACACGTTCTAACGGTGGAGATAAACATTGATACGGCTCAGGCTTCGGTCGAATAAAATGGGGAGAATACGTTTTGCCAGTCACCGTGACATAGCAAAGGTGTGGGAGCGAGCATTACGTATCGCTAATGTGCCAATGATATATAGTGAAGGATTTTCACCACGCCCTCGAATATCTTATGGATTAGCTCTCCCCACTGGTTCGGAGTCGGACTGTGAGTATATTGATGTACAGGTCGACGATTCAAACGGGCTGCCATTTGACTTGTTAGAAATTAGTGATCTTTTGACTTCTCACCTTCCCGAAGGCATAGCAATTAATGGAGCTGCGATCATGGAAGGGAAACCTCCTTCATTGCAGCAAACAGTGACTTCATCTGTTTGGGATCTAACAGTAAATGAAGATAACGTCACGGTTGATCTGTGGTTAGGTAGAATGAATGAAATGAAAGAAATCGTTACAGTCCGAGAGAGAAAAGGAAAAAAAATTACCGATGATATTAAACCGTTGGTTCATTCTCTCGAAAAAAGAACAAATGAAGAAGATGGGAAAGTAGTCGTGACAGCTGAATTAGGAACACAACCTCGGTCGTTGCGTCCAAGTGAGCTATTACGGTCCATTCAACCTTGTTTGAGCGAATACAAACTCCGTAGAAGAAAACAAATAGTCCAACAGGGAGCTGCACGACTCGACCCACTTGAAGTCGAAGGAGCTACCCGTATGCGCATACCGATTGGCGCATCATGAGAAGGGAAATTATTCATGTCCGAACGAGACGAGGCCCAAGAGAATGAGGCAAACTCGCATGTCGAAAGCAAAAAAGGGGATATAGCACCCAATAAAGAACCTAACGGTCAAAATCGAAAACCTCAGATAGGTGATTCGCGCCCCGCGCCAGTACCACAGAAAAACGCTAATAAAAATCCTCTTGCTGGTCAGAACAACGCCAATAAAAATTCACCCGCTGAACAGAAAAATACCAATAATAAGCGCCGAAAAAGACGGCGTTCTAAATCGAATAGCCGAACAAACACTGGAAACCAAGACTCTCCAAATAGTGAGAAAATAAAGCTTGATGAAGCGACACTCAATAGGAGACGCGGTCAGGAACGTAAGGGAAAAGCTGTTGGACGGTACACAATGGCTGTTCATGTCGAAGATGGATTGACGCAAATAGCTACGATTGAGGGGCGTTCTCTCTTAGAGTTTTTTGTCTCACGGCCTGCTGATGACGCAACAGAAATCCACGGTAACGTTTATTTAGGCAGAGTTGAAAATGTACTTCCGGGGATGGAAGCGGCTTTCGTAGATATTGGAACTCCTAAGAACGCTGTTCTTTATCAGAGCGATTTAGTTCATGAGAACGAAAAAGAATCAGGACGTAAAAGCACGAAACGTATTGAAGACACCTTGAAAAACAAACAAGTGATCATATGTCAAGTTACTAAAAATCCGATCGCACACAAAGGAGCCCGACTCACTCAAGAAGTGTCTCTCGCAGGTCGTTTTGTAGTTCTGGTGCCCAATAGTTCAACATTCGGTATTTCAAAACGATTACCAGATAAAGAACGAAAGCGATTACGCCAAATTCTTGAGAGAGCCAAACCCGCTCAACATGGAGTGATTCTCCGAACCGCAGCTGAAGATATAACCAAACAGGAGATCGAATTGGATGTCCAACGGCTAGTGGACCAATGGGACAGGATCCAAAAACTTGCAAAAGCATCAGATGCTCCGGCCCTTATATACCGAGAGCCGGAGATGCCGTTCCGCGTTATTCGAGAAGAATTTAACAAACAATATCGGTCGGTTGTTGTTGATGACAGATCGTTATATGAAGAAGCAAGTTCGTATCTAGAAACAATGGCGCCAGCTCTTGCAGATCGCATTGAGTTCCATGACCCTACCGAACAAGAACTTCCCCTATTCGAACGATTCTATGTCAATGAACAATTAACTAAGGCTCTAGACTCTAAGGTTTGGCTGCCATCGGGCGGTTCACTAATAATCGAACATACTGAAGCTTTAACTGTTGTCGATGTTAATACTGGGAAAAATGTTGGTTCGTCTAACCTCGAAGAAACCGTATATCAGAATAATTTAGAAGCGGCGAAAGAAGTAGCGCGCCAGTTGCGTCTTCGGGATATAGGCGGAATTATTGTGATTGACTTTGTCGATATGGAAATCCACAAAAATCGTGACGAGGTGCTACGCGTATTCAGAGAAGCATTGTCTCGTGATAAAACTCGTACTCAAGTCTTAGGGATCTCTGATTTGGGACTAGTAGAGATGACGCGAAAGCGGATCGGTGAAGGGCTAGTGCAAGCATTCCAAAAAGCGCAAAACTAGATTCTCCGATAAGCATGCTTCTACGCTATAAAGGTGTGGGTTTTTACATAGAAAGTACTAGGCTTGTCACTTATGTATGCCGTAGTAAAAACCGGCGGTAAGCAATACCGCGTTGAAAAAGACCAAGTCATCCAAGTTGAGTTGCTTGGGGAAGTAGGATCTGCAGTTGAACTTTCACCTGTCATGATCGTAGACGAAGATAAGGTCTTAGCAACTCCTGACGAGCTTAAAGGAGCAAGAGTCACAGCCGAAATTCTTGCGTTGAGCCGAGGAAAAAAAATTAATGGTTTCACCTATAAAAATAAGAGTAACCAAAGACGCAGGTGGGGTCATCGGCAAAACTATAATGATATACGAATCACTGAGATCACAAAGGACAACTAGGCATGTCAAAGACTAAAGGTGGGGGTTCCACCCGCAACGGTAGAGACTCAAATTCCCAACGCTTAGGCGTCAAAGCATATGATGGAACACACGTCTCTGCAGGTTCTATATTGGTGCGTCAACGTGGCACACGGATCTACCCAGGCAATAATGTTGGCCGAGGGGGAGACGACACTCTTTTCGCTACTGCAGATGGTTGGGTAAAGTTCGGAGCGCGACGCGGTCGTAAGCTAGTTGATATTATCCCAGAATAAATTCCTCTGAATCTCTATTTCTTTCATCGAAGAGTTCATTGACAGCTATTTGAATCTAAGGTAGTCACGTGTCTAATTTCGTTGATGAATGTGGTCTCAATGTTCAGGCCGGTGATGGCGGAGCGGGTTGTGTTGCTTTTCGAAGAGAAGCGCATGTGAATAGAGGAGGACCTGACGGTGGAGATGGCGGAGGCGGTGGTGATGTTTGGCTCGTAGCAGACAATAATATTGCGTCTCTACTTGCATTTAAGGACTATCCACATCGTAAAGCAGGAAATGGCCGTCACGGCGAAGGAAAACGCCGCCACGGTGCTAGGGGAGAATCGAAAAAAATATTAGTACCGGTAGGAACCATAGTCCGTAACCTTGAAGGTCAAATACTCGCAGATTTGTCAATAGCAGGATCAAAGTGGCTAGCAGCACAGGGAGGACAAGGCGGTAAAGGTAACGCTCGATTTCTGTCAAACCGGAGGCGAGCTCCGAGTTTCGCCGAACAAGGGGAGCATGGAGAAGAGCAATGGCTTCGACTGGAACTGAAACTCTTAGCTGATGTAGCGCTAGTCGGGTTCCCAAATGTGGGTAAGAGCACTCTTATATCGAGAATATCTGCAGCTCGCCCAAAAATCGCTGATTATCCGTTTACTACACTTGTTCCAAATCTAGGTGTGGTCAGAACGAGGGATGATTTCGAAATGGTGGTTGCTGACATACCCGGGTTGATTTCAGGAGCATCGGAAGGGAAAGGACTCGGCCATCAATTCCTTCGTCATGTAGAACGCGCAAGGGTGTTAGTGATCCTTCTTGATTTAGCCGCATATGATGACACGTCACCTTCTGAGCAACTGGAAGGTTTATTAAAAGAGTTAGAGCGATATCAACCTGATCTTCTTGTAAGGCCTCGAGTGCTTCTGGCGTCAAAGCATGATGTAGGAGTTTTTGACGTACCAGAAGGTTGTATATCGATTTCTTCAGTTACGGGACATGGTTTGAAGGAAGCGGTTACGGAAATGGAACGACTGGTCATCGATGCACGATCTCAGACCCCTGTTACGAGAGAAGAGATTATTATCCACCGTCCCCGCCCGAAAGGTATCACGGTTGCGGTGGCTAACGATGGGGCATATGCGGTGCTCGGTAGAGAAGCTGAGCGAGCTGTGGCACTGAACGACCTGACAAACATTGAAGCGCTTCAGTATGTCCAGTTGTCACTTGAAAAATTAGGGGTAAATAAAGCATTGAAGCGAGCTGGGGTTAAGCAAGGTGACCTTGTTCGAATTGCCGGTTTGGAATTTAATTATGAGGAAGACGGAAACTTTGATTTTTAATCGCTTCACCGTAAATACAAGAATTACTGCTGCAATGCTGCGAGAATAGAAAAATGACAGTCGTAGTTAAAATCGGAACATCTTCACTAACTAAAGTTGATGGATCAATCGAGCGAGAAACAATAGCGAAACTCTGTGACGAGGTAGCTTCGGTAAGGAATAAATACAGTGAGATTATTCTCGTCAGTAGCGGTGCTATAGGGGCAGGCTTAGCAACTTTGGGATATACCGATGGAAGACCAACCGACTCTCGGGTTCTCCAAGCAGCTTCTACGATAGGTCAACCTAAGCTCATGGCAATATATGGGGAAGAACTAGGGCGGCACGATTTGAACTATGGACAACTATTGCTGGCTCCGGATGACTTCTTTGTTCGCAGTCGCTATCTTCATGCAAAATCAACTCTCCAATCGCTGCTATCAGCTGGAATAATCCCCATAGTGAATGAGAACGATGCAGTAGCGGACGATGCTATACGGTGGGGTGATAATGACCGAATCGCAGCTCTCATTGCACACCTAGTCCAAGCTGAAAAGTTGATAATACTTACTGACACGGATGGAATTTTTTCTTCTGATCCTCATTTGAATCCTAATGCTGAGTTGATAAACGAGATCGATTCGCGTACTGAATTGAAAGCTATATTAGGAGAATCCGGTGGCCCTCAAGGAAGCGGAGGGATGCAATCTAAGCTTGCCGCTGCTCGTATGGCAGCTTGGTCAGGTGTCACAACAACTATTGCGTCAGCAAAGCGAAATACCGTATTAGCAGACGCACTGAACGAAGTACCGGGTACCGGAACCATAGTTCGACCTAATCGACGAAAGCTTTCTGCAAAAAAACTTTGGATAGCTTTTGCATTGGAGGCGAAAGCTATCCTTGAAGTCGATGCCGGGGCAGAACAAGCTTTACTAAATAAAGGGGGATCACTGCTGGCGGTCGGGATACAGGCCACTACCGGTGACTTCGCTAAAGGAGATGCCGTCACGGTGGTCAATTCTCTTGGCGAAACACTGGCGCGTGGTCTAACTTCCCTCAGTTCTCAAGAATTATCTTCTCTTATCAAAATTTCTAGTAATAAACGCCCACAGGGAATGCGTCTGGAAGTTATCCATCGCGATGAACTGGTCGTACTGAACGATTCGGGTGATGATGAAGTTAGTGCCGATCCACTAACTTCATAAACCGTAGGAAGTCTTTTGCAGGTCTGGATCCGTTTTTATATGTAAAACCTACATATATTAATCCAGTGACGAGTAGTAGAAGAGGTCCAAGGATAAGCGCATGTGTTCCGTTGAAGACCCACGACATAGCTCCTCCGACTATTCCACATGCGATTAAAGGGAGTGTAAGTTTGCGAAGAGGTTTAGGTAATTGATTCGAAGGAGGAAGTGATCGGCTGACAAGTCGTTTTAGGCAGATGTACTCAACCCATGAACCAACCGCACTTCCTAGTGCTAGGCCGATTGCACCTAAAGCTTGTGGGCTGGCTTCCATGGAACGGATGCTCTCCGGTAAGGGTTGGAACGATGGAAGACTTCCGATCTTGACAAATTGGTTTACATCTATTGCAAGTCGGTCGAATTGAAACATGAATACAACACCGATAACGCCTGATACTAGAACCCTGACGGCTGCAAATTTAGCTGGACCTCGAGTATCTCCAGCTGCATAACAAGCATTTTGGAGTAAGCGACTCACAGCTGAAGCGATCAATCCAAGACTATAAGCGCAGAGTATAAGCCAAACAAATAAGGTGTCTTCTCCCGTGAAGTCACCACGTTCGAATAAAGCGCTTATTAAAGGTTTACCGATCGAGATGAAGGCTACGGCAGAGAAAGCAACATAGAAGGCAATTCGTTCTTGACTTACCTCCAGACGACTAGTGATTTTTTTGAAATCGCCCTGATCACGTGAAAGCTCTGGCAGGTCGGCGGAGACTACAGACATCGCAAAGATTCCTATGGGAAGTAAATAAAGAATCTGTGCAATTGATAGGCCAGCGATTGCTCCAGTCGCTAAAAACCCAGCTAAGAACAGATCAAAGAAAGCTGATAGTTGGATTACTCCACGGCCCATGACCGCTGGTGAGAACCTTCGGAATACCTCTCGCGCTGGGCCTAGGTATGTACGGAAGTTTAGACGTATAGTTGGAGCTATTTTTATAACACTTGGGAGCTGGATAATAAATTGGAGGAAACCTCCAATCAATACGCCCCAAGCCGCGGACTTAGCAATATCAATATCGTTCCACCCATTTATCCACGCTATACAGGCAAGAATTACTTGCGCTGCATTCCAGATTACCGGTGCAGCAAATGAGAGAAAAAACTTTCGATGAGCATTGAGGACTCCGAGGCACCAAGCAGATAGGACAATGAACCCTAAACCCGCCCACATGACCCTCACCAAATCAACTGTGAGCTCGTAGGTTGCATCTGGAAGTACCGGAAGAAGAACCCTAGTAATTGGTCGAGCTGCGATTATTCCTATAAAGACAATCAGCCCAGTTGCCGATGCTAAAACAGCGAGCACTACACCAGCGAGAGCACCGGGGTCACTCTTTTCATCTTCGTCATCGAGAAGTTGGCTATATACGGGGACGAAAGAAGCCGATAATGTTCCTTCACCTAAAATATTTTGAAGGAGACCGGGTATTTGTAAGGCTGCCTTGAATGCATCAGCTGCCATCCTTGTTCCGAGTAAGCTAGCGAGAACAAGTTCCCGAAAAAGTCCGGAAAGTCTAGACAAAGTAACACCAGATCCAACAAGTAAGGCTGAGCGGCCGTTGCGATTTTCGTTGGTAGCTTCGGAATTAATTCTGCTCACATGTTAAAGGGTACCCGTTATCGGTCTTTCTATGGATAACCTTATTAATAGTGCAATTTTGACTACAGTTCGTCTCTGTCCCTTTACCCCCCCTAACCTCGAAAATTATGTCTTATAGATTTGAAAATGTCCCCAGCGTCCGTGAAAGCCTTCAAGAAGTGGGTTATTTAGCTGATGATGGAATTTCTGGAGTTGTTTACCTTGGTGACCGGTTGCAAAAACCTATTTTGGTTGAAGGGCCTGCTGGAACAGGAAAAACGCAGCTAGCAAAAAGTGTTGCAGAAATGATTGGAGCTCGTTTGATCCGCCTGCAGTGTTATGAGGGGTTAGACGAGTCGAAAGCTTTGTACGAATGGAACTACAAAAAACAGCTTTTACGAATCCAAGCAGAACGCAACATGAATGGTGATGGATCATGGGAAGAGATAGAGGACGATATCTTCTCGGATGAATTTCTCCTAACACGTCCATTGTTAGAAGCTATTCGAAGTGAAGACCCAGTTGTGCTTCTTATCGACGAAGTGGACCGTGTGGAAATCGAAACGGAAGCGTTACTACTCGAGATCTTATCGGACTATCAAGTTTCTATTCCAGAACTCGGAACAGTAACTGCTACACAAATCCCACTGGTTTTCCTAACGTCGAACAACACGAGGGAGTTATCAGAAGCTTTGAAACGGAGATGCCTTTTTCTTCATATCGACTATCCGGACCTTGAACGTGAGCGAGAGATAATCCTTAGGAAAGTTCCGGATATCAATGAATCACTGGGCGATCAAATTGCCCGTGTGGTCCGGTCTATCCGACAGTTGGATCTTAAAAAAGCTCCATCGGTTTCTGAAACGCTTGACTGGGCGCGGACGTTAGTGCATCTAGGTGTCGAGCATATTGATGCTAAGACCGCTTCGGAAACTGTAAACATACTTTTAAAGTACCGTTCTGACATTGAAAAAACTGTCAAAGAATTTTCAACAGATGAAACTTTGAATAGCGACCTATAGCTATGAACCTTCCCGCTGGGGTAGAAGCTTCACCTTTGTTGGAACTTCTAAATGGCTTTATTGTTGAACTTCGGCAAGCAGGTTTACCAGTTAGTTTGACGGAGAATCTAGATGCTGTAGCAGCGGTAAAACATGTGCCATTAGAAGACAGAAATACTTTCAAATATGCCTTAGCTGCAACACTGGTAAAAAATCACGCACATTGGCGATCATTCGAAACCGTATTTGAGGTCTATTTCTCTTTACGAGGAAAAGAATATGACATTACAGACGCCGATTCTGATGAAACTCTAACAACGGGTTCCGAAGAAGAAAATCCTCAGTCAGGACAGATGCCGGGTCAAGGTGGTGGACAGGAAGGTCTTTCGCAGGAACAATTGGCCGAGATGCTATATCAATCCCTTTTGCGAGCAGATCAGAATCTTATGAGATCTGTATCTAGGCTGGCTGTTCAGCGCTTTGCGGGAATGGAGCCTGGCAGACCTGTTGGAGGTACATATTACCTGTATCGAACGTTACGTAATTTGGATCTTGAAGGGGTTCTTGAACGGCTACTAGAAATCGCAAAAATTGAAAGTGATGAAGCCGATGTGCTAGAGCAACGTCTGATTCGAGACGAATATGAGCACCGAGTTGATAAGTTAAAAAAAGAAATTGAAGCTGAAATACGACGACGTCTAGTTGCTGACCGTGGTATTGAAGCTATGGCAAAAACTTTACGTAAACCGCTTCCTGAAGATGTTGATTTTATGCACGCAAGCCGTGAAGAAATGATTGCCTTACGAAGGGCGATATGGCCTCTTACTAGGAAACTGGCGGTGCGTTTAGCTAGAAAAAGGCGCCATGGAAGGAAAGGGGCGCTGGATTTTCGTAATACTGTCCGACATTCATTGTCATATGGTGGAGTCCCTGCGGAACCGAAGTTTAAATATCCAAAACCATCAAAACCAGAAATTATGGTGATCGCAGATATTTCTGGTTCAGTTGCCGCTTTTGCACGGTTCACTTTGCATCTGGTCTACGCGTTGAACAGCCAATTCTCTAAGGTCCGCTCGTTCGTCTTCATCG
>JAKMEQ010000093.1 GCA_022425805.1 Acidimicrobiales bacterium
GTTCTTCTAGAGTTACCACCTTCCTTAATAAAAAATTCATCGGAGTAGAGCCACAGATTGTTAGATCCGACAAGCTTTCCAATCAAGTCTGCGATAGGTGAGTCATACGCAAAACGGCGGATTTCTGGAATGACATCAAAATTTCGAATTGTTTCGATGAACTCCCCTTCTTCTCCTTTAAAGAACATGTGCTTCTCTTGGGAACTATTATTCATCACTCTTTGCAGACCAATTTCAAGTAGAAGTAACCACTCTGAGTGAAGTGCATTTCTCACTAAAATCACACCATCACTTCTGAATTGTTCTAGATCTTCACTCCCTATGAGATCTAAGGGGTTCTCCAAAGAAGCAGGTAGCGGACCTACCCGATCCGTTGACCTAATTGGCTTTCCATTCTCGCTCATAACCCCCCTATCACTAGTCAAATATCGGAAACGAATGTATCTCCAGGTAACGGCTGCCCATCATAAAGCTTCTCCTGGAAGCGGCGCATTCCACTAAGCCATCGATCTATATCTTCAGAACGATGACTCATGTAATCTGATACCTGTTGGTGTGGGAGAACTAGAAACCGTTCCTCCCTTATTGCTTCTACACATTCTTGCGCTACGGAATCTGGTTCAAGTATCCCGTCAGAACTAGCTACTCCCCCTTCCTCCCATTCTGCTTCTGATCCATCAGCCGTATCGGGACTATTGGCAAGAATGTCTGTCCGGACCGCTTGCGGGCAGAGAACAGAAACACGAATTCCTTGATGATGATGGCTAATAGAAAGCCATTGCGCTAACGATACAGCTGCTCCTTTCGTGACAGAATAGGCAAGCGATCCTATCTGAGTTAACAGTCCTGCTGCTGAAGCGGTGTTAAGGAGGTAGCCCCCTTTATTGGCTACCATTTGCGGTAGGACAGCTCTAGCAGCGTATACGTGTGCCATCACATGAACATCCCACATATTTGTGATTCTTTCATTAGTGTCTTCTAGCCCGGCACTAGTTACGAAACCTGCATTCGAGCAGAATAGGTCAATTGGTCCATATTTTTTTTCTACAGAGTCGACCAGTTCAATGATTTCTTCTTCATTTGAAACATCGATCTGCTTTGCAGAACCAGAGACTGCCTTGGCTACAGCGACTGCTTTATCTCCATCAAGGTCAGCTACAATCACTTTTCTAGCACCTTCAAAAGCCGCAGCTTGCACCAGAGCTTCACCAATACCAGCCCCACCACCTGTCACGACTACAACTCGGTCTTTTAGTTCCATAGCCGCCTTCGACTCAGAAGTGATTGTTGTTTAAATTCCATGTGCACCAGTACCCAGTCATTATTCTATTCGAATTAAGGCGAAGGATACGTGGAGTTCTAGTAAAAAAGCTTTAGTATGGAGAAAACGCCTCTTGCGGGCTGTTGTCAACATACAATCCAATCGAATTTGGTTTGTCGTTGCCCGATAAGCCGCTTCAGGTACTTGACAGTTTCGATCATTTCGAAACCACATATTCTAAGGAGAATAACGTCGCTAATAATATTGAACCGAATGTGCCATCCGCGCATGTAATTACGCTTCTGGCCAGAAAACATCTAGACGAAATTACAACCCCCGACGAACTGGCTTTCCTAGATGAACACCGAACTCTATGGATTGAAGACTTATTTAAGTACCTCGAATTAACTGAAAGAGCAATAGCTAATGCGAGGAAATCTTACCGAGGCGCAGAACGACGTACCGTACTTGATGACTTAAACAAAGAGGCAGATCGGATCAACACTGTTCTCACAGAAATCCTCGGCCCTACCCCAGAGTCAGATACGACCTTAGAGCCCCGACAACAAATTGAGACGTTGGCTAACCCCGTACTCCAACTTGCATGGAGTGATGGCCGCCTCATTGCGTGGTCTGCAGGATACAAGACCATTCCGGAAACCCACGAACTCATTGTTGAGCGTCTTTCTTCGCACGGAGCGAATGCTATCGATTGGACTCCCGCCAACGACCTCCAACTCCCTGGTGACCTACACGCTCCTTGCGTCTCAGCTCCAATAGCTTCGACACTAGGGTGGTTGGTCTCTCTAGGGGCATTGCGAGACTCGGGGTTAAGTACAACAGCTATCTGGATGGGACTGGCAGCAGGTACAGCTGTCAAATTGGTAATCCAAGGAAAAATGTTTCCGTTACTCCACGAAGTAGGCGGCACTCGTAATGATGATACCAATGAGTCTCTTTTCCATATACGGTGGGCGCCCGCATTGCTCGATGCCGACCTACACGGGAAACTTGTGCAGTCTGCGCCAGGCGCAGTAATGATTGCATCTGGGGAAACAGATCGGCATAAATTCACCGGAAAAGTCATTGGAGACTTAACTGACTCGATTGTCCGCATGGCAGCGAGCCAAGTTGAGCTCCCCTCCCCACCTTCTACTCTTATATCGAAAGAGGATGTTGGAGAGATGATAGTTTCTCGACTTGATGGAATGGCCTTTCGCGCTCCTGTATCTAGCGCTGCAGATATAGCCCGCCGCATAACACAATGGGCCGTACCTGTGACTGGTTTAGCTAAATTACAAATTGTTGTTCAACTTGACCCCCCGGACGAATCTGGCACCTGGCTAGCAAAGGTTCTAGTACCGAATGACAAGAATGCTCTTGAACCAATTGAAGTAACACTTACGACAGGGAGCGAAGCTCGCCGAAAACTCGTGAATAAGCAAATTGCCAGATTAGAGCGTTTATTTCCTGAGCTCTTACGTCCTGGCGGCCGCAGAAGAGGAGAAGTTCTTCTCTCCCAAAACGAAGCGTGGGAATTGATGAGCACCGTTGGAGATATGCTTTCCACCGCCGGGTACGACGTACGCGTGCCTAAGCTTTCAGAGCGCAAGACAGCTCCGATCCTTCGAATAACCGCAGAAAATCAAGAAACCGTCGTTGGGGCTCAACAACTTGCTGATATTCGATGGACAGTTGTATTTGATGATATCGAGTTGACTGCTGAACAGATTCGCGACCTAGCTTCACAAGCCCGCCCGCTCGTCGAATCTAAAGGCAAGTGGGTCGAACTTGATAAAGTAGATCTCGCTGAAGCCGCAGCCGCTTTAGCTGAACGTTCAGATAAAACTAAAATGACAGGCGCTGAAATGCTTCGCCATGCATTAGGGCTAGAAAACAGCGCCCTAGGGGGAATATCACTCGCTGGGGATGGTTGGGCGGCTGACCTTCTTCGAAGCGTCAAAGAACTACCTGTTACTCCGAATACGACACCCGATAATTTCGTTGGAGAATTAAGAAGTTACCAAGCCGATGCTCTGGTATGGCTTGAGTTTCTAAGTAGCGCTGGTTTAGGTGGTTGCCTAGCTCTTGACATGGGATTAGGGAAAACCCCTACGACCTTGGCAAATATCGCCAACACTGTAGACGAAACATCTAGTTTGGTCATTGCTCCACCAGCGGTCGTTGGCAACTGGAAGGCTGAAGCAGAGCGCTTCGTCCCTGGAGTAAAAGTCCTTGTTCATCATGGTGCTAACCGCTACAAAGGCGCATCGTTAAAAAAAGCTATTTCAAGTGCTGACCTTGTCATCACAACGTATGGCACAGCTGTACGTGACATTGCAGAGTTAGAAAAATTTAATTGGGCTAAAATTGTTCTTGATGAAGCTCAAGCGATTAAAAATCCAGCTGCAGAAACATCTCAGCAGCTTCGACGCCTTGAAGCCCACTCCAGAATTGCGTTAACTGGAACACCTATCGAAAATGGGCTTGGTGATTTATGGTCTATTCTCGATTGGGCCAACCCGGGCTTATTGGGGCCACGTTCTCAATTCATTGCACAACTAACTCCGAACCGGAAGACAGAAACTGGGAATGAAGATGCCTTAAAAGCTTTGAACGGAATCATGGTCTACAGAAGAAGTAAAGCTGAGCCGTTAATAGCTGCGGAATTACCTGATCGAATTGACGAGCTTGATCATTGCGCAATGACTCCCGAACAAATCGGCATGTATCAAGTGGTTATTGATGACCTCGTAGCAGAAACCGAACAAAATGAAACTGGTTCCCCGCAGCGGAAAGGAGCGGTCCTTGCCGCTATTACTGCACTAAAACAGATCTGCAATCACCCATTAAACTACAAAGACGACGGTGGCCCTATCGAAGGTAGGTCCGGAAAGCTTGATCGCCTTTATGAAATTGTTGAAACAGTTTTCGCATCAGATGAACGACTTCTCGTTTTTACCCACTTCGCAACATGGGGTGATCGGCTAGCTACTCATTTGTCTGAAAAATACGACCTTCCAATTAGTTGTTACCATGGAGGCCTTGGCCGAGGAGCAAGAGACCGAATGGTCGAGAATTTTCAGGCCGGAACCGGTCGTGGTGGAATGGTACTTTCTTTGAAAGCTGGAGGTACTGGACTTAACCTCACCGCTGCAAATCATGTAATCCTCTATGACCGTTGGTGGAATCCAGCTGTTGAAGATCAAGCTCGAGACCGAGTTTGGCGTATCGGACAAAAAAACACTGTCATCGCCCACCGGTTGATCTGTCCTGGAACTGTAGACGAGCGAGTTGAGGAAGTTGTTGCAGGAAAACGTCAGATAGCTAGTCTCGTTCTTCCGAAATCAAGCTCAATTGGTGATTTAGACGCTGAACAAATTCAACAAGCTTTCGGTATTGATTCTGAGGCCATGCTCTCATACGAAACAAGTGACCTCGCAGAAAGCGGTAAAAATGAGCACTAAGAGAAGTGAAGGAAATAAAAATTCAAATGCAAGGAATAGTCGTCCAAGCGGAAGCCCTTCTCCAACTCGGAAAAAGCGTCGCCGTAGCCGGAACAAACCAGATCCAAGAAAATTCTGGGGCAACTCGGACATGCTTCCAAAGCCAATCCATGGATTATCTGCGCCACCAATGACCAACGTAATCCCATTATCGCTAGGCAAGCCCCCGATAGCTGGACAAGAAACAGCGTCGATCCAGTTTATAGATTCGATCTATAATCGGTCTGTAGGTCTGGCATTGGCACTAGCGACTGCTGGCGGGCTTGACCTTCCTGCTCCAGAAGGAGACCATGAAGTCGCAGCAGAAGATCATCACAATGCTGCTGATTCTGTTGTCGATTCCTTCAACGCTTTGCAACAATCAGAAGACAGCAGTGAAGGTAATCGCATTTAATAAGTAAGGTAAAGCCTAATCAGAATAGTGAATCCTGGACCAAAAGATCTTCGGTTGGAAATATCCCATTCTCGAGCTCAATCCCAAAAAGTTCACCTAGATCCGCAATGAAAACATCAGAGGAGCTATCAGGTGTAAAAGCGGCAACCCTTCCTAGGGCTCCAAGGATTTTCAACGAATGGGCTCCGGTTGATAAATGTCTAGGATAGCGATGCACATTTTTCCATAGATTTGTTTGAAGCCCAACGTTCTCCCATGGAAGCTGCAAAATTTCACAATCGAGTTCATCTGCGCGTTCTAGAAGGTGATGGACTCTATGTGTCATGATAGAGAGCTCTTCCGTCGCTTGTTCTGTGTTCTTTGGGCTAACCAAGCCAGTAATTTTTCTTTTCGTAGAGACTGCTTGCGGTATAGAGAGTTCTGCAGTGATACGGTCTTCGATTATACGGACGGAAAAACCATCCGGAGTTTTTGCAACGATCATCGCTTGACAAGCTCCCTGTTCTTCCAATCTCCGGTCTTTGCGTTGCGAAGTTGTAGTGCCTACCTTGATCGACCCATCACTGAACCTCGCAAGATAAAGATAATTAGGTTGTTCCATATGTTGGCGAAATTCCAGTGACATCTCAGTCCGGTCTTTAGTATGCGCATGGTGAAGATTCGCTGCGTACATAGCCTCTGCAGCGGAACATTTCGGACATTTTCTTCCTTTGTTTAACTTATTCCGGCATTCGTTATATCTTGAGCCATTTTTTGTCATAGCCGTGTGCCCAAGGCAAACTCTTCTGCCTTCAGTAGAGATTCGATAATGAAGTTCCATGTGTACAAGGGGGTCGAATCGGGACTCAGTTTCATTTTCTATTCGCCGACGAACAACCGGGGAACCCTCTTGCCAATGCAGGCCAAGTAGAACCTGTGAATCATGGTCATTTTGGGTACCCATCAGCCAGAGTGTAATCGGTTATCGACAGTATGTTCACTAAAAAATCTAATGGTCAAAATAAGAGATAGCGCCTACACTAAGTCCTTCGCTAAAGAGTTAAGTTGCTTCTAGCCCATCAATCGCGGGTAATCTGAATCTACTTTGAAAGGTAAACTGAAATGGTCGCTTCCCCTCCTATCCAGTGTCTAGTGACTCTTGATGTCGAAGGTGTTCTGACGCCGGAAGTGTGGATTGCCTTAGCGGAGAATCTAAAGATTGACGCGCTGAGGCGAACCACTAAAGATGAGCCAGATTACCAGTTATTGATGGATGGGCGTCTTCGGATTCTTCGTGAACAGAATGTGGGAATGGAACAGATCAGGAATGTCATCGATACATTGTCTCCCTTAGACGGAGCGCATGATTTCCTCCAGTGCTTACAGTCTAGATTTCCTGTGATTCTACTTTCCGACACGTTTGAGGACTTTATTGAACCCCTGATGGAAAAGCTCGGGCAGCCTACAATCCTTTGTCACAAACTTAACATTTCCGAGGATGGAGAAGTCATGGATTTCCACCCGAGAATAACGGACCAGAAGAAACATGCAGTGCAAGCTTTCCGTAAACTCAACTACCGGGTTATTGCTGCTGGCGATTCTTACAATGACCTATCGATGATTGATGCCGCAGATGCTGGATTCCTTTTCAGAGCTCCAGATAATGTTCGCACCGAACGAAGTGATCTTGTTGCCATAGACGCTTACGATGAACTTTTTAACCTTATCTGTCAAACAGAACAGGGCTTTAAGTAATAAATTGGATCAATCGCTTAAGCTATTCAAAGGTCCCAGCAGACAGGAATTTCTTCAAAACC
Organism: Acidimicrobiales bacterium; assembly: GCA_022425805.1. GTDB lineage: Bacteria > Actinomycetota > Acidimicrobiia > Acidimicrobiales > UBA8592 > UBA8592. The sequence continues at coordinate 6,958 of JAKMEQ010000093.1, forward strand.
TTTCAAGACCCCTGCTTCTACTCCTTTGGGAATCCCATTAAGGCGCAATGATGGCAGACGAGTTATTATCGTCTCCAATGCTATAGTGGCTTCCAGCCGTGCAAGGGGAGCTCCGAGACAATAGTGGGTACCGACCCCGAAAGCAGCATGTTTTTTAAGATCAATCGCATTGCGACTGATCTTAAATTCGTCAGCCTCCTCCCATAAATCTGGATCGCGGTTCGCCGCCCCGAACATCATGTAAACTTTTGAACCTGTAGGAATATTTACATTATGAAGAGTCACAGGACACGTGTTGGTTCTAAAAAGACCATGGACAGGGGCGTCATATCGTAAACTTTCCTCTATCGCATTTGAAAGCAGATTATTGTCATCAAGTAAATTCTGCATTTGCTCTGGGAATTCTAAAAGCCGGTAGATCACATTACCTATTAGAAGTGTTGTAGTTTCCGAACCAGCAACAAGTAAAAATTGGCAGAAACCTAGAACCTCTTTACTAGTAAGCCGTAGGCCGTCTCTTTCTACTGTCAATAACCTTGTTAAAAGGTCATTAGGAACGTCCTCTTTCTCCGCAATTTGATCGATTCGGTTCGTTATATGATTCTCGAAATAGGCAAAAAACTCGCTATAGGCCTGTCTCGTTTCCTTACTTGCTTCACGCCCGCCAGAATAAGAAACTGCTTCTGCCATTGGGAGAACCCAATTTCTGAACTTTTCGATATCCGCAACAGGAGTACCAAGTAGCCAACACATCACCGTTAAAGGAATGGGCATTGCGTAGTCTTGAATTAAGTCACCCTGTGTTCTGTTACCGAACTCGTCCACGAGCTTATTCGTTAACTTGCGGATATCTTTTTCCATTCTATTGATAACCGATGGTTTAAAAATACTAGCTATAGCCAATCTTTCTCGGGTGTGTTCGGGTGGGTCACTGGAGACGAGAACCCCATCCCCCGCTTTTCCAAATGCAAGTCCTGGCCCATACAGGGAGGACCAAGTTCTTTCATCACGGAGGGACCGAATAACATCTTCTGCGCGGGTCAAGGTGAAATGTGGCGCAGGTATTTTAGTATGGTGAACCGGGCAATGCTTCCTCAGTTGCGTCATAACTTCTGGTGGATTTTTTTGAAACTCTTCATCAATCAGACTGAAATTGATTTGCGGGTTCTCAGAATTCAAGATGCTCCTTACAGCGACCGCAACAAAGCTGAAGCCTGATGGATTGCCGACATTACTCCGTTTGTTCCGGTCACATCTCCTATTAAGTGAACTTTTCCGCTAAATTCTTCAGTAACAGAGGTCAAATGTTCAGCGATTTCCCGATTTGGGTGGTTATAAGTTACAAGAACAACCGTATTTGCTGGAATAGCTCTAATCCGCTCCGTAAAAGGTACGCCTATAAGTACTTCGTCTTGAGTTATTCCTTGAAGGTAATGACCACCGATGAAATCAAAATCACGTGACAGCAATCTTTCCTTCGCAGCCTGCACAGTTGCCGGAGGATATGGGAGAGCAGCTCCCATGGTGTCATGCCGACCGATCATGGTCACCGAAATTCCATGGTCTAGAAGCGTATCAGCGACAGAAATTGCTTCGAATGTACCAGTGTCATCAAAGACAACTGCAGGGCCTTCGATAGTTGCCCTCCCTCCATATCCGAATATATCCCAGCTTGTAAAGACATGGCTTAATTCGTGTCCCCGTAAAGGCGCTATCGGGGTTGTAATCTGAAAACCATCATTTCGTGGTGTAGATCCAGTTGCTACGACAATTTCGTCGGGCCGTATTTCATCTACAAGATCAGGAGTTACAAATGAGTTTAAGGTGACGTTGACACCTAGCCGTTCAGTTTCTGCTGCCAACCATCTTGTGATTGCGCCTATGTCGGAGCGGTGGGGGGCAGAAGCAGCGATAGCCACTTGACCTCCAAGTTGTTTTGTTGCCTCATGTAGGTGAACTTCATGCCCACGAATTCGTGCCGTTCGCGCCGCTTCTAGGCCAGCTGGACCTCCTCCGATGATTAAAATTTTCTTAATAGGATCTGCCAGAGTATCTGGATCAAACGTGACCTCTGTTTCGCGAGCTGCAGCAACGTTAACTACACAGCTCAGGCGCCCAGCTGACATTAGCTGTCCAACACAGCCAAAATTTGACCCTATACACGGTCGGACAAGGTTCTCGTTCCCCGCTTTTGCTTTATTAACGAGCTCTGGATCCGCTATCAAAGCTCGTACCATCGAAACCATATCGGCGGCGCCACTTTGAACTATCTGTTCTGCATGATCCAAGGTCATAATACGGCCTACGACAATGGTAGGTTTACTCACAACACGAGTGATCACTTCGTTGGCTGACATTTCGTTACCTAATGGATCATCCATTGGTGAGAGGAGCTTGTGAAAACGCCAATAGGACCCCATATGAAGCGAAACATAATCTACTAAAGGTTCAACTATTTTTGCGATTTCTGCATTGTCTTTTGGGGTCAGCCCTCCAGGTATGTATTCTTCGTTAGGCAAGCGAATACCAACGCAGATATCGTCCCCGATCTCTTCTCGAATCGCATAAAGGATCTGCATAAGGAACCGCATACGATTCTCCAAAGACCCTCCATATTCATCAGTTCTGATATTCGTTGCTGGAGAAAGGAATTGCTCAATCAAGTATCCGCTAGAGGCATGCAGGTCGATACCGTCGAGCTTGCCATCTCTGCAGCGTCGAGCGGCCGCTGCAAATGCCTCAACCATTTCCTCTATTGCTGGCTTTGTCATTTCTATTGGTATTCCACCGACCATTGGGTTTGGGATAGCGCTAGACGATACCTGCGTAGCTGCCTTGCGTGATTGAGTAGCAGACCCTGAATGGTATATTTGTTGAAATATTTTCATACCGTACGGTCGCATCCGTTCACTTAACGACTGATAGAACGGAATGCAATCGTCATTATGCAGCGGTATCGAGCTTGGTGAGTTAGAGTGGACTCCGGTTGCTTCGAGTGTGCTCATGCCGACCCCGCCCGCTGCCCTAGCCTCATGATACGCGATGAGACGCTCTCCAGTCAGTAGCGTCCCATGAGCTGACCGAACAATCCGATTCGGGATGCTTACCGGACCTACATCAATCGGTTGGAAAACATTTTCGTACCCCAAAGTAGCTCCTTACCCCATAGACGGATCTTGACTTTTGACTTATTGCTGTCATCTCGGTTCTCTTGCTAAACCTAGTACTCTTTCTCCAAGAATATTACGCATGATATTGGAGGTCCCACCCATAATCGTATATGCCGAAGCATACATAATTCCATGGGCTTCTTTACTCTGCAGGGTGCTTTCCATCCCAAGAATATTGCTGACGAATTGAGCGACACGCCATTCGTGCTCAGTACAAAAACATTTCGTAGCAGCGCTGAAACCCTGTGGGGCTTGCTGTAATACTTCTCGATAGACAAGAAGGCGACCGACTCGGTATCCGCCTTCGAGCCTACTAATTTGTTGGCGTATGTGCGGGTTTGTTGTGTCTGCGCGCTTTACAGCCAAATCAAAAAGTGATTTGTTCGAAACGAGCCGGTCAATTCCTCCGCGCTCATGTTCAAGTTGTCGCATAGTTTGTTTGAAAGCCTGCCCCTCTACGCCGACGAGGTTCTCTATGGGGACTCTCACATCTGTGAAGTAGATTTCACAGAAATGGTGATTTTGTGTCATGTCAGTAATGGGTCGTACTTCAATTCCGGGGAGATTCATCGGAACAATAATTTCCGATATTCCTTGGTGAGGAGGTCCCTCTGAATTAGTTCGGCAAATCAGATAACAGTAGTCAGCGACTGCTCCAAAACTGGTCCAGATCTTCTGTCCGTTGATTATGTAACTATCACCGTCAATAATCGCTGAGGTAGAAAGTGAAGCGAGGTCGGAGCCCGCATCGGGTTCGCTCATACCAATACACCATGTGCTTTCACCGGAAAGCATGCTCGGAAGATATTCTGCTTGCTGATCCGCGTTTCCATAACTAATGAGACTTGGGCCCATCTGTCGATCTGCGAACCACATAGCTGCTATGGGGGCTCCAGCGCCGATCATTTCTTCAGCGACAATGAGGCGTTCGATTGGAGGTCGTTCGAATCCACCGTGCTCTTTGGGCCAACCCATGCCGATCCACTCTTCGGAAGCCATGATTCGAGCAAACTCTTTAGAGAAACCGTTAATCCAACTATCGTTGGATAGACCGAATTTTTCAACTCCTTCCTGCGCTACTCGACGTGCCCGCTTCTGTAGCGCTAGTTGTTCATCAGTAAAGGAGAAATTCATCATTTATCTCCTTGAGATTTACACTTTCGCGAGAATTTCTTCTGCATGCTCGCCAGTTTTCGGCCGTTTGAATACATGTTGTATAACTCCCTTTCCATCAATGAGGAAGGTCGTGCGTTGCAGTCCCATATATACTTTCCCGTAATTTTTTTTCTCTCCCCAGACTCCATACTTCTTAATAATTCTAAGTTCTGGGTCAGCAATTAAGGGAAACGAAAGTCCATACTTCTCAGCAAAACGTTGGTGGCTTATTTCATCATCGGGTGAAACGCCGACTATAGAAATATTTTTTGCTTTGAGTTCCCTAATCCTACTTTGTAGGTTTCTTGCCTGATTAGAGCACCCTGTCGTGTTGTCTTTAGGGTAGAAATACAATGCAAGACATTTTCCTTTAAAGTCTGAAAGACTAACTTCTTGTCCAGTAAAAACCTTCGACCGGAAGGCTGGGGCTTTCGTTCCTACTTGAAGCGGATCAGGTTTTGGTGCCATCCAGTTTCCTAACGTAAGCATCCTGAGGTAGAGGATTGTGATCTCTCTCTGAGAATATCAGATTGCGGTCTCGAACGTAAACGCCTCTAGTATCAGCCAAGTTCAGCCTCATCTCTAAGTTGGCAAATGAGTACTCGGATAAGGTGATCGGCGCTACTTTCAGGCGGAACTGGAAGTGTCAATTTCGCACCTTTATAGAGAGACGAGAACCCGTAAACAGCCGAGAGGAAGAGCCTGCTCCAATGTGTCCTTTCGGGTTGTTCAATCCCGATTCGTTCTAACACTAGGTCAAGTGGGTAACTGACGCTGGTAATTGCTGTCTGAAGTTCTAGATCATCTTCAGGTGGATGGATTGAAGCTGTAAACAAACCTGGGTGATTAAGAGCGAACGAAAGCTGGGCTTGGAGGATCGCCTCGACCGCATCTATTCCCGAACGTCCCATCGCTGCATCAATAACAGCGTCTGCGAGCTTCTCTAGGCTGTAAAGTGCTAGTTCCCGACGAAGCCCTTTCATACCATCGATATGAGCGTAAAGCGATTGGGTACGCATACCGGTGCGTTCTGCGACTGCAGATAGGGAAACATCTTCGATTTTTCCCTTTTCTTCAAGGATGAAGATACCGGCTTCGATGACCTGTGTTTTTGTTATTCCGATTCGTGCAGCCATAAAGAATCTATTCCTTTTCTGCTTTTTAGGTTGTTATTTCAGTCTAACTATATCAGACTTATATCTAATGAACTTCGACAACTATCGTATGTTAGATCTCACCACTGATGACCCAATGGCCCTCACTGCTACGTTCGCTTCTCACGGCTGGGGAGATGGACTTCCACTAGTTGCTCCTACACCTGATCGAGTCGAGACCATGCTTTCTTACCTCGGGGACGTTGACCCTGAAGAAGTCATAGCGACCCTACCTCCACGTTCTGGCGAGGCTACACGCAGGATGATCGCGGTCAATGCCGTGTTAGCGGGTTGCGCACCGCAACATTTACCTGTCCTTATATCCGCTGTGCGCGCCCTGAGTGCGCCTGAGCTAAATCTCCGTGGCGTTAATGCCACGACCCACTGTGTGGCTCCACTTCTGATCATTCACGGGAAATATGCCAGCGACGCTGGCTACAACGGTGGACTTGGTGCTTTCGGGCCCGGGAACCACGCCAATGCTTCCACAGGTCGTGCCCTACGACTAATACTGCTTCACATCGGCGGAGCTGTTCCAGGGGGAGGTGACGCTTCAACCCAAGGAGGACCTGCAAAATATACTTACTGTGTAGCTGAAAATTTAGATGAGTCGCCGTGGGGAAGCTATGCCACGACAAAAGGGGTTGACTCTGGTTCAGCCGTTACCGTTCACTGTGGAGAGGCCCCGCATAATGTGCACGACATGGAGTCATCAGACCCAGCCGCAATTCTCGACAAAGTTGCCTCAGCTATGTGTTCTTGGGGGCAAAATAATGCACCAATCAGTCAGGGAGAATATTTTATTACCTTATGCCCCGAACACGCCTTCACATGTGCTTCACAAGGTTGGAGCAGAGATGATATTGCTTCGTACCTTTATAACAAAGCAACAGTCAACGTAGGTGAAGCAAAACAGGCTTTCGCCTTACGAGCTTGGGCCCCATGGCAACACGCTTTGGGAGACGCTGACCGGATCGCCATGACAGAAAAACCAGACAACATTAAGATACTTGTCGTTGGTGGCCCCGGTAAGCACAGTTCGATTATTCCCAGCTGGGGCATGACAAAAAGCGTCACAGTCCCAATCATGCCCTAATATGTGTAAAAGCTCCAAGGGAGAATAGTGAAGATCTACACGCCAGAGGGACAACTAGGAGAACCACAAACAAGTCTTGCTCCCTCCCCCACTGTCCTTGCAGGAAAAAGAATTGGCATCCTCGATAACACAAAGCCAAACGCTGGCCTGCTTCTCGCACGACTGGCTTCCCGCCTTGCAGATCGCACCATGGCAGAACTTACTATTACAGAAAAAAAGAACGCTGCCCTTGCTGCCCCAGACCAAGTCATCGGCAACTTAACCAAGGAAGTAGAAATTGTCCTTACTGGTTCAGCTGATTGAGGAAGCTGCACTTCATGGAGTATCCATGATGCTGTCCAATTAGAAACAATGGGGAAACCTACTGTCGTTGTTACAACTGAAAAGTTTCGCTTCTTAGCAGACCAAGTAGCTACTTCCTTAGGGCACCCTAACCTTCGCATCCTTGAGGTCGGCCATCCACTAGGTGGAACAGAGGAAGAAACGATTTTACGCTGGGCGGATGAAGCCGTTGAAGCCACAATCCAATTACTTACACGACCAATCACAGCATGAGTATATCAATTGACCTCACCGGGAAAAAAGCTCTTATAACCGGAGCTGGAGCTGGTATTGGACGGGAAATAGCCCGATGGCTAGCACGAGCTGGAGCAATGGTCGCTGTGAATGACATTAGAGAACCGCATGCAACCTCGGTTGTAAATGAGATAATCAATGAGGGTGGACATGCCATCACTGCGATAGCAGACTGCCGTGATGATCGGGCCGTAGACACAATGATCTCCACTGTCGCAGATCGATTTGGCGGACTCGATATCGCTGTTAACAACATCGGAATGATTCCGAACAATCGGAGACTAAAACCCTATGTCAAATATCTTGGTGAGGACTGGCGCGACATCATTGACCAAAATTTGACACTATCCGCCCTATGCGGAAGAGCAGAAGCAGAAGTCATGATCAACGGAAATGGAGGGGTGATTCTTTTTGTCACATCTGGTGAGACAACACGCCCTTCCCCATTCAACGCAGCATATGGTGCAGCAAAAGCTGCAATTAACCACCTTGTAACTACCATGGCGGTCGAGCTTGGACCGTCCGGAATTCGCGTTCTCGCAATCGCTCCAGGAACAACCATGACAGAGACAGTCTCCGCTGCTTTCACCGACGAACGCGTACAACAGATCACAGCTTCAACCCCACTCCAGAAAATGGTAGACCATGACGAGCTAGGACGTTTATCAACTTTCCTCGTCAGCGACCTTGCCCGCTGCATTACCGGGCAATTCATCATTGCCGATGCTGGAGCTTTTCTTTCAAGAACAAGACCAGAAAACCTCACTGGTATCCAAAGTGAAAACGTTGATGAAACCGAATGACCGCAGATAATATAAATACCGGAAACACTGTCGCTGACATTGCCCGTGACCTGATTTATTTAGATGGCGGTAACGTCACTGTAATTTCAGCTACCGAAACGCAAGTCACGTTACGATTAGTACTTGAGGGGTCCGACTGCAAGGAATGTGTGATGTCTGGAGATTTCCTCTCTCAAGTCGTTCTTTCTGCAGCACAAAAACAACTACCATCTTTGAAAACGGTCCGCATTGAGGACCCGAGGGAAACTAATGACTGAACACCGCCAAGCCGCAACAAATGCCTGCGTGGTTCTTCTTGACTCTCTCAACCGACACCTGCTCGGCTCCTATGGTGGTACTGAATTTGAAACCCCCAACCTTGACCGATTCGCTGCCAAGCATGCTACCCGATTCACAAATCATGTCACTGGCTCCTTACCATGCATGCCGGCACGCCATGACATTCTTTGCGGAGCTATAGATTTTCTTTGGAAACCATGGGGGTCCATAGAAGTTTGGGAAGAGCCTATCACTCGAACACTCAACAAAAAAGGAATAACCTCCTACCTCGCTACCGACCACCCTCACCTTTTTGAAGCAGGAGGAGAAAACTATCATGTTGATTTTGGCGGCTGGAATTATGTGCGAGGTCACGAAGGAGACCTCTGGCGTACCTACGAAGACCCAACATGGCTTGGCACTCCTGCAATGCCTGCGCGCACTGGAGGGTGGTTCTGGTCCAGATATGGTATCGAGACACCGGCGAGAGGGTACGACAGGTCACGAACATTCTTCCGGTCAGAAGAGGACTACCCCGGTCCCCAAACCATGATGGACGCTGAACGCTTCCTTCGAGATGCTTCCCCCCACCATGATCGTTGGTTTCTCTTTGTCGACGAATTCGACCCACACGAACCGTTTGATACACCTGCCCCTTGGGCTGGAAAATACTTCGACCATGACTGGGATCAAGAATGGATTATCTGGCCACCCTATATCCACGGTGGTATCTCTGGAGGTGTGATTACCAAAGAGGAAGCTAGGCACATCCGCGCGAACTACGGAGCCAAACTTTCCATGATAGACCACTGGTTTGGACGCATTCTAAATATGTTCGACGAACAGAACCTCTGGGAAAACACAGCTCTGATTGTATGCACCGATCACGGCCACTATCTCGGGGAGGAACGAGAAGGGAAAGACATTTGGGGGAAACCCAGTGTCCCCCAATTCGAACCATTGGGTCACACACCCCTAATGATCGCATGGCCAGGTACCTCGGGAGGGGGAACCGTTGACGCTCTTACCACCAATGTAGATATTTTCGCCACTATTGCTGATATCTACGATGCATCGGTCACTCATCGTACCCATGGAGTATCGTTGGTTCCTCTCTTGGACGGCTCAAAATCATCTGTACGAGAATGGGCTTTGGGGGGAGTATGGGGTAACTGGATACAAGTAACTGATGGTAAATTCAAGTACGCACGTTCTGCCGTGGAAAGCAATACGCCTTTGTCGATATGGTCAAACCGTTGGTCAACAATGCCGATCCACGTCGACGGGATAGTTGGCATGCCCCCACCGGACCAGCGAGCATGGCTCGATACCATGCCAGGTACTGATATTCCAGTGCTACGACAACCCTTCGAAGCAGGGGACCAAATGCCAATCTGGGCCTTCGGTGAACATGCTATTGGGAAACACTACTTATACGACCTCACGATAGACCCAGATGAAGGCGAAAATAGGATAGGAGAAAAGGTCGAGAAAGAAATGACCGAATTACTCCGAGCGGCCCTCAAATCTGTTGAAAGCCCAAGTGAGCAGTTAACCCGCACCGGCATAAATTAGACTTCACTCTGAGAACCCGTGGGGGTGGACCGCAATGCGTGTATGTCGCTCGGTATCAGTTGAATCCCCTATTGCCTGTATAGCACCTGCAAGGTCGGTATGGCCTGTTTGCCAAAGTGAAACGTCAATTTCACCTTTTGTGATTGCTTGAAGAGCAGTTTCATAGTCAGCGGGAATCGGGGAACCTCCAAACTGGACGTTGATTCCTTTGGTGTGGGCTGAAGCAGTAAAAAAGACATCTTCTTCAAGATTCTGACCAGCAACAATTAACCTTGCTGCCCATGGTGCCTTGTTGAAGAGCTCCCCGAGAACGCCAGGAGCACCGACACATTCAATAATCACGCACCCTGCCCCAATCGACACACACTGACTCCATTTAGAAACTGGATCTTCCTCACGGGGGTCTACCACATCGGTCGCTCCCATAGCAATCGCCATTTCCCGACGCAATGGGGAAAAGTCAGCTGCAATAATCGGAGAGATACCTTTCGCATTCATCGCTGCGATCACAGCGAGCCCAATTGCTCCGCAACCGATCACGAGTGGTACCTCACCATTCGCTACATTTGCGATCCGGGCATACTGCACTCCGACAGAGAGCGGCTCCATCAACGAAGCTATCGACGTTGGCAGATGGTTTGCGACCGGAAGAAGAAGGCTTTCGCTAAGGGCTAAATATTCACCAAACGCTCCGTAATAGTCATTAGAGTACCCAAGCACAGCAAAGCCACTATTTGTAAATACAATCGGCGATGATACTACGCGGTCGCCTACAGCATGAGTTCCAGTAGTTTTAGGTCCAAGTTCAACAATCTCGCCACAGAATTCATGTCCTAAAACGACATCACGGTCTGGATCGAAACTAAAGGGGCCATTGTGTTCAACTGACCATTCTGATAACCGGTTGGCATGGTGAACCATGTGCAAGTCACTCGCGCAGATACAGCACGCAAGTGACTTCACAATTACCTGTCCATTTTCCGGAATTGGATCAGGAAAAGTGTCGATACGTAACTCTCCTGACCGTAACGCCATCGCTTTCATTGCTTTCGCCTTTCAAAAGGTCGATAACCCACCCTAGTCAGCATAGGATCAAATTTGATTTAGTGCAGATTGCCCTGCATCAAGGATCCCATCTACGGTTACTAAGATGAACGGCAAAGACAATTTCGAATACCTCCAATCCATAGCTGATATCACCTACGTTATTCATGAGTATGCCCGTCTCGTTGATTTGAACCGAACCGACGAGCAGGTCCTCTGCTTTGCAGAAAATGGCGTTGCTGACTATTTCGGTACAGATATTGTTGGGAGGGAGGCTATTGGCGAATTACTGAAACCAGCAGTCAATAAGTGGATAGCTATGTCTACGGCAATCTCAAACATTCAAATTCAAATGGCTAACGACACCACAGCTACTTCGGTTTGCTATGCCCATATTTGGGAACGGTGCGATGAGAAGGGAGAAGGTGATGTGGTTGTTCGGGGTCAATACCACGACAATTGGGTCAAAACTGATGAAGGCTGGAAGATTAGCAAGAGGACATTTCTAGTGATGGGCGCCACTCCCCCTCGACCAGATGCACGAGGTATCGGCAGGCTTACCTCAAGTTGAACTAACAGCTTTCAAGGTAGCGATTTATCACGTCATGAAAGCGTTGCACCCTGTCTTCTTGGGCAAGTAGGTTAACACCAGCATACGCTCGCGATGCCAACCCCAGCTGTTGGCCAGTAACGATACTGAGATCTTGATCAGCAATCCGTCGATTCATCAGACGGTCACCATAAGTAAAAAATTCGCGTTGGCTACCTTCGCTAAGCCATTCTTTTCCACCTTTCCCCGCTAAAGCTGCATCACTTTCACTTCCTGCCGCTCCGTAGGTGAAGTTGTCATAAAAACACTTCGCCGGATTCGTTGGGTGGGGTCGCATCCGTTGCATCGAAACATATTCACATCCAGAGTAACTGATAGTGACATTAGGAAAAATATTGTAGTGGTATGCATCGGTTAGCTGGTCATCGACAAGGTCGCCAATAACGTATCCGCGATCTTGCCCCATGGCCCGTTTAGCTTTCTGAAGTGCTTCGCGTGTTTCGAATTCGCGTCCCTCAAAATCTTGCGGATTTAGACCCCAGGGTTCAAGCATCGACGCAAGCTGATCATCGATACGAAGATCTTTTTCAATAAGTGACTTTGCAGGAATCCCCATCATAATCGCCATGCGATTATGGCCTTCCAGACACCAGTCAAACACACATTGTTTGTAATCATGTTCGATCCAATATTCTCCCTGAGGGTGCACGGAACGTAAGTGATAAGACTCACAGGAGTTATCTTGCGGGACCTTCCAATTACAGTCAACAGCAACGGTGGCGGCCGAAGTTCGCGTCCACTTCTCACTATGGTATTGCTCCCAGTCATCCCAGACTGGCCCAAGATATTCTTGCAAAGAAGGAGCGTTTTCGTTCATGGTAATAAAAACGAACCCGGCATGTGTCTCACAACGAACTTCTACGAGGCTCAACTCTCCGCACGGACTCCCTCCAGGAAAGTCTTCCTCATCAGGAACCTGTTCAAGGATTCCTGATTTCGCCCATTCCCACCCATGGTAAGGGCATACAAACCGGTTTGTATAGCCTTCATGGGCGAATGTGAGTCGAGACCCACGGTGTTGGCAAACATTATAAAAAGTTCGTATGCCTCCGTCATCTTGTCGGACGGTGATGAAGGACTCTGACCCAATCTCTTCAACTGAGTAGTCACCCGGGTTTGGAATTTCTGGAGTTCGAGCCACCAATAGCCAAACTTTAGTCCAAATCTTCTCCCATTCGCTCTCCATGAAATCCGATGACGTGTATCTTTCACTTGTAATAGGTGTCCCCTCCAAGGGCGGATTTACCCAACGGGTTTCTGAAGCTCTACTCATCGAATCTCTCAAGAATTTTCACTTCTCCTGTCGTCCCATTGACTTGGATTCTGGCTCCATTTTGAATTCGCTCCGTCGCGTTCGCCACTGAAACAACACATGGAAGTCCCAACTCTCGACTCACGATTACTGCATGACTTACTTGACCACCGACATTCACGACAATCCCATCAACAGCAAGAAACAACGGCGTCCATGCAGGGTCTGTTAAAGGAGCAACCATAATGTCCCCTGGGAGAAGTTCAGGAGGATCCGTTGGGTCTGAAACAATTTTTGCTTTCCCTTCAACAACGCCTGGGCTTCCTGCCGTACCAGTCAGAACATCCCCTTCTTTAGCAAACGGGTGCTCGACTACGTCTGCATCATCCCACTCACTTAAAGGTGGAATTATTCCATCCCTAAGAAAAAATGGTGGAGTTAGGTCCCAAAGTTTGATCCATTCAGCAAAACGTTCTGCTAACACAACATGAAATGACCTTGGATCTGCAATGAACGCCTCTAGTTCCTCATCAAGAAGCATGAAAATATTCTCAGAGTTATCAATATTCTCTAGTTCGGCATGCCTCCTTCCCAGCTCACGTATAGCCATGCGACTTTCATGGAGTACCCTAACCAAGGTTGTTTTGCACCGTTCGCGGAAAACCATTTGGTTGCCCCCGATCAATGCCCCTTCGAATACGCCCTCAAGCTCTTTATCACCAATTTCGTCTAATTGGCTACGAACATCGGCCACGAGTTGTTCTCGCCCCTCTACTGATTTTTGGGCGCCAATCACTGGATTTTTGTCATCGCCCTGCTTTCGAACTCGATCGATTGTCACTAACGGAATATTCGGGTCGGTTTCCCATGTCTGAGAACTTAACTCCCATTCATTGGGGCCTCGGGAGCCATACGAAAAAATAAACTCCTCAAAAGCAGTAAGAAACGCCTTACCCTGAGGAGTTTCTAATTTTTGGATTCGGTCAAGCAACCCTTCCATACCAGCTTCGAACTCTGCGAGAAGTTGTTCATCATTTCGTACCTGTCGTGACATTTCCCAAAGGTCAAACGATGGAGCTGCTGAATCAACATCACCGAGTCCAGCAAGAAGTCGCATTGGAATAGTGGGATCTCCGATCGCTTCCCCGACTGCTGCCAGCATGCCTGGAGGGATGGCAGCCGATGTAGCCGTTACCATCTGGTTAGTAGTAAATTCTTTGATGAGTGGGTGCATCTCTCGCAGTCGACTCAAAAGTTCTTCGTCAGAGGCTTCTTGAAGGTTAGGTCGGGCCATTCGAATTGCTTTTGCATGTGCCTTCTCTTCATCTATCGCTGCCCACTCTGATGTCGTTAGGACAAATTCCATGTGCGCATCAATTTTTGTCTTTAGGTGAGGCTTCTCGTCCATAGGGTGCGGCTCATACTCGGGAGTATCTGGCCTTTCACCAAAGAATGCGAGGTCCAGTTGTTCGACTGTGATGGCAGGATTTCTAACGGCTTGCATGCGCACACATGACATATTTATATAGAAGTATCCTCCAAAGAAGCTAACCATTTCTGGTTTGCCATCCCGGTAATCATCTTCTTCGTATGCCCCCATGACGATAGAGGCCTCTTGGAATCCAAGGCCAATCGCATTATCAAAAGCGTAGGTTTGGCCAAATGGACTAGCAGGGGTTGGGAGCACTTCACCAGCATTCGCTCTCGTGTAGTGTGGGTAGCGTTCGCTAGCCGGGTAGTCAGTGAGCCATTTCTCTTCCATCTCTCCCCTTTAAGGCCGAAGCCCTTCAACGTATTCATCAATGGTTTGATGAAACCAACTAATACGGTCTTCCTGACCAGAGGCTTTGGCTTCGGTGAAACCACGAGACCGAAGGCCCAATTGTTGTCCTATCGTTATGGCAACATCTTGCTCAGGGATTATACCCATAGGTTGATCTCCGTAATCGAAAAATTGGTGATCTGTCTCTTCCCCATCGATTCTTATATTTGTTTGTGCCCGAAGTAGTTCTGCTCCAGTGGGTGGGGTGAAAGCATAATACCAGTGGTCGAACACGCATTGTTCTGGGTCGGTGGGGTGCGGAGTCATACGTTGGAAAAGCAGACCATCAGAACCAAAGGTCAGTGAACAGTTTGGGAAGATGTTATACATGTGGGCGTCGGTAAGTTGCTCATCACGCAGATTTACGTAGTGTTCGTGTCCGCGTTCAGCTCCTACAATTCGCATTTGTTTTTGGAGTTCTCTGCGAACTTCAAGAGCTCTATCAGCGAAGTCTTCTGGGTCGAGGTCCCAAACTTTGAGTCGCTCTGCGAGACCGTTAGTAAGCGGAGGATCCGGACCGTATTGGGTTTCTGAAGGAGTAGCACCTTGCATAACCATACGACTATGCCCTTCTAAGCAAATATCAAATGTTGATTTCAAATAGCTTTCTTCGTGGTTTTCACGGAGTTGGGGGTGTACTGCAGGCAAATGATAAGACTCGCAAAAGTTATCTTGGAGGACTTTCCAGTTGCAGGGGACATTCACGGTCATCGCTGTGAATCGTTTCCACTGTTCAGGGTTATATCTTTCCCAATCATCACATATCGGGCCGAGGTAATCTCGTAGCGGTTTACAGTTGGGATCCATATTCACCCAAATAAATCCAGCAAATACTTCACACCTCAGTTCGGTTAGGGTCACATGGTCGCATGGGTTTTCTGGGAAATCTTCAGGGTCTTGAGCATCGACAAGTTTTCCATTTGTAGCATAAGTCCAGCCATGATATGGGCATGTAAAGTTTTCAGTTTCCCCCTCTCGACTGAAGGTGAGACGAGTTCCCCGATGCTGACACACATTGTAAAAAGCTTTGATCGAATCGTCAGTTTGGCGGACCATAATGATTGACTCTGGACCAACATTTTCCACTTGGTATGAACCGGGTACATCCAAATGCGTTTCACGGCCCAGTAGCAGCCATGCTTTGCCCCACACTTCATTCCATTCTTGGTTGAAAAATTCTCGAGACGTATATCTATGGCCAGAAAGAGGATGCCGCTCCACTGAAGGGTTGTCCCATCTCGGCGCAGGTAAGGAAAGGTCTCCTTTTGATTCTCGCGAATGCTCAACTGCAGTCATTGATCCCCCTTTTTTTATACTTTATCTCAGATGGCATACCATGACGTAATTCGCTGTGCAGTATCAAGTGATTACACTTAGCAAGACTTAAAGATAAGACTGTTTTACAGCTTCGATCATTTCGATGAGACGTTCTGCGTCTTCCAGCTCAAGCGTTCCGCCGTATCCTTCTTGCATAGAAAACTCCAGAGACCGCAAAGCCCATGCTTTTGCAGCGGATCCTCATGGTCGGGCTGAGAGGATTTGAACCTCCGACCTTCGGTCCCCCAGACCGACGCGCTAACCAAGCTGCGCCACAGCCCGTTGTATTTAACTCACTATCGTAACCAAAGAAGCTACAGTCCCCTACTGTGCAGATTAGAAGAGTAAGCCGACCCCTTGAATAAGTCGCCACCCGAGATAAAGCACAACTGCGCCAACACCAACCCAAAAATGCCACGGGACTTTCACCGTTTCGTCTACTTCATTTTTAGCAAGTTCCCCAACTTCAATCTTGGACCCACAGTCTGGACAAGACTCACTCTCACCAACTGATGCAGGGTTAAGGAATTTATCGCAATTTACACACCAAGGCATCACTGAAGTCTATTCGCGTCGAATAGCCAAAATAGCAACATCATCCTCCATCGCTTCCCGCGAAAAATCGCGGGCAGACTCTAAAAGAGTTTTAGTTAGGACGTCCGGTGAGACCCCCGGATCTCGTGTTATGTGCTGGGCTATTCTATCTTCTCCAAAAAGGTCTTCACCGTTGCGGACTTCTGCTAGCCCATCCGTGTACATGAGAATCATGTCGCCCGCCTCAAGAGGTATTTCACGGCTGATGTATGTCGCAGTGGGATTCAACATAAGCAACGGGCCAGTTGCCGTTAATGAACGGACTTCTCGTTGGTGCCAAAGAAATGCTGCTGGGTGGCCAGCACTGGCGAATCGCAAAGTACCTGCTTCTGTATCGAATACGACCACGACGAGAGAAATAAACTCCTCTAGTCGCTCACCACCAGCCATCTGAGAATTGAGCTCCTCTAAGGCTTGGGCAGGATCGCGGAACCGTTCAAGAAAAACTCGCAGTAAGTATTTTGCCTGAAAGGCTGTGATGCTCGATTCGATACCATGCCCGGCAACATCACCAACCACTGCGACTAGGCGGGAATCAGATACCTTATACAAATCAAAAAAATCACCTGCCATTAGCCCTGTTCCTGCTTGGTAGATTCTTCCTACATCGAAGCCGGGAAAATTTGGAAGTTCGTCCGGAGCGAGTCGGCTCGCCCATGCACGCGGAGCCAGTGTTTCTTGATTGAGAGCTTCTTCAGCTCTTTTTTCCATCTCAAAACGCTCACCGCTCAATCGTGCTTCGCGTACCGCATTCCGGTTGTACAACAGCGAGAAGATGGCTGGAATAGCTAACAAGGAAAAAAGCGGTACAGCGGAAATCGAATTAGTGAACGCTACAACAAGCGATGCCATAGCGATGAGCACATAGGTCATTACTGCATGCAACTCCCGCCGGTAATCTCCACGAGTTAATGCTATGGCCTTCCGCTGGGCGACAGAATCAAGTTCTTTGAGATCACGTAGTTGGGCTTCAAGGCGCGTTAGGAGACGAAGCCTGAGACGAGCTGACCGGCTCCAAGCATAAGCCGCTCCGACCGCTAGGAAAGCTAACGCCAGCAAAAAGGGAGATTCCATGACAACTCAAGCGTAGCGTCCGAAAACTCACCGCACCGCTTTCACAGGCTTACCAATAAGAATTTTCTCAACTTTTTTGCATAGTTGCAGGTCAAAGTACTTTCAGTTAGCTAATCATTTCTATTGCGAACTCGGATTTTGATAGGTACAGACCCTAAATCGAGGTGTTCACGAAGCTGATTTTCTAGATACCGGACATAAGTGCGATGGATCTTTCTATTCACGAAGAACGTAAATGTCGGCGGTTCAGTCGATCCCTGCGTTGCATAGAGGACACGGGCTCCGCCTGGGGCAGGGTGGGCAACTTGGGCCCGGTTGATAATCAGGTTTACTTCACGGGTTGGTATGCGACGATGATACCCAGAAATAGTTTCAGACAAAATAGGAAACAAGCGGTGGATACCTTTTCCAGAGAGAGCGGTTATTTTCAGAACTGGCGGGTTAGCAAGAAAGCCAAGCTTTACTTCAACCTGGTCAACTAGAAAGTCCCGTTCATCTGCATCGACTAGTTCCCATTTGTTGAGAACAACGACGATCGGACATCCTGCTCCATCAATACGTTCCGAGAGCCGCTGGTCTTGATGAGTCACACCGATTGTCGAATCTATGACAAGGAGAGCGATGTCTGCCTTATCGATCGCATTGAGGGCACGAACAAGCGAGTAGAACTCTGTATCTTCAGTAATTCGGGCTTTACGCCGCATCCCCGCTGTATCAACAAATCGAATAGGCCCTAGTTCAGTTTCAACAATCGTATCGATGGCATCACGTGTCGTTCCCGCCTCATCATGGACTACGGAACGTTCATCACCGATAAGCTTGTTGAAAAGGGTTGATTTCCCAACATTCGGTCGACCAACAATAGCAACACCGATACTTTTTTCGCTCTCTTCAACTTTCTCTGGTTCATTTATTTGAGATTCTATAACATCCGGAAGGTTATTTATAACTATGTCAAGGAGGTTAGCGGTTCCTCTTCCATGTAGAGCTGAAACAGGGTTGGGCTCACCCAAACCTAGAGACATAAAATCCCACATCGATGTTTCATGGGAAGGGTCATCAACCTTATTTACTACTACATAGGTGGGATTCGACCGCACGCGAAGTATCTCTGCAATTAATGAATCTTCGGTAGTGATACCGACACGAACATCAACAACAAAGAGGACCAGGTCTGCTTCTCGGATGGCTCGCTCCGACTGCTCGGTGATCTTGTTATCAAGGCCAACATCGTCTTTGCTCTTCGGCAGCCATCCTCCAGTATCGACGAGTATGAAATCTCTGCCCGCCCACTGAACCTGAAAGTCATTTCGGTCACGAGTAACTCCTGGTTTTTCCTCAACAATAGCTTGACGGCCACCAAGAATACGGTTCACGAGTGTCGACTTTCCAACATTTGGCCGCCCAACAACTGCTACGACTGGAGTGCCGGTCATTGCCCGACTCCTAACGCTTGCCGGAGTGCTATCCCATCAGTTGGGATCACCTCTACTTCACGTGGGAGTTCTTCCGGCACCATCCCATCAAGGAATCTCCCTTCGGACAAGCACACATCTGGAAGTAGGTACCGGTCATTATTGGGTTCCCTAGCTAAAGCTCGTGCTATGTCTTCACCCACCATCAATCCAGCGACAGCAACGTTGCCACCGAAAAACGTATTAGTTACTGGAATCACTCGAATATCGGAACGTTCTAATTCTTTAATGAGCGGTTCGAGAGTCTTTGCTCCGTACTCTCCGGTGAGGATACCAACATTTCCTGCCCGTCTTTTTCGTAATTCAACCGCAACTGGAGAAACCCGTTCAGCTCGATACCCTTCTGCCGGAGCACCATCGACCCAGGCAAAAAACCCTGCAGATGGGTTTGTTGCTTCACTAGCTCTGCCGTGAAACTCCTGTTCAAATGTGCGGTAAATACCAACGCCATCTTCGTACATACCAAACCCTTCATATTCATCCACTGTGGGGAAGGGACGATCAGTAAGGAGATAATATTCATCAGCGGCATGAACAATTCGGCGTCCGGTAAATTCAAGGAAGACTTTTTGCCACCTTTCAACAAGTTCTATTACGAAGTTTGATTCCTCCGAGGAATGGGGACGCATCCGCGGTTCGTTCGAGTGTTTACTTACGCCGAGGGGAACTATACAGAGTGAAGTCAGAGACCTGTACTGTTCGAAGACAGTACAGAGGGTGTCATCCAGTACAGCTCCATCGTTGATTCCGGGGCAGACAACGATTTGCCCGTGCACTTCAATGCCGTGGCTTAGAAGTGCTTTGAGCCATCTAAGGCTGGGTCCCGCTCTCCTATTTCTTAACATCTCGTTACGAATATCGGGGTCAGTTGCATGAATGCTCACATTCAAGGGTGAAAGCCCCTCAGTCACTACCCGTTCTAAGTCCGCTTCAGTAAATCGAGTAAGAGTTGTAAAGTTTCCATAGAGAAAAGAAAGCCTAAAATCATCATCTTTGACGTAAAGGCTTTTCCGCATACCCGGTGGTAGCTGATATATGAAGCAGAATTCACAGTGATTATCGCACGTTCGAATTTGATCGAAAAGGGCAGAGTGAACGTGTACCCCTAACGGTTCACCGGGATGTTTCGAAATATTTACATCGAAGGGAAGTCCACCTCGCCGTACTTCGATGTCAAGATTTTCTTCATCAGTGAGAAGCTGGTATTGAATGACGTCACGAGGTTTCTCACCATTGAGTGACAACAGCTCATCATCAACAATTATCCCAGCCTTATCAGCTGGCGATCCTGATACAACACTTACTACACGGGGGGAAGACATACACTCTAGGTTATTACCGAACCCTGAACAACGGTGGGAAACGAAGAAGATGGTAAAGAAATCTCAGATCTGAGCTATTGAACTGTCCCGAAACGCATTTTGTCCGCCACACTGGAAGAATGGCCATAGATAAGGTTCTTCTTGCCTCTCCTCGGGGGTTCTGTGCAGGTGTCGAAATGGCGATCAAAGCATTGACTTGGATGGTTAGAGCATTTCCCGCTCCGGTATTCTGTTATCACGAAATCGTCCACAACAAAGTAGTAGTTGAAAGGTTTGAGGCTTTAGGTGTTGTCTTCGTTGATGATATTTTGGATGTTCCTCGGGGTTACCCCGTGATGTTGAGTGCCCATGGGTCAGCTCCAGAGGTAGTTTCTTCTGCTCAGACTCATAGTAATTTTGTGGTTGACGCAGTATGCCCTTTAGTTACCAAAGTCCATCATGAGGTGAAAGTACGGGTGAAGAAAGGACATAATATAATTTATGTTGGCCATGAAGGACACGAAGAAGCGGTTGGGACCATGGCAGTTGCCCCTGATTCAACCCATATCGTCGAATCAGGGACTTCTGTAGAGAATCTACCAGACTTTGACGGACCGGTATCCCTACTGGCGCAAACGACATTGAGCCACCGAGACTGGGAATCAATTTTGGAAGCCGCGCAGAGGCGATTCCCTTCTCTTTCTACACCGGGTAGAAGTGACCTGTGTTTTGCAACAACAAATCGTCAAGGAGCACTGATGTTCATTGCCGAACGTTGCGACAGCGTAATAGTGATTGGCTCTGCGAACTCTTCGAACACAAGAGCTCTCGAACGATTAGCGGGAGAAGTTGGATGTAAGCAAGTATTTCGAATCAACCATGCTTCAGAAATTCCCTACGGACTCACCGGAACAGTGGGAGTGACTGCTGGCGCCTCCGCACCTGAAGAACTCGTAAACACCGTCATTGAAAAACTTAATCCCAGAAGTGGAGTAGAAGAACTTCGTTTCGTTGTTGAAGAGGAATATTTTCCGCCCCCTAGAGAACTCCGACCTCTCATTCATGCCATCGGTTTTTTTGCGAAATTGGGTCTAATCGATAGCCTCAATGGTTCTAGTTCAGACGATCGTTCGATTGAAGCGTCCGAAGTCCTTACGACACTTCAGTAAGAATTTATTCGCTCTCATTTGGTGATCCAGCTTCACTCTGAGCCTGATCGAATAAATCTTGAAGAATGCCTCGTAACGTTTCGGAATACTCACGTAACTCGCTACGCGTCACTCTTTTTTTGCCAGGTGCTGGCTCGGGTGGAGGGACTAAATCCCCATAAAGCACTACGATTCTGCGCGGCATTGGAAAGATCTTTCCTTTGGGCATAGCTCGTTGTGAGCCTCCAATTCCAACAGGGAGAATAGGGGTTTGTGCTCTTGCCGCCAACCAAGATGCACCATCGAGTACGGGGAACACTTCAGGCCCTGCTTTTCTCTCCCCTTCTGGAAACACTACCAATGCTTGCTCACTCAGAAGCGAATTCATAGAAGCATCGAGAACACGCTTATCTGCAGTCGATGTTCGGTCCAGTGGTATAGCGCCCATACCAGGTAACGCCCAGGCCGCGAACCTTTTTTCGAATAAGGATCCCTTCGCAATGTAATGGACTTTTCGACGGCATAAACCACCTACTAATGGAGCGTCAAGATTTGAACGGTGTATCGGTGCGATAATTACTCGACCTTTTTTTGGTAATGCCTTTACATTCTTTACGTAAGCGCGAAAGTACAGGAAGAAGAAGAATTTCGCCGTGTACTTCGTGATCACATAAAGAATTATCGTTAAGAAAGGCGGCCTGTCATGTATTGATTTTCTTGCACCTTCAAAAGCTGTACTCATCGAAACAATTTCTGGATGAAGTCAGATGTCTCTTCAATCGTCTTCCCAGTGGTATCGATGATGATAGCTTCACTGTCCGCAACGAGGGGAGAATCGATCCTAGTACTATCTTTCGCATCTCTTCCAAGTATTTCTTTAGTAATATCTTCAATCGTCCTACCAGACTCCAAACTTCGCCTTTTGGCCCGTTCTTCAGGTGTTGCTGTGACATAGACTTTTAGACGAGCATTAGGGAAAACCACAGATCCTATATCGCGCCCTTCTAGCACTCCCCCTCCACGTGCACGAGCCCATGCACGTTGACGTCGACGCATCACTGCCCGCACACCAGGATTTGCTGAGACTTCACTAACAGCCGCATTCACATCCGTACCGCGAATTATTTTGGTCATATTCTCACCATCAACAAAAATCTTATCCCCATCGAATTCGATTAAAATTCTTTCAGCTATCTCCGCGACAGCATTCTTGTCCCCTAGGTCAGTTCCAGACTTAATCGTTACCGCTGCCACGCTTCGGTACATGGCGCCTGTATCCAAGTATTCAAGTTCTAGTTGTTTAGCAAGATATTTGGCAAGGGTTGATTTTCCAGAACCTGCCGGCCCATCTATAGCTAGTAGAGACAAGTTGCCATCTCCACGCATCCGAATTTGATCTAGCACCTCATAGAACTCTGGAAATGTTTTTTCTACACATTGATGTGGGTGAACTATAACTCCAGAAGTGAATAAGCCCATTATGGAAAAAGACATCGCTATCCGATGGTCGTCATAACTATTGACTATTCCGCCTTGAGGTGTCCCCGGATACACAATTAGGCCTGTATCTACCTTTTTAGCTTGAATCCCAAGGTTCGAGAGTTCAGTTATCAGAGCACTAATCCTGTCGGATTCTTTATTAGATATAAAGGCAACATCTCGTATCGTAACTGGCCCCGTTGCGAACGGGGCTATAGCGGCCAGAGTTGGTACTGTGTCAGAGATTAAAGACATCGAGACGTCAACCCCACTGAGTTCATCCGGTCCGCAAACAGTGAGGGAATCATCAGATCGAATCACTTTTGCACCCATTTTTTCAAGAATATCGAGGAAATGAACGTCCCCTTGGATTGAGAATGACCCAAGTCCTTCAACACCGATTTTCCCGCCTGAAACCGCTGCAGCTGCGAAAAAATATGATGCTGCCGAAGCATCAGGTTCTACCTGATACTCCGTTGCAACATAACCTCCGATGGGAGTCGAATATTGTTGACCGGAGTGTTCAGTAACCCTGACACCAAATGCTTTCATGACTGCAAGAGTCATATCAACGTATGGAGTAGATACCAAATTTCCTTCAGTAACAATATGAAGTTCTTCCTTGAACAACGGAGCCGATAGAAGCATGGCCGAAAGAAATTGACTCGAAGTCTCACCGCCTAAAGTTATTTCCCCTCCGCTTAATTGATCTCCATTTACTCGTACAGGAAATTGATAAGGAGCCTGAAGATATTCGATCTTGACTCCAAGAGATGTCATCGCATCAAAGAGTTCTCTGTGAGGTCGGCTTTTGATTTGCTGATCCCCATCAATAACAACATCAGAACCAACAAGCGCTGCAAGAGGTACACAAAATCTCGCCGTGGTTCCACTCTGATTTACCCAAAGCGTCTCATCTGGAGCTATGAGAGTACCTCCACTGCCTTTAATGATCATCGTTGAAGAATCCGGATCGATCGTAATTCCTACTCCAAATTTTCGTAAACAGTCGACCATAGCGAAGGTGTCATCTGCAAAAAGCGCTCCTGAGAGTACAGATTCACCACTTGCAAGCGCTGCAGTTACAAGAGCACGATTCGTGATGCTTTTCGACCCAGGTAATACAAGTCGGATATCCGGGGGCTCTTCAAGTCGGTCAATAAGTAACATTAACTACCTATTCCATCGTTCTAATTGACGGTCGGTATCCGTTTGCCATAAGACCGCCAACTAGCCGCTCACTTTTGTCGGAAGGGACGACCATGATAACGACACCCCGTTTCCCTTCGGAAGAATGTGCTATCTCGAGATCGTAAATATTTACGTCTATCTCTGTTGCTAGCCGCGTTAGGCTCGCTAGCTCACCAGGTTGGTCAAGGACTGGTATTCGGACAATATCAAGATCGATATCATGTGGAACCCCCGTCGGGAGGTTCACTCTAGCTATTCGGGCCTGTTGTAACTTTTCGAGAAGAGCATCTTTGTTTTTTCCTTGAATAATTTTTTGGGTTTCTTTGAGGGACGCAATAACTTCATCAAGTACTCCGATAATGGCATCCGCATTGTCCATACAGATATCAGGCCAGATACCTGGGTGCCCAGCAGCTATCCGAGTCATGTCACGGAAGCCCCCAGCAGCAAGGCGTAAAAGAGGTCGATGCTCTTGTGAATGGTTATCAGCAATACACATGAGGGCCCCCGCGGTCAAATGCGGAACATGCGAAACCACGGCGACAAGCTCATCATGGGAATCTGCATCTATCACTACGACGTCTGCTCCCAAATCCACAATGACTGCCCTTACCTGAGCAAAATGGTTGTCATCTGTTGCCGAGTTTGGAGTTAGAACCCATGCGGCTCCTCGAAATAGATCACCTCTCGCACCCTTAATCCCCTCTTGTTCACTCCCTGCCATAGGGTGCCCAGGGACGAATTGGGGGCTGTTTACCTTTTCGGCGATTAAACCTTTTACACTTCCAACGTCGGTTACTGTGGAGGCTCCCTCGTCGATAGCTTGGCGGACTGCATCCACCACTCCACTCACGGGCGTAGCGACAAAAGCAATATCGACGTCTTTCATCGTGCCGATCTCATCCACTGCACCCAATTCCTTTGCGAGCAGTCTTTGTTCTTCGCTAATATCGTTTCCAACGACGAACCACCCTGCTTCTCGTAAAGCAATCCCAATAGAACCACCAATCAGCCCCAGTCCAATAATCCCTGCTTTTCCAGCCACTACGGTCTCCTCAGTAAGAAAAAAGCGATGATCTTATCTATCGATCCTATGCTCACGCTTGCATATTAGTCCTGTTTGGAGAGATACTCGAGGTGTTTTCCTGATCATTTCTCAGGATTCGCTTGAGTATTAGCATCTCGAACAATCGCATGTTCCAAGTCTCGTATTTCGTTCGCACTTAACGATCGCCACTCTCCAGTTCCTAATTTGCGATCAGTGATGCAACCTATCCGAGTACGAATGAGACGAAGGACTGGGTGTCCAACCTTTTCACACATCCTTCGTATCTGCCGATTTCGGCCTTCGTGAATCACAATCCGCAAAAGGCCAATATCAATTTGTGTAACCTTCGCAGGAGCAGTGATGCCATCTTCAAGATCAATCCCTTCTCGTAGAGATCGTAGATTCCTTCGAGAGACTTCTCCCTCTACTGAAACGTAATATTCTTTCGCCACTCCAAACGATGGATGGGTCAGACGATACGTCAACTCACCATCATTAGTAAGAAGCAACAAACCTTCGCTTTCTCTATCTAAGCGCCCTACTGGGAATACACGTGGTTCTTCTGGTACGAGGTCAATAACGGTTTGTCGACCTTGGGGGTCATCAGCAGTTGATATGACTCCAACGGGCTTGTACAAAAGGTAATACACAAGGTCCGGCTTAATACTGACTGGGACATCATCTACCATCACAGAATCTTTGTTGATATCTACCCGCTGTCCAATTTGAGCCGTTCTACCATTCACGCTCACTCTTCTTTGCATAATTAGATCTTCGGATGCACGCCTACTGGCGATACCAAGCCGAGCCAACACCTTCTGAAGTTTTTCGGTATGGGGTTCTTGATCGGCCACTGGACTAGTTCGCCGGTGGCAAGTCTTTCCCAGATTGGACTGAAAGACTTTCGTTAGATGATTCTTGCGGTGAGGTATCTACTTCTGTTCGTAAGCCGTTTTCCAAAGCCTCGACAACATCGGCTCCAGGTACAAATTGAGCTAGTGGTGGAAGGTCAGCTAGGGCAACCAATCCTAAACGTTCAAGAAACAATGACGTAGTTCCAAAAAGAACCGCTGAGCCAGGGCCGGCATCTCGACCTACTTCTTGGACATATCCACGTTGCTGTAGCGTGCGAACCACAGTATCAACATCTACACCGCGGATAGCTGAAATTTGCATTCGCGACAGCGGTTGCTTGTAGGCAATGATCGCAAGAGTTTCGAGTGCTGCTGCCGATAGTCTCGTATTCTGTCCCTCCACTACAAAACGCTCAACGTATGGCGAAGTATCCGGGTGAGTTTGGAACCGGTACCCCCCTGCAACTTTCGCTAGTATGAACCCACGTTCATTCTCTTCATATTCTTTCGCAAGTTGCGAGCAAATCTCTTCAATCTCCTTTTTTGGTATTTCGAGCAATTGTGCCAACATATTCGGTTCCACCGGATTGTCAGCTACCAGAATAATCGCTTCAATGGATCGTCGGTATTCATTAGAGATAGGCCATCACCCCTCGTAGGTATCTATAACACTGTGACCGCTAGCTTCGGCAAAGCCAATCCATTCAATGGTCAATGACCCGAACGTCGTAAACTGTGTCAATTCCACAATACCCTGCTTATACATTTCGAGAATTGCTAAAAAATGCACGACAATCTCGATCCTGTCAACAGCAGAACTAGTCAGTTCACGCAAGGTCGTTTTTCCCTTTTTGGAAATTTCTCCGCTCAGTCGTGTAACGGTTTCCGCAACCGTTAACTTGACTGGGGAGACATGAAAGAAGTCGACTTGAGGCTTCGGTGCTGTAGCTCGACAGTACGCCTCAGCTAAATCTGTTGCAGTAACACCGGTCAGAAGGTCAGGAACAAGGCCGAGAAATTGCTCTTCCATTCCAGATGTTCGTGGATAAGAAAACGATGCATCATACGCTAGATTCTCAAGTGAACGTGATGCATCTTTAAATGTCTTACACTCGAGAAGCCGAGCAAGAAGGAGGTCCCTTTCTTCCCATAGTGCAAGCTCATCCTCTAAGTCATAGCCAGAAGTGTTAGGAAGCAAACGCCTACTTTTCAATTCTACAAGGGTCGATGCTATGAGGAGAAACTCGGTAGCTATACCTAAGTCAACATCTCCCATACGAGTCAGCTCTTGAAGGTACGCATCTATGATCCCGCCAAGTGAAATTTCGTAAAGATCTACCTCATCTTGAAGAATGAGATGCAAAAGCAGGTCGAAAGGCCCTGCAAAAACAGGGGTGTCTACTTCATATGTCACTGCTTAACCTTAGATCCCAACTCATGCAAAGAAGTGAACCCCCGAATAAATTTTCACTATCGACTTAACTACTTTCCACCTGATGGAAGATAAACCTAGGATCGAGATATGCCGACCGTCATGTACTGGTTCCGAAAGGATCTACGACTCACCGGAAACCCTGCTTGGTCTGCTGCCTGCAAAGCCGGACATGTTTTCCCAGTTTTTATAAGTGAACCAGAACTTATCAGCGCAGCTGGTAAAGAACGGTTAATACAACTTTATGAGAATCTTGAATCTCTTCATCAGGAACTAGCCCAATTAGGTGGAGCACTCCACTTACTTCAGGGGCCTGCAGAAAAAGTGATTCCCAGACTTATCAGTGAGCTTGATGTAGCAAAGATTTTTGTCAACTCTGATGTGTCTCCCTTCTCAACAAAGCGAGATACAACATTAGAACAAAAAATTAATATACCTATTCAGAAACACTGGGGAAATCTAATGCATCCGCCTGGATCGGTACTTACCCAGAAAGGGACTCTTTCTAAGGCATTCACCCCTTTCTACAAAAAATGGAACCAGATGCCCCTAGCCGAGATGCCCGCATTCACATCTCCAGAATTCATACGAGTAGAAAAATTGTTCTGGGAAAAACCAAATATCACTTCATCGCATGGTTTAAATTCCGGGAGTGCCGGTGCCAAAACACGACTTGATGACTTTTTGTCCAGATCTGAACGTTATGAGGAGCTAAGAAACTTTCCGGGAAAGAGTGGAACCTCCATGTTGTCATCTGACCTGCATTTTGGAACGATAGGGCCATTAGAGATAATAAATAGAGTCAAAAGCGATAGTCATAGCCAGCAAATGTTTATACGCCAGCTCGCTTGGCGTGACTGGTATGCTCATCTCCTCTTCGCAACACCGGAAATAATATTCAAATCTGCAAACCCAATTTATGAAAAAATTCAGTGGGAAAATAACCTTCTAGATTTCGACCTTTGGAAAAATGGGAAAACTGGCTATCCGATAGTTGATGCTGGCATGAGAGAACTTCGTGCAACAGGGTTTATGCACAATAGAGTCCGAATGATCACTGCCTCTTTCCTCATAAAGGATCTACTGGTTGATTGGCGATTAGGAGAAAAGTATTTCCGACGGCACTTAATTGATGGAGATATTGCACAGAATGTTGGTAATTGGCAGTGGGTAGCTGGAACCGGATTTGATGCAGCACCATATTTTCGAGTTTTTAATCCAGTGTTACAATCCAAAAAATTTGATCCTGCTGGCGAATATATCCGCGCATGGGTGCCCGAGATCGGCAGCTTACAAAACGATCAGATCCATTCTCCGTGGACAATGACCAAGAACGATCTTCTGATACATGGAATAACTCTAGGAACGACTTACCCGCTTCCGCTTGTCGACCATGCTGAAGCTCGGGACCGTTCATTGAAGGCATACAAAAAAGTTCGTGAGATCTAACAACAAGAACTTAGAAGTCAATACCTTGGCAAATCCTGCAAGTTTCTCCCTCGTGCATCCTGGCAGCTTTATCTGCGTCTTCTTCAGTCTGGTACTGCGGTTCACCCCATCGCTCTAACCTGTCATCGACTACTTCACCGGGTTGGGTTTTCAACGGACCTCCTGCGGGAAAAACAAAGTCTTTCCACACGTCTGTAGTTTCCCATTTGTGCGGCAGGTCCACTATATGCTCTTCGGTCTCCCGCTCTACTAACGACATTGCTTCAGATACGATCAGGTATGAAACGTTTGGGTCTTCAACTTTTCCAGTTGTATGCCCGAGGGGAAAATCGGAAAAAACTGCTCGAGGTGTTTTTGCCGCTCTTGTGATGTCACGTGCAGAAGTAACGGAAGTAGTAGAGATGCCAGCGATTTCAAGTTGATGAGCGATCAAACCCACGGTCTGATGACAGACAGGTCAAACGGGAACTAAGAGAACTACATCTATTTCGTCCTCTAGGCAACGTTGGACCAGTGCAGGGGCAAGTTCTTCGCAGACACTACGTTGGGAGTAAATACCTCCCATACAAGTAAAAAAATAAGGAGCTAACTCTCCAATAATATTTTCTTTTTCGAGTTTCTGAAGAGCATCAATAGGAAAAACAACATTGATGTCTTTTCGGGCATCTTCTAGATCATAGGCAAAATGTGTTGCCCTTAAATTATTTGCATCGATATTGGATGGGATAGCGCGGTATGTTGTGTCGTCACGATAATTAAATGCAACCTGTCCTGCCGCGTATATACCCCCTGTTGCGATAACACCTACTCGACTATCTGAAACTGCCTTAACAACAGGTGCCAAGGGTGGCGGCGAAGAGGCGACAAACCATTCGTAAGGTTCATATCCGAGTGCCGCATAAGTCGCCGTGATCCTTTTCATATAGTTGATTGGGGTTTGCCGGTTACTTTCCATCTTTAAATCCTAGCCGGTAAGCACACTTTCTTAGATTTCAACTGCTGGGTTGCGCACATCTGGTAATTCATCGCGTAACCTTAGCCAAGATGGCACGTGTATTTAGTGGAATCCAACCTTCAGGTGATTTACACCTCGGCAATCTTCTTGGTGCCCTTGTCAACTGGGTCGACCATCAAGACGACCATGAAGCGGTTTATTGCATAGTAGATCTTCATGCTTTAACCCTTCCGAAAGACCCAAACGATCTGAGGGCTAGCACTTTACAACTTGCCCAATTGCTTTTGGCTGTTGGTCTAGATCCGGAAAAATGTACACTCTTTGTGCAAAGCCACGTACCTGAGCATTCTCAATTAGCCTGGCTTATGGAATGTACAGTCAGTTTCGGGGAGCTGAGTCGGATGACTGCTTTCAAGGACAAATCAGGCCGTAACGATTTCACCTCTGCTGGCTTATTTACATATCCAGCTCTTCAGGCAGCTGACATCCTTTTGTATGACACTGACCTCGTTCCAGTCGGCGACGACCAGCGTCAACATATTGAGATCACTCGGGATATAGCCGAACGCTTCAATAGCCGTTTCGGAGAAACATTTACCATTCCTCAGCATGTGATTCCCACTGCAGGAGCCAGGGTAATGGACTTACAACACCCAGAACAAAAGATGTCTAAATCTGAAATATCTACAAATGGAACTATCAATGTCCTCGAACCCTTAGATACTGTTCGAAAGAAAATTAAACGAGCAGTGACGGATAGTGACAATGAAATCCAGTTTGACTTCGATAATAAACCTGGAGTTTCAAACCTTCTATCCATTCTTAGTGCTTCAACTGGACAACAACCTGGTGAAGTAGCGAAAACTTTTGATCGTTACGGTGATTTAAAAGCTGCTACAGCTGATGCAGTCGTGGAGCTTCTTGGCCCTATCCAACAGCGCTTCGCCGAACTTCAATCAGACTCTGAGGAAACCCGACGCCTTTTGCAAATAGGCGCTGAAAAAGCTCAGGAGGTCGCTTCTCAGACTCTAGAACGTGCAAAAAAGAATTCTGGTTTGTTAGAACCTTAAGGCTATTACGAAAAACGGGCTTCACGAATAGCGTAAAGCGCTACTGCAGCAGCAGTTCCCACATTCAGTGAATCGACATTTCTGTCCATCGGAATACGTATTTGATAATCACTTTCTTGGAGCGTTTCCTCTGTGAGACCAGGGCCTTCTGCCCCAATGATCAGAGCCACAGGATCATCCTTTCCTATACAGAAGTCCCCTACTCTTCGAGCATGATTACCAGGCGTTAGGGCAACCAACGCAAAACCTGCCGACTTTAACACGCGAAGACCTTCAGGAAAAAGAGGCAGACGCACATGCTTTATCGAGAATACTTGCCCCATGGAAACTCGAACAGCCCTACGGTACATCGGATCGCATGATGACGGGTCAAGACATACTAAGTCAGATCCCAAGGCACACGCGTTACGAAAAAGTGCTCCCATGTTTGTTGGGTTATTTACTCTTTCAGTTACGACTACTGTCTTAGCCGTTTTAAGGGCTGCTGCAGCATCCGGAAGTGGTGGTCGAAAGAAAGATCCAATCGGGTCACGGAGATATGGTCTTCCAGATATAGCCGTCAAAACGATCTCATTACATAGCAGTATGTTGGCTGATTGTGGTAAGCCTTTCGGGAGCGGCTTTTTGCTGCTGGTGTCAATCAGAAGCGTAGAAAGAACATAACCGGACGATATACCACGCTCAATTACTTGATTCCCCTCAGCCAAAAAGAACCCCGCCATATCACCATCTGGGAGTTCGCGTTCTTGTCGTAACAGGTGGTCATCCAAACGCAGGTAATCAGCTACTAGCGGGTCATTGGGGTCCTCAACTGTATACGTCTTCATAAGCGGTCGGCTTTCTTTAGTATGTTGAATACTGCTTCCGTCATTGAAACCTCAGCTGAAGTTTTATGATGACTTTCCGCCCATGTGACAACAATTTGCGAGCTTCCTGCTTCCCTTAGGAGGGTTGCTCCACGTTCACTATGAAATGCATAAAGCCCGAACTTTCCTCGAATACCTGCTTGTTTACACCATTGCCTCATGATCTTTTCTGGCAAAAAAGTTTGAAAAATAGTAGCAACCACACGCCCACTAACATTGAGGCCTGTTTCGGTTTTCCCGACATCGTGAAGCGCAGCTGCAATTACAAGATCCGTATCATGACCGACCGAAATCTCATCAAGAACGCTGACTGCTCCTCGAATGCTATGGAGTTTATCGACATTAGGCTGTAACCGATAGAGATCTGCCTCCTTCTCATTCAAGAGCTCCAGCAGTCGTCTTTCCTGCACTGAGTCAAGATCCCGATCAAATAAAGAGGTCCACAAACGCCTTACCAAATGGAGAGGAGAGTCCATCAAAACACCTATATCAATGCTCTCGGATGTGCCGAACGGTAAGCATCAATAAGTTGATCCCTCGAAACTTGAGTATAGATTTGAGTTGTTGAAATACTCGCATGTCCTAATAGCTCTTGTACCGTCCGAATATCGGCTCCGTGCTCAAGCATATGAGTAGCACATGAGTGCCTCAGAGTGTGGGGTGACAAGCCTGAGCCCAAGCCTACGCGGCTCCCATATTTTTTTACTATTCCCCACCCACCTTGTCGGCTTAGTCGATGTCCGCGACGATTCAAAAACAATGCTTCACTGTCTGCTCTGCAAGCCCAGAGGTCTGGCTCGAATGCTCCCCTACCTTCTGGGCGCAACCATTCATTTATAGCCTCTAAAGCGCACCTTCCCAAAGGGACTATCCGTTCCTTTTTTCCCTTTCCGAAAACTTTCAACAAACTTTCCTGGATGTCAACGTCGCTAATCGACAATGTCACTACTTCGGAAATCCTCGCCCCTGTCCCATAAAGCAACTCGAGAATCGCCCTATCCCTCCTTGCAGCAGGCTCGTGACCTTCAATAGCCGCTAATAATCTGATAACTTCCTTCTCACTTATTGGTTTCGGAAGCCCACGGGGCACCCGAGGAAGTTCAACATCGCTTGTGGGGTCATCGGCGCGAATACTTTCCATAGTCAAGAAGCGATGGAAGGCTCGTATCGCAACCATTGCACGTGTCACCGTCGAAGCGGCAAGTCCTTCGGCTTGTAGACGGCGAAGATAACTGATGATACTTTCCTCTTCTACCGCTACGACCGAAGTCCCCTCTTGATTTAACCAAACTAGATACTTCATCAGGTCACGGTGATACGAAGTAATAGTTGACCCTGATCGTCCGCGTTCAACGCGAAGCCAAAGGAGAAAGTCATCGATTTCTCGTTCACCCATTACAGGCCTTGTAGTCATGCGACGTATTCTTTCGCAAGAAGAATACCCAATATCGACTTTGCATCGATAATCCGCTTCTCTGATATCAAAGAAGTAACATCGGCAAGGGCAACTCTTACAATCTCCATATGTTCTTCTTCAATTCCTTGTCGATTATCTTGGACAGGAACACAATCAGTCGCCAGATAACAATACGAATATTCGTTACAAAAACCAGGTGAGTTATAGAACTCACTCATTAGCTGCAACTCACCCGCTTTCAATCCAACTTCTTCGATCAACTCACGATGCGCAGTTGCTTCAGGCGACTCACCAGGTATATCTCTTTTCCCGGCTGGTATTTCAAGGAGGTACTGATTCGCTGCAGAACGGTATTGTCGCACCATGATAACTTCTTCGCCGACTAGAGGGACTATACAGACAGCTCCTGGATGTTTCGCTATCTCCCGAATAACCACTTCGTCACTCGGTGTACGAAACCTTCCCTCATAAATTGAAACAAGCGTCCCATCAAATTTGAGTTTTTCTTCAATCGGCTCGAAAGGTTTGATGAGGAAAGCTCCTTCGGTACGTGGTTTATTGGACTGTGGAAGGTGTATCCACTTCGATAAGTTGCGGATTCCTTCCTTCCGCACGAGTCACCGCAGCGTCAACAAATGAAACAAACAAGGGGGCTGGCCGATCAGGTCGGCTTTTGAACTCAGGGTGCGCTTGAGTTCCTACCCAGAACGGGTGCGTGGGCAGTTCGATAAACTCAACAAGCCTTCCGTCAGGGCTTTCTCCTGAACAAATAAATTCGGATTCGTCATATCGTGTTCGGAATTTTGGATTGAACTCATATCTATGACGGTGCCGTTCAGACACAATTGTCTTTCCGTAAGCTTTAGCTACCTGAGACCCATCGAGTAGCTCGGCGACGTAGGCGCCTAAACGCATTGTCCCTCCCATATTCTGAATTTCTCGTTGAGATTCCATAAGGTCTATCACTGGATATGCGGTTCGCGCATCGAATTCAGTAGAGTTCGCACCAGTCATCCCTAAAGCATTTCGCGCGTATTCAATTGTCATAACTTGCATTCCTAGGCATAACCCCAAGCATGGGATTTCATGTTGGCGCGCAAACCCAACAGCAGCGATTTTTCCTTCGATACCACGTTCACCAAAACCTCCTGGCACCACAATCCCATCAAGGTCTTTTAGCCTTCCGGCAGCTAGGAGGCCTTCGACTTCCTCCGCTTGGATCCAATCGATTTCAACATTTGCGCTGGCATGAATACCTGCATGATTAAGAGATTCGACAACTGACAAGTAAGCATCGACAAGTGTCACATACTTTCCAATCAAACCAACACGTATTGAGCTCCGAGCGGACTGCACTTTATCGACCAGTGCACGCCACTGTTTAAGGTCCGGTTCTTTCGAGTGGATTTGCAAAATAGAGCATAAAAACTGGTCTAGCCCCTCTTCATGAACCACTAGAGGAATTTCATAGAGAGAATCTGCATCTGCAGCATTAATTACCCCTTCGAATGGAACGTCACAAAGATTGGATATTTTGCGCTTTAACGCATCATTAATCGGCTGTTCACTTCGGCAAACGATAGCGTCCGGTTGTATCCCACGACTCCGTAATTCAGTCACAGAATGTTGGGTTGGCTTGGTTTTCTGCTCGCCTGAAGGACCGATGAACGGAACTAACGTCACATGGACATAACAGACATTCTCTCTTCCGCAATCAAGACGGAACTGCCGTATAGCTTCGAGGAAGGGAAGGATTTCAATATCGCCGACTGTCCCCCCGATTTCGGTTATAACCACATCGACGTTTTCTCCGGCAAGTGACATGATACGTTTCTTGATCTCATCCGTAATATGTGGAATCACTTGGACGGTTTTCCCCAAATAATCGCCACGGCGTTCAGCAGCAATTACCGAAGAATAAATTGACCCTGTCGTAGCATTCGAACCTCGGGAAAGATTCTCATCGATAAATCGCTCATAGTGCCCGAGATCTAAATCTGTTTCACCACCATCGTCAGTAACGAAAACTTCTCCATGCTCGTAGGGGTTCATAGTGCCTGGATCGACGTTGAGATAGGGGTCAAGCTTCTGCATGGTGACCCTAAGGCCCCTTGATTTTAGGAGGCGGCCGAGAGAAGAAGCCGTAAGCCCCTTACCTAAAGAACTCGCTACACCGCCTGTAACAAAAATGTGCTTGGTCACGGGATTCCATCATAACCTTGTCATCTGCCTACGCGTTGGATAATCAAATTTCATTCAAGAAATCCAAAAAAGTTAGCCCCTTCAGAAAAAGTAACTTACTATCCCGACTGTGAACCAGACAAGAGCTCTTTTGCATGTCTCCGAGCGCTCTCGCTCTCGGGTGATCCAGAAAGCATCCTCGAGATTTCAATCACTCTCTCATCGGTATCTAATTGTCCTACTCCGACCTCTACACCTTGATCAGTTTCTGTTTTTGTAACGAGAATGTGAGTATCCGCAAATGCTGCAACTTGTGCGAGGTGGGTGACTACTAAGACTTGACGTTCTACTGCTAAATCACTTAGAGCTGCACCAACCGCGTGAGCGACCTCTCCACCGATACCCGCATCCACCTCGTCGAAGATAGCGGTAGAAGGGTCATTTGAGAGGATTAATCGTAGTGAAAGCATCGTTCGTGCCAGTTCACCTCCAGAAGCAATTTTTGAGAGCGGTTGCAAAGGCATCCCTTTGTTCAAAGAGACAAGAAGTTGAACTTCTTCTCCAGGTCCACTTCCAACGGCGATCTGGATTTCTGCATTGGGCAATGCAAGTTTTCTCATGTGGAGACAAACACCATTTGCTAATTCCGGCGCAGCTGACCTTCGCGCCGTCCCGACTTTCTCCTCTTCAGCTAGAATTTCTTGCTGTAATTTTGTTAATTGTTGTTCGATCTTTTGTATTCTCTCTGCTGACCCTTCTATTTGGTCGATCTTTTTTTGAATCCCGTCGCGATGGGCTATCACCATTTCAAGCGTTTCACCGTACTTGCGCCGAAGTCCAGTTAAAAGAGTTCGACGGTACTGGACCTGTGCAAGCTTTTCGGGACTAGCGTCAATTGCCTCAGCGAGGTTTCTAGCATCTGAGGCGATTCCAGCAACATCATGCAAAACTCCGGTAACTTTTTTCTCTAAGTCCTGTAAAGACTCCCTTCCATGGAGCCTTCGAAGAATATCGGAAAGTTCATTATTCAACCGACCATCGGAGCCTAATGCTTCAGCAATCCAGTCAGCTACCTCTTGATTCCCAGAGGCATCGCCTAGGAGCAACTCTTCTTCTCGTAGTCGCTCATCTTCAGCGAGATCGAGAATCTCTGCTTCATCGATTTCGTCAGCCTGGAATGTGTACAGATCTAGTTCCTTAGTTCGGTCATCGCTATTTCCACCAAGTTCTTCGAATTCAGAAAGAATCCTTTGTTCTTCTTGTCGGAGTTTCTCTAAATTGGAGAGGTCAATATTGGCGAAGCTATCCAGAGCTTTCCGTTGCTGCGCCATACCTACTAGTCCTGTGTGCCCATGCTGACCGTGAATCTCAACCATTGCCCCCGCTGCCTCTTGAATCGCACCAACGGTAGAAATCCGCCCATCAAGATAACTGCGCGCTCTTCCCGTTCGAGGAATAACGCGGGAGAGAATCACCTCATCCCCTTTGTACAGAAATCGACCTTCAACCGTTGCTTCTTCACCGTGCGGTCCAACAAGTAAGCTATCTGACCTTCCCCCTGTTAAAAGTTCTAAAGCGGTTACCAGTAGGGTTTTTCCAGCTCCGGTCTCACCGGTGATAGCAGTCATCCCAGGTCCAAACAACACAGAAACGTTCTCAACGACACCTAGATTAGAGACGGCTAGTTCTAAGAGCTGACTTTTTCTTTTGATAGAAGCCGCTGAGGAGGTCATATACATTTCACTGTTCCGATTGATCAACGATCGGATAGGCCAAATTTTTCCTTGAGTACGCTGTGGAATTTATTTCCACCAAATGAGACAAGACGCGCCGGTTTTTCAGTCGCTGAACACGTGAATGATTGCCCTACTTCTAATCGATCGACAATATGTCCATCTAGAGCTAACGAAGCTTCACAATCGGGTAGAACCTTGATACGTAGTTTATCATCGGGCGAAAGTACCAAAGCTCGATCAAAGAGTGAATGAGGGGCCACAGGGGTTAAGAGAAGTGCCTGGTGAGTGGGGTCAATAATCGGACCTCTTGCAGATAAGGAATATGCCGTTGACCCTGTCGGAGTTGCGACGATTAGGGCATCAGTTGCATAGGAAGTGAAATAGCTACCGTTGATATCCAATCCAAGTCTGACAGTTCTACCTGTGTCGACCTTTTCGATTACCACTTCGTTCAGGCCACGTAGAGTGCCCTGCTTCCCATCAACTTGTACCTCTAGCCTCATCCGTTCTTCAATGAGGTATTGTCCATCGAAATATTCTTGAATCCTCTGCTGAGCTAATCTCGGTTCAATTTCAGAAAGGTATCCCATTCTTCCAAAGTTAATCCCCATTACTGGAACTCCATAGTCTCCAACCAAACGAACCGTGTACAAGATTGAACCATCTCCGCCCAGAGCTACAGCCAGATCGCTAGATCTACCGATATTTTTTTCTCCGACAGCTAGATCTTCTCGGCCGATTGCCACAGCAGATTCTTCTAGGAGGACACAGGTGTGGCCACTAGACTCAATCCAAGAAACGAGTTCTTTGGCCAATTCAACGGCCTCTGGTCGTTTAGTGTTAATGAAAGTTGCTACACGCGTCATACCTTCTATAGGTTATGGCAAAGCAGCACCAGTAGCCACTATTCGCTGACCCCTTTCACATTAGAGATGACGGCAGGTATATCTACAAATTTCTCCTCCGCCCCTTTCCGAAGATAGAAAAAAAATTCTCGGTTCCCTCGTGCCCCTGAAATAGGAGAAATGGCAACTCCCTGAATTGGTGCTGCCTCTTT
>JAKMEQ010000023.1 GCA_022425805.1 Acidimicrobiales bacterium
ATCCAGAGATTTTTGTGTATGCAGTGATCATTGGAATAAATCACTTACTATCTTTTCTGTAATAGTAGATAATAGAAACTATGGAGAAATGTTTTGCGATCTCCAGAAGCAAGAAAGAGGCAACCTACAAATGGCTGGGGAACATAGTGACAACAGGAGATAGCCAAACACGAACGATCGAGATATGCCCTTCAATCCTTCCTGCCGATTTCAGCCGGTTGGGTGAGGAATTACAGATGCTTGAACTAGCAGGTGCCGATAGGATCCATTGGGACGTCATGGATGGCAATTTCGTTCCGAACCTTAGCGTAGGGCCCGATATCGTCTTTTCTTGCAGAGAAAAAGTTTCGATTCCTTTTGAAGCTCATCTCATGGTCAAAGACCCTGACCTGCTTGCGCCTTTGTATATCAAAGCAGGATGCGATCTGATCATGATCCATGTTGAATCGACCCTACATCTTGACCGTTCACTTAACGAAATAATAAAGCTTGGCGCAAAGGCCGGTGTAACTTTAAACCCCGCTACACCTATAGAGAACGTTGAACATGTTCTTCATCTCGTTGACCAAGTCCTTATTATGTCAGTGAACCCCGGCTTCGGAGGGCAAAAGTACCTCGAATCA
Source organism: Acidimicrobiales bacterium (assembly GCA_022425805.1). GTDB lineage: Bacteria > Actinomycetota > Acidimicrobiia > Acidimicrobiales > UBA8592 > UBA8592. The sequence continues at coordinate 624 of JAKMEQ010000023.1, forward strand.
CAAGAAGTAAAAATCCAAAAAGTTTGTTCATGGATCACTGATAGAGGCCTTGAAGTTGATGTAGAAATTGATGGTGGGATCTCTTCGACGACTATTTCTCAAGCCACCAGTGCCGGTGCAAACGTGTTTGTCGCTGGCAGCGCTATCTTCCAGCATCCAGATGGGCCTGCTACTGCCATTACTGAACTTAGAGAAACTGCTCTCTCTGCCCAGTGAACTATGAAAAAACTGCGGCAGCTGTCTTCCTATGTCTTGTGTTCTTAGGTAGCTTCGCATGCTCTCCTGATACAACGAAAGAAGGTCTTTCACCCTTCTGTGAGGAGCTTGGCTTATTATCCGATACTAACTCAGCATTAGGAAACCTCGATTTTGACAATCCATCATCAGTCGATACCGCTATATCAGCTCTAAATGAACTAGCCAACAACGCACCGGATGACATTGTCGAAAACGTGAGATCTGTCGCTTCCCTATATGAGAATATTCTCCGGAAATTAGTTGCAGTTTCTCCCAACCAAAGGGCTAGTGAGTTAAGGAAGTTCCAAAGTGACCTAAATCAAATTACCCCTGCTGCCCGTGCTCTCGAAAAGTATGGGACAACAGAATGCGGCATTGTATTTATCTCACCCTTAGAACAAGCACCTACCCCGCTACCACCAGAAATTCAGAATTAGCAAGATTAGTTTGTGAACTAGAATTAATTAACTTCTCCACGGCTAGCAATGACATGGTCAACGATCCCGTATTCTTTCGCTTGTTCAGCGGTAAACCATCGGTCGCGATCTGAATCAGTCTGAACCTGTTCAACACTTTGGCCCGTATGTCCCGCTATCAGTTCGGCCATAAGTAGTTTGATGTAATTCATTTGTTCAGCTTGAATAGCGATATCAGATGCTTGTCCTTGAATCCCTCCAGAAGGTTGATGCATCATGATTCTCGCATGCTTTAAAGAATACCGCTTGTTAGGTGCTCCGGCCCCAAGAAGGAATTGCCCCATCGATGCACCCAAACCAAGACATATAGTCGCAACATCAGGTTTAATGAACTGCATAGTGTCGTAAATAGCCATACCTGCAGTAACGGACCCTCCAGGAGAATTGATATATAGCCAGATATCTTGATCCGGATTCTCTCCTTCTAGGTAAAGCAATTGTGCAGTAATAGCCTTCGCTATGTCATCATCAACAGCGTCCCATAACATCACAATACGGTTCTTTAACAACTGGGAATAAACATCGAATTGACCGAACATTTTTGGCCCTCCATCGGAGGCATTAGGATTAGTTTCAAAGGACATAATTTATCTGTACTCCTCAAGGAATCTTTCCAACGTGGTCACGGTATAGGCGATTCCACGAACTTCAACAAAAGATGAGTCCTTAATATTAGCAATAGGATTCCTTGTGTAAGAAAGCTGACATTTACTAGTTTTTAACTGCAATAGAAATTCATTCTATTAACCGTGCGCCGGGTGGGACTTGAACCCACACATCCTAATGGACACAGGGACCTAAACCCTGCGCGTCTGCCAATTCCGCCACCGGCGCAACATGGGTTAGGATATCTGCCCTTTTCACATGTTCTGCTATTTCATCGCTGAAACACAGCGTGAGTATTCCTTCATGCTAATGCCGGACGAAAAAATGGAGGAGAAATAATATCGGCCTCTCCCTTTACATACAGTCCAGCTGGCGCTCGACCAGTAGCTCTTTGGCTACCAGTCGGATCGATAAAATCAGGAGTTGCTTTAACTTTTCGCGAAAAATTCGCAGGATTAATGTCACACCTCCAAACTGCTTCGTATACATGCCGCAAATCAGAGATCGTAAACCGGTCATCAACAAACGCCGTCGCTAACGTCGTGTATTCAAGCTTCGCAGCAGCCCGCTCCAAACCATCGTTTAGCATCTTTGCATGATCAAAAGCAAGAATGGGTCCCTCGCCCTGAACGATTAAAGAATTAAATTCCGGAAGGTCATCGACAGCCCAAAACCGTGCTGATCGAGTATCAGCACCTGCACGAGGTGTTCCAGGATCTGGCATAAACGCTAAATACGCTACCGAGGTGACCCGTACTTTTTTATCCCTTGCATCTCGTCCTGGCGTTGAATATGTTTGTAACTGTTCTAGGTGAGTTGGTTCAGCGGTAAACCCAGTTTTTTCTGAAAGCTCGCGTAGTGCTGTCTGTGTGATGGATTCTTCTGGGTCAAGATGCCCACCTGGGAGCGCCCAACATCCTTGTTGGGGAGGATTATCTCGCTCTACAAGTAACACAGCGAGCCTTCCTGACCGTATCGTGAGCAAGATCACATCAGCAGTAACAGCATTTGGAGGAAACACACTTGGGTCATAACTTTCGATAAATGCAAGATCCGCTTCGGAAATAGTCACCGCTTTCCCCATCACCAAGACAACTCCTCGATGATAGAAACGCCAGCAGATTGCATTTCTTCTTCGGCAACAGTAGCCGACTCTTCAGAGATTGAAGCTGTTAGAGGCTTAAGAACTGCTGTTACATATCCTAATTTTTTCCCATCAATGGCTGTTGCCTTGACGCAATAATCGAAGGCAAGCCCGACAGCCACAAGCCGTTCGATATTCCCGCCATCGAGAATATCAGCAAGTGAAATACCTTCTTCATCCTCTCCTTCGAATCCTGAGTATGCGGCAGAATAGAAACCTTTTTTTATTTGGGCAGTAATCTGAGCAGAAATCGGCTCTAGTGCGGGATGCAATTCAGCTTCTCTGGTTCCCGCCACACCGTGCGGCGGCCAGGAGTCTATATAGTCTGGCTCTTCTCCGAAATGATTCACTGGGTTAACATGCCAATCTTGTGTCGTTATCACCATAGTAAAACCATGGTCACCGCTAAGCATCTGAGTAATTTTTTCTGCTACCGCATTCCCTCCTTTTACGGGTAATGAACCACCTTCACAAAACGTAGGCTGGACGTCAACGATGAGAAGTGCTGTCCGAGGATCAGACATCGCATGCTCCTGATTTCCTACTAACTCTTGTAGGTATTGCCGGCAAACCATCCCTTTGAAGACGAATATCAGCGGGGATTTCCTCTAGCACTTTCTTTAGATGCTTTCGGGCAACTTCAAGATTGCAATCATTTACTACTTCTCCTTCAATATAGAGTGGAGTCTGTAAGTGGCGTTCGTTCTGCTGCGGGGACTCTTGAAAGACCTTGTCACCAATTGTAAGAATTTCCTCCTTAGCGATCCCATCGCTAGAAATCGCTCTCTTCGCATGTTTTTTCCCGCCTGTAGAACTCTTACCTGATGAGTTTTTCGCAACTGAGCGCATTCTCTCAAAATCGTGAGGATCATCTGCAATTGCTACAAGTTTGTAAACAAAGCCCGCCGAAGGTGCTCCCGAACCTGTTACCAGTCTATGCCCCGCTTCAAATGCGTCAATAGGGAACCCATCAAGCTGCTTTATCTGATACTCATCAAGGTCTCCTGATACCATGATTTGTGCATCCGGGGCCCCAAGTTCATCAAGAAGAGTTCGCGCTAGTCGAGATTCTTTCTCAAGATTACCAGAGTCAAGACGGACTCCCTTGAGTCGATGGTTTGTTGCTGCGACTGCATTGGCTATTCCTTCAGGCATGTTGTACGTATCAACGAGGAAGATTGACGCTTCTCCAAGGTATTCTTGCTGAGCTTTGAAAGCCTCTTGTTCCGTAGGGAAAGCAAGAGTAAATGCGTGCGAAGCTGTACCTGCCGTTGGGATCCCCCATCGATAACCTGCTTCCAAGTTGGATGTCACATCCACACCGCCTATATATGCGGAGCGTGCAGCATGAACTGCAGATTCCGGGCCTACTCGTCTTGATCCAGCTTCCATCACTAATTTTCCCTGTGCCGCCTCAACTATTCGTGTCGCTGCTGTAGCTACTGCAGAAGCATGATTGAGAATAGAGAGAACAAGCGTCTCAAGAACAAGCGCCTCCCCTAATTCCGCCTCTATAGTTACGACCGGACTATTAGGGAAATATAGTTCTCCCTCACGGTAGGAAAGAATGTCGCCACGAAAACGATAGTCGGAAAGCCAGCGGGCAGTATCAGATGATACGATGCCGGATGATTCGAGAAAGTTCAGCTGTTGTTCAGTGATAACGAATTTCTCAATACTTTCTATGAGCGGTCCGGCACCTGCAAAAACCCCGAACGCTCTGCCTAAGGGGAGTTCACGGGTAAATACCTCAAAAACTGCTTTACTTCGATGCCTTCCAGAGCGGATTAAGGCATCGAGCATTGTGTATTCATAGTGATCCGTACTAAGAGCAGTACTTTGGAAATCGTTGAAATGTTGCATAGTTTGTGAGACTCGTAAAGATAGATTATTAATATACTACTAATAATAGTCTAAGTGACTATATTTACTTTCGAAAGTTCGTGATACTAAGCCTCAAGCATGTAGGTTCGTACGATGCATCGGAATTCCAGAGAACCATCACCCTCCCCAGCTTTCTGGCGCCCAACAACCGCCGCAGCCTCTGCTATCACCCTCGTTGCTTTACCAGGGTTTCTTCTAGGGGCATTTGCACCTCAGATCAAAGAAGAATTGAATTTTGGAGACACAGAACTAGGAGCACTTCTCACATTCGGGTATCTAATTTCAAGCATCACCATGCAAGTTGGAGGTGGGATAGCTGACAGGAAAGGCCCCTTATTAATACTCCGAGTTGGCATAGCTATTGCTGCTATCTCTGCTCTCTTAACAGGGTCGACTGCCGATACGTACTTGACTCTCCTATTATGCCTTGGACTAAACAGAGTCGCCGAGGGAATGATCCACCCAGCAACGAATACATTAATATCAATAGGGGTTGAACCTTCACGCCAAGGGATTGCTATTGCTATCAAACAATCAGCCGTCCCACTTTCAACCGCCCTTGCTGGCTTTGCGGTGCCAACACTCGGTCCTATCTTGGGCTGGAAGGGAACTTTTCTCATTCTGGCAATTTTTGCCTTTCCAGCTTGGGTTCTTGTACCACGGGTGGCAGTTTCTACTTCTGAGACATTTCCTACAAGACGGGAAATGTGGAGCTCTCGTCACCTTCAAGCTATTGGTCTGGCAGGCGCATTCTCCGCTGCAGCAGTTGTTACTGTTTCGGGTTTTCTGACTACCGCAGCGAAAGAAGCTGGGTACAGTGACAGCAGTGCTGGCTTAATACTCGGTCTTGGAGGATTCGTTATGATTCTCTCCCGTCTGGCATGGGGTTACCTCGCAGACCGCTTCCAGTTTGACAGATTTCGAGCTGTCGCTACTTCACTAGCATTGGGATCAATCGCTTTTATACTTTTTGCGGTTGGGACTAAAATAACTATTCTCGTCGGAGCGTTGTTTATTTTTGGCATTGGTTGGTCATGGCCTGGGCTTCTCCTCCTCGGTGTGATCGAACAGCATCCAGAAGAACCCGGTGCTGCTACCGCAACTTTACAAACCAGCATTCGTCTTGGAGCCATGATTGCCCCGGTCGGCTTCGGCGCAATCATAGATGCATTTGGCTTTAGTGTTGCATGGCTAACCGCCTTCTCCTCCACCATTCTGGGTTCGCTATTAATGTTCGCTGCAAGTCGCGCCATTGGAAGACGTTAATATCAACCTTTAAGCGATGAGGTCTTTCAGCCGACGGAATGCTACTCCCCTATGGCTTAAAGCATTCTTCTGGACGTCTTCCATCTCTGCAAAGGTTTTCCCATCTCCACACAACGGCGCAAAAATCGCATCATACCCAAACCCTCCACTTCCTGAAGGAGACAACACTATTCTCCCTTCAACAACTCCCTCTGCAATAGTTTCATTTCCTGCCGGCCATGAGATTAGAGCAACAGTCCTAAATCTCGCTGTACGATCACCCTCACTAACTTCGGCCATTTCATACAACAATTTTTGAACATTGTCTTCATAGGTTGCGTTTACACCTGCATATCGTGCAGAAAAAACACCGGGGGCCCCATTAAGTGCATCGACTTCGAGTCCGGTATCATCTGCAACAGATGCACACCCAGTCGCTAATTGGATAGCGACAGCTTTAAGTCGCGCATTTCCCTCTAAATTATCAGCATCTTCTTCCACTTCGGGAATATTTAAAGGCCGAGGCCTAAGGTTGACTACCCCCGTAAGGATTTGTACCATCTCTGTATATTTATGAGGGTTAGCAGAGGCGGAAATAAGCTCCATCAGGTCAAATCGTGGGTTTTGTGCCTGTTAGTTCATTTTGTAATGCGATAATCTGTCGAATACCTTTCTCAGCAAGGCTCAACAGATTATCAAGTTCATTTCTGTTAAATGAAGCTTTTTCTGCTGTTCCTTGTATCTCGATAAAACCACCTGACTCTGTCATCACTACGTTCATGTCAGTATCTGCATTGGAGTCTTCAACATAAGGCAGGTCCAACCTTGGTTCCCCGTGAATGATTCCGACTGATACTGCTGCGCAGGCTTCCGAAATCGGGTGATCCCGAAGTTCTCCTCGTAACATGAGTCGAGATAACGCATCATGAAGGGCGAGGTACCCGCCACAGATCGATGCGACCCGCGTGCCTCCATCTGCTTGGAGAACATCACAGTCAACTAGAACCTGACGTTCACCAAGTTTCCCCATATCACAAACAGATCGCAAGGACCTTCCGATCAATCGTTGTATCTCTTGAGTTCGACCTTTCGGGCCTCGTGTTTCGCGTCTAACTCGATCTGGAGAAGACCCAGGCAACATCGAATACTCTGCTGTGACCCATCCTTTTCCAGACCCCTTCATCCAACGAGGAACACCTTCGTCGATAGAAGCCGTGCACAGGACACTTGTCTCCCCAAAGGTTGCCAGCACTGAACCATCAGCCATCGTAGTGAAATCGCGAACAAAGCTTATTGGTCTCATTTCATCGGGCTGTCGGTCATCTGATCTCATAAGGTTCCATTTCATAATTTGCCTTGTTAAAAAATATATTGGTCACCAGCTGTAGCGACTGTGATAGGGCCATCGAAAACTTGGCTAGCTTGCAGAGCATGGTCATCCTCACTCTCCCCTGGAGCTAAATGGGAAAGCACCAGATGGTCCGCATTCACTCTTTGACCAAATTCTCCGGCTTGGCGAGCGGAAAGGTGGAGTATTCCTTCGCGTTCCCTATGGGACAAAAATGTTGATTCTGATATTGCTAGAGAGACAGTTTCCCCTAGTTGGCTTATGTCCCACTCAGGGCCAGTATCCGCCGTGAAGAGAAAGCTTGAGTCCCCAACGTCCACCCTGCTAGCCATGGTTTCTACATAATGGTCGGTTTGTGACCATTTCCACTGCTGATCTCCGATTGACTCTTGTGACCCATCAGTGATGATGTTCCACAAAAATGACTCTTCCATAGCGGGACACATTTGCTGCGCAAGTTCCAAGGTACCCCTTGTGCCATAAACTGGGATTGGGTCACATTTGATGTAATGGCGAACCGCATTGTAAACCACCGGTAGCTCTAACCAATGGTCAGCATGCTCATGGGTAAGGACAATGGCTGACACTTCTTCGAGTCCAACATGTTTCTGAAGGTTTCCCAAAGTTCCTGGACCTGCATCTAACCACACAGAAGCTTGTTGACTTTGGACTAGAAACCCCGTGCAAGCGCCGCCGGGTTTCGCGTAACTACCACTACAACCAAGGACGGTAACATTTGGAGGGGTAACACTCATGGTAGGGGGTTCCATTCATGTGGATGAGCTGATTCTAGTTCGGGGCCAAATAGTCTTTGACCAACCTCTGCGAACCAAGATACATCCCCTGACGAGATAAACATACGTTTTCCAAGTTTTTCATCTGTAGTAGTAAGGTTCATTTCTTTGAGGGAGTCAGCGACTGCAAAGGCTGTTTCGTCAGCTGAAGAGACAAGTACGACTTCTTTTCCAACGACATGACCAATCACTCGTGCAAGGTACGGGTAGTGCGTGCATCCAAGTAAAAGAGTATCTACATCTGCGGCAATGATAGGGGCAAGAAGTCGTTCTGCAAGTACGAGCAACTGTTCACCAGAGGATTCACCCTTTTCAACAAACTCTACGAATCCGGGGCAAGCTAAACATGATAATTCAATATCTTGGACAGAAATCTCTTGGAATGCTCGCTCGTAAGAGCCGCTATTTATTGTCCCGACCGTCCCGATCACTCCAATCCTTCCTGATTGAGAGACATCAACCGCTGCCTGTGCCCCAGGAGAGATGACTCCAACAATTGGTACAGCTACAAGTGTGGCAAGATCTTCCAAAGCTGCAGCCGCAGCGGTGTTACAAGCAACGACTAGGAGTTTGACATCATGTTCACGAATTAGATAATTGGTGATTTGAATTGCAAAATCACGAACTTCAGAAAGTGGGCGGGGGCCATATGGATACCGATCGGTATCTCCGAAATACACGACATTCTCTGAGGGGAGAAGATCCATAACCGCTCGAGCAACGGTCAACCCTCCAAAACCTGAATCAAAAATACCAATCGGTTGTTCGTTAGGCACAGTTCTTCATCGTAGAGCCAACACAGGAATAAGCCCTACTGACGTCCTTCCCTTTCTTTCATCAAAAATAAATTATCCGGTCAAGTGTTTCAGAGACTTCCTCGAGTGTTTTAGTCCAAGCCCCTGTTGAAAGATACTTCCAACCTCCATCACAAACGATGAAGACTATGGCCCCTTCTTCAATCTGGTTTGCTGTTCGTATCGCTCCTGGGAGGGCAGCTCCGGAAGATATTCCAGCGAATATCCCGCACTGGCTAGCAAGTAGTCTTGCATATTCTAAAGATTCAAGTGGCCGAACGATTCTCTTACCATCCAAGATCTCCAGACCTTTCCAAAGGTCAAATATAGGAGGAATGAACCCATCATCTAAACTCCGCAGGCCTTCAACGTTCTCTCCTGACGGTGGCTCAACAGCAAGTATTTTAATATCAGGATTTTGTTCTTTAAAGAACCGTCCTACTCCCAGCAACGTTCCTGATGTTCCTAGCCCTGCAACGAAGTGGGTAACGTTGGGAACATCCCGAAGGATTTCAGGTCCGGTGGTTGCGTAATGCATCTCTGGGTTCGCTTCGTTCCCATATTGATAGAGGAAAACCCAGTCTGGATTTTCCTCTGCAAGTTTTTGCGCACGACGAACCGCCCCGTTAGACCCTTCCCCACCTGGACTTGGGATAATTTCAGCACCCCAGACTTCTAACAACTGACGACGTTCAATAGATACATTGTCAGGTAGAACTATTTTGAGATGATACCCCTTTATCGATGAGATCATTGCTAGGGCTATTCCGGTGTTCCCCGATGAAGGCTCAAGAATAATACTTCCAGCCGTGAGCCTTCCATCTTCCTCCGCTGCCGCAATCATTGCTTTAGCGATCCGATCTTTCACCGACCCTGCAGGATTCTGTCCTTCAAGTTTGGCGAAGATCTTTACGCTCGGGTTTGGGCTGAGCTCAGACACATCGATAATCGGGGTGTTCCCGATGAGATCGGTGATCGAGTCATAAACGGCCATGCTTCAATATTACGGTATCTGGGGAAGTTCCCGCACCTACCATGCTTTTCATTGCAGAAATCAAATTTTCAGTTGATAGTGACTTCTTCTTCAATAATCGTTTCGTCAACAATACGGAAACTTCGAATTACAGGTTCATCACTCTCTAAGGACACAATAATATAGTGCCACGAACCGAAGGGGTCGAAGTGTGCCGCATCCCGAACATCCGTTGGTGATGGATATGCTTCGGTGTGCGTGTGGCTATGCATAACCCCAATAATCTGGACACCCAATTCATCAGCTTTAGCCTCAACTTCTATCATTTCTTTTGGATCAAGCTGATATATAAAGTTAGATTCTGCTGTATTGCGCATGGGAAAAAATGTGTGTACATCCGTTGTTCCTAGATCTGCGGCAAACAATCCACATGCTTCATTCGGGCGTTCACTGAGAGCATGTTTGACAATAATCTCGCTTATTTTTACATCAAGGGACAACATGACCTAATACTATCGAAAATCAGCCGAAGCCAGTTAGGTCATGTTGGAAGACAAAAATCTTTTCTCTAACATCTGACCAGTCGACACACTAGCTACCCTCGATCAGTATGAGTAATGATGGAAGGAAAGTAATAGCGACGAACCGTCAAGGCCGGCGAGAGTTTGAGATTTTTGACACTATCGAGGCAGGCCTTGTCCTTCAGGGGAGTGAAGTCAAGTCCTTACGAAGTGCGAAAGCACAGATTGCTGAATCTTACGGCCGAATTCACGATGGTGAGATATGGCTCAATTCTTTCCACATCAGTAAATACGAACATGCTGGTGCTGCATTCTCACACGATCCAGATCGACCAAAAAAATTATTACTGCACAAGAAAGAGATCCGTCGACTGCAAGCTCAAATTGATCAGAAAGGACTTACGCTGATAGCTCTCTCCGTTTATTTCAAACAAGGTCGCGCCAAGGTTGAACTCGGGTTAGCTAGAAGAAAGAATCTAGTGGACAAACGCCGCACAATAGCTCAGCGTGAAGCCGAGCGAGAGGCAGCAAAAGCGATTAAACATGGGAACCGTTAACTCACCCTCTACCATTGACCCTTTTTCCAGGATGGGAGTTATAGATAATATCCTGTACGATTAGATCCTGACTTAGGTTTACAACTTTGGTTCTAAACCTGATTTCGGATGTGTTCTTTGACAAGGGGCTGATCG
>JAKMEQ010000066.1 GCA_022425805.1 Acidimicrobiales bacterium
TTCCAATTCTGGTTTAAATTTTTTCAGTTTCTAAGTGCTCACCTCTTTTTAAAAAATATTCGATACTTACTTGATTGAAAGTTATTTCTACAAAGAAAGGAAGTTTGAATTCATTTTGTCTAAAAGCAAAAAAAGTTTTACCATTTTTATACTTTCTTATGAGTACTTTATTTGGGCCACGAAGACGAAACCGGCGAATTCGGAATCTTGTAACTATTGCCGTACTGGTTGTTCTTGGATTTTTCGCATACCGTTTCGTCTCAAATGATGATTCTTTAGTTACAGCCGTTCCTGTTGTCACACAAGAAATCGGAGAAGCTACTAGTGGTGGAGCAGGTGCTGAAATACCCGAACCGACTGAAACCCCGATGGATTCTGACTCAGTTATTCTCCAGAGAGAGTATCCATGGCTTGTCCCTACGAAAGAAGTTATGGAATTGCAAGAGCTTCTCGGTATAGCTGCAGATGGGTTATACGGACCAGGGACGCGTGCAGTCCATATTGCTGCCCTTGAAGCAAACGGTTTACCACTTTCGGGAGTACCAAATATTCCAACTGGTTGTGACATTCTTATAGGAGCTGATATTTGTAGTGTCCAAAAAGGAAACCTTATGGATATAGCACTTCCAGCTCTTACTTCGGGGCTTGGGTCAATATCAGAGGATGATGGTTGGTACACGGAATGTGCAAGGCAATTTCGAACTGTTTACTGGGGTGCTCTTTTTGTAGATTTTACGCGGACGGCTTATACCAACCCACAAGTTGAACGATGGGGGATTAGGAATACTTTTCATGTAATTAATGGATGGGAAAAAATGTTTCCAGGAATCGTGCGATTACCTGAAAGTAAATTTGTGGAGTGGGATCCGAACGATATTTCAAAAACCCCAGTGATCACAGAGCTACTTGTTCCAGGCGGGCCATTGATAGTTCCTGAAAGTGCTGTTTTTGAAGCAAGTATCGGGTATCCGCTTTTGTATGACTATTCATCTAATAAGTATGTGTTTCATACATCAGACTATGAAGTTGAGTTCTTTGAGTATTCTGGAAGTCCCCCTGGGTCAGCAGATTCTGAATTTCATTGGGAATTTTCTGAAACAATACGGGAATGTGAACCTACAGGAAACTAATTCAGAAATTTTCCTAACTGATGAATTGTTGCGGTAATCTTCGATGTGATCAAACGTATTCAATTCTTGGTTTTTCTTCTGATTACGCTCTCCGTGGCTCTGTTAGCTTGCGGAGAATCAATTGATGATGAGTCACTTGATGAAAGAATCTCCTTTCTAACTGAGGATGGTAGTGAAGAGGATGAGGACGACGCCGTATTCTGTGGCCGGCTACCAAACTCGCCTATTAGGCTTATATAAAGAAAGATTATCCACACGGGTATTTGATACGCATAGGTTTGACTTTGAATCTCGAAAAAGTTCTCCCACAACTAATTGAAGCCCAAGGTCCGTGCATGATCCTCCGCTTTCCTAACGGTCAAGTATCTTCCTTATCAAAAGTTGTAATGGTCAATCAAGCATTTTGTGATTTATTTTTGACTGGGATAACGGATGGATGTCCAATGACATGGAATTGGGACGATTATGGGGAAATTGATATTCTCACTATCCGAAAATCCACAGAGTTTCTGTATCCGGATGACAATTGGGAAGACTTTGCCGCAAAGACCCAGATTCTCTACGAAAATAAAGGCGGTGAAGACTACTGGCGTTTTAACGGTAAGGTCTGGCTCCGCTCATTTGATATCATCCACGAAGATCCCTCTACAGGCGACTTGATTGGCCTATGGCTTTACGGTATGGCAGCTGACCATCACCTGACCGATACCGACCAGTACAAGCGTGAACACGCTGACGTGTACAAGCAACAACTGTGGGATACGGAAAAACCTATCTCCTGTTGGAAACCAATCTTTGACGAAAATGGTGAAGTCGTAGATTCAGAGCTCTTATGGAAGAACCCGTCATGGGTAACGAACTCGCCGAACACGGCTTATCGGGAATCAACACTGCTTAGTGAAGGCGCCCCTGTCCGTCTCAAAATGTTTCTTTCAACGATGAAAGAGTCCACGAAGCATGGCGTAGCGACACTCAACATTCCTAGAGCTGATACCGACGGGGTCATAGCTCTCACCATGCAGTATACGAATGAAGGCCTGTTTCTCTGTTCATTTACTTCAGCGTCGATTTTTCACAGACTCTTGGACCACGCATCACCTACCTTCATTATGAAAGTCGATGTGAACGACCCAGGGCCGAGAACTAACCGATTGGTTATGGTCAACAAAGCATTTACCCATAAATTTCTTGGAACTGATGACGTTCCTCCTCACATGCCCTCTCCCAAAACCTATGGGACAACGGACATACTTATGGATGACTTCATAGATGAACTCTGTAACGCTACCGTTGATATTGCTCCACACACTGAAGTAGCTGGACGTGACTGGTGGAGAACCTATCAAGCGGAGGCTCTAGACATATTACGAGCCTTCGCTGTAGAGAACGACATGCATGGTGTACACACGGCATATATGGATTCACCCTATGGACCTATGCAGCGAATTGTCACTTTTCTCCCCGCTGAAGACGGAACGCTGCACCTTTCGTTCAACTTTGCGCCGGCATCCGCTGAACAGATCATGACAGCTCCACAGTTCGCTATACGTCGTACTAATCTCCTCGGACAACAGGTCAAATATCTAACACGGGCCATTGCTGCACATAAACCTATCTTTGATAAAGATGGAGAGCTGGTAGATATGGAATTCCTCTGGGCGAACGATGAATTCAACAAATGGCGTGGAAATGTCATTCAGCCTGGCATGCTCAACTCCACTGAACGCGTCAGATTTGAAGAACTTCTGCCCTATCTGCAACGGGCATGGGAGGAAGGGCAGGTATCACAATTTTTTACGTTACAACCCGAAGACCTGGCAGATCCCAAACATAATATTTACGACTATTCAGATGCACTCCAAGAAGAAGATCGACAGATGAGCAAGATTGAGATGGAGACGCTTTTCTCACGCACCCAAGATGGGTACATCATCGAATGGGGTGACGATATCAAAGCCAAGATAGAACATGGATCAGAAGTTGAGATTCAACGCAAACGTGTAGAAGACCTTGAAAAAGAAAAAGTCCAACAACGAGAAAGAGACCACTTCATTTCCGAGATACATGACAATACGCTGCAAGAACTCTTCGTAATAGGGATGGGATTACAGCAATTCATGAAAGAGGGAAGTCTCGCCCCAACGGTGCAAAACGTTCATGAGTTCGCTGGCGCTATAGACCGCATAGCTAAAGATCTCCGCGCACTTATTACTAATGAGATGGAGCAGCGAAACCCATTTGATGCACAATTGAGAGTCCTGGCGCAACGATATAACCGTATTTCAGAATTTGACGTGACATTCGTAAATGCAACAGTTAATGATGATATTAATCTTGAACGGCTTCCGCAGAATCTATGTGATGACCTTTCTAAAGCCACACAAGAAGCAGTGAGCAACGCTGTGAAACACTCCGAAGGGGATCAGATAAGAATTCAATTCACTGTGGAGTCGAATAATCTGACCCTAACGGTTGATGACAACGGTACCGGGATAGACGACGTGACTATTCGGAAATCAGGAACGCGCAATATGGAGCAGCGCGTCGAGAAACACCAAGGGTTGTTTTTTCTAGAGAACATTACAACTGGTGGAACGAGAGTCATATTTCAAGTCGACAACATTCCACTGGTCACCATCTAAAAGCATCTTTTCGAATGCTGATCTTACCGGCGCTAATCTTGCGGGCGCTGATTTCATAGGAGCGAATCTAGAGGGGACTATCCTTCCAGATGGCTACGCAGTAAATAAATATTCAATAATCCTTCCCCAAACGGTTTGAAACAAAAAGACTGGTGCCCGCCCATTCCGGGCTGGCACCAGAGAAGAAATTCGTCAGATTCTAACTGTTGTTCTTCTGAAGTTTTCGGGTAGCGGTCCCTACCGTGGTCAGTCCGGCAACGATGATCAGAATGATCCAGAGAAATGACAGTCCGGATGATCCTTGTGTCTCTTTTCCTTCGCTGGAAGCTGCCTCATCTGTGTCCTCGGTGTCCAACGAGTTATCATTGGCTGTATTTTCCCAGACGGATGATTCTTGGGGTATTTGCACCAATTGCACTGCTTCATCGACGTCTTTATCACTGTCTTCTTCGACTATGACTGGGGCATCCTCGACTATGACTGGGGTGTCACTTTCGTCGTCCTCGTCGCTGTCTTCTTCGACTATGACTGGGGCATCCTCGACTATGACTGGGGTGTCACTTTCGTCGTCCTCGTCGCTGTCTTCTTCGAC
>JAKMEQ010000082.1 GCA_022425805.1 Acidimicrobiales bacterium
GCATATTTCGGACTAGCAAACAAAGATCAGCCCGCACTAAACCATCTTCGCCACGATTCTGCTTACATTCCTCAAGTGACCTCGTAATAAGCGGCAACAACTCTTCGACTTCATAATATTGCAAAGCATCTTTTCGAAACAAGGGAGCTTCAAGCCTTCTTCGCTCAAAATGAACATCATGATCAATAGTAAGTAGCGAATCGCCAAAGAAGGGTTGACTTTCCTGATGAGACCCTTGACGAAAATCTTTCGATTTTAAGACTTCGTCAACTGTCGCGAAGTCGGTGAAATGCTTTATCCCAAAAATATGAGGGGGTGGTTGCATGTCGCGTATAGTTTCCATATTTCTCCTTAATGGTCCCGGCTGTAGGATAGCGGTTTTAGAAAAATGGTGCGAACCCCCTATCTACTAGCTCCAAGAATTGCAGTGTTGAAATATTGTGCTCCTGAACCGGCACCAGTGATCAAAGCTGTTTCTGCCCCGGCTACTTGGCTACACCCTGCGGTACCGCGTATCTGACGAACTGCTTCTACTATCTTCAAAGTAGGGCCGCCCCAACCTGTATGGCTGAAAGATAGTAGGCCTCCATCTGTATTTGTTGGGAAATTTTGGTCTTTGCCAATCCCATTTTCATGTATGAAATCTGTTCCTTCTCCTTCTTCGCATAAGCCCATGGTTTCAAATTGGCGGACCACTTCCCACGTGTTGATATCGTAGAGTTCATAAACGTCGATCTCGTCTGGAGATAATCCAGCCATGCCGAAAGTTCTTTGAAATGCATCTTTACCTAAAGATGCGACTTCATCGTATCGAGGCGGATCAACATATTGCTGCCTGTGCCATTCAGAGCTTCCACCTAATATACGAACGGGCAATTTTGGACAATCTTGTGAACGCTCTATTGAAGTAATAACTACTGCAGAAGCTCCTTCAGTAGCTAGGCAAAGGTCAAGCAGATGAAAAGGCTCACAAATCAACGGCGAGTTCGTAATGTCTGAAGGACTATAAGGGCCCCTGCCATACATCACAGCATCTGGATTCTTTGCTCCGGCATTTCGGATCGTTGCAGCAACTTGCGATAATTTATCGCGATCTGGTCGAAACCGTTCGAAGTATACATTTGCGATGAGACCGAAATGAGCTGCAGTAAAAAGGCCCCATGGAGCAACAAACTCATTATCCGGTCTGGTATATCCCGCGAGATTTCCCTCTCCTAATACTCCCGCTTGGCCACCAAATACCACTGCGACTTCACACAATCCTGTAGAGACCGCTGCAGCTGCATCGAGTACACCTGGCACCCCTTGCGGATAGGTGTCGCCAACCCAACGAAATGAAGTTCCCAAAATTCCAGACCAGTCGACAACGCCGGGATCAAAAGTTGTTCCTCCCGGTCCCGGCCAGCGTGCGCATATTCCGTCGACGTCTTCGATGTCCATTCCTGCGTCTGTTAAAGCAAGATTTAAAGCTTCTATGGAAATTGAAATATTCGAATGGTCTAGAGATTTTGCCTGTTTGGTCATACCCACCCCAACCACTGCAGCGTTAAAACTCATCAGACTCTTCGCCCTGAACCCCAGAAACGGTCGCGAATTTGGTTCTTTTCTATTTTCCCTACAGCATTTTTTGGAAGGCTTTCCCAAACCTCGACCCGTTCTGGAATTTTTATTGATGTCAGTTCTGACTGTCGACAATGCAGTCGTAGCTCCTCTGTACTAACAGTGGCGCCATCGACTAAAGCGACTACTGCGATAATCGCTTCCCCCCATTCAGGGTCGGGGATTCCAACCACTGAAGCTTCGAGGACCTGTTCGTGACGATATAAAATATTTTCGATCTCTGTTGGGGCAATATTTAATCCACCTCTTATGATTAGATTCTTTTTTCGGTCTACGATGAAGATAAACCCATCTTCGCTTATTTCCGCGATATCCCCAGAGTGCATCCACCCATCAATAAGAACTTCTTGCGTTCGTTCTTTATCTCGAAAGTAGCCTTTCATAACATGAGGTCCAGCGAATATCACTTCTCCTCTCTCACCGACCTGAACATCGTTACCAGAGTCGTTAACGACTCTGACAGCTACAGCGTAGGAAGGCTGACCACATGAAGCAAGTAACTCTTGACGATTGTCTAATCCGAGAGTGTGATCGTTCTTTCGCAACAATGTACCGATCGATGCTATTTCAGCCATCCCGTACAGTTGAATGAAAATAGAGCCAAATCGATCCACCAGTTCTCGTAAGCGATCTGGCGATATCGGAGATGACCCATAACCCAAAGTAACTAACCCAGCTAAAAGGTGATCCATTTCCACTGGGAGTTTATCCAGAGTCCGCATTAATTGAGTAGGTACGAGGAAACTGTGTGTTACCCCTTCTTCTTCGACTTCACGAGCAAACCCGATAGGGTCAAAATTACGACTATCACGGAACCCCAAAGATGCTCCAACAATAAGACAGGGAACAATAGTGATATTCACACTAGAATTATGAGGTATTTGAATCAGATAACGAGTCTGGGAAGTGATTTCATACTCTAAGCACGCCACAGTTGCGTGCTGGATGGCTCGACCATGATCGAAAAGAACCCCTTTCGGCTTACCAGTAGTTCCACTTGTATACACAATGCAGAAGTCATCATCGTGCTTAACTTCATACATAGAAGTCGGGGCTTCCTCACTCATTTCTTTTATTTCATCATGCCAAAACACTGAATCCAGATTCATGACTGGAGTTTTATTTTTCTCAGCTACACCCTCAACTTGGGTCAAATGGTCATCATCTGTAATAACCATTGTGGGTTCGGAATTTTCAAAGATCTGTTGCATTTCGACTGCTCCAAGCCGAAAATTTAATCCAACATAAACCAATCCAGCTTTGGCGATACCAGTAATAACTTCTACCACTTCCTGACGATTAGCAACGAGTAGAGCTACTCGGTCTCCCTTTTTTAACCCAGATTGCACGAGGAAATGAGCTATTTGGTTACTCTTTACATCTAACTCTTCATAATTCTTTGCTTGGTTTCCAAATATCGCAGGAGCTTTTGGCGTCCGTACTGCATTCCGATGAATAGATAAACCTACATTCATTAAATATCCTCAATTTATTTTAAACACTGGAAGTGTTCCAGCGTCAAAGTCTTCAAAAGTTACATACACGCGCGAGCCGATACGCACATCCTCTGATCTGCATCCTACGATCCACGAAAACATGCGCCACCCTTCATCAAGTTCTATATCGGCAACTATAAGGGGAGATGGAAAGCTGGAATCCGGAGGACGATGTATCTCCGTAAAACTGTAAATATATCCGTGACCGCTACTCTCCTCATATTCCCAAGAATCACTTTGACAACTAGGACAGAGTACCTGAGGGCTAAAAAAATTAGCTCCACATGATCGACACACTGGACGAACCAGAATCCCAGAATTTATCTGAGTCCAGAAATACGCTGTTAGCTCAGAGGGAGACCAGGTCCGCACACTAGTTTTCCTCCTGAAGCAGGGCAAATGCAGCATCTCGTACACTCATTCCGACACTGACACCACGGTCTCGCGCAGGTTTGTTGCAAGCACTTATTGAACCTTCATAAAATGCTTTAAATGCATCCCCGACAGGTGCGGACCATGCATCACAGCATGCACCCGCCAATCCATGAGCTTCGGTTGTTTCAAGTCCAGTAATACCAGCGTTGTTTTTACTCATCCCAC
Source organism: Acidimicrobiales bacterium (assembly GCA_022425805.1). GTDB lineage: Bacteria > Actinomycetota > Acidimicrobiia > Acidimicrobiales > UBA8592 > UBA8592. Next base: position 3,717 of record JAKMEQ010000082.1, read on the forward strand.
CGTCAGAGCATATGAACCCATGGGGTGAGACTTCTAACAAGAATTTTGCTCCCGAGCGACCTGTATGCCCAGCTGTTACTAGCACATTCTTCGTATCTTCTGGAAGAGCAAAAACGATTGAATCGGTAACTATGATTTCACGACCAGAGTCAGATTTGGCAACCGACTCACGTCGTATTTTAGTTCCAGCAGTAACATCTCCAGGATCATTAAGTATAAGAATCTTTGCCGCCTCGACTACAGACATTCCTTCAGATACCCCAGCTCTCTCAGCTAGAATATTTACCCTTGAGATAATTCCTGTTTCATATAGGTCAAGACCATTACCCAACTCAGCGCTCATTCCTTCAGCAGCAGCAGCTGGAATACCGAGTGCTTCGAGATACCAAAGCCCAGCTATTCCTGCGCCGTCTTTCCCAATACACCCATCATGTGCAATAACACCACGCGGCTTGTGCGGTGCCATGAGCCGGGCAGGAAGAACTCCGAGATAGGAAGATGGGACTACAACATCACAATCTCGATTACGAGCATCAACATAACGAGCAGAGTCCATCGTAACGATTCTTTTTCCATCATTTTCCCACACAACATCATGTGGGTGGTCTGCTTCATCATTAAGTAAGGGGGCCTCTTCTGACATTATTTCCTTCAATCTTTAACAAGGTTCTATTTGGAATATCTTACCTGCCTTGTTAAGCACAGGTAACTTTGTCTCATCAGAGCACAATATGTCAATTTTGTCACGAATAGTCATCTGATATACCGTAAGTGAATGGAAAATAATCAGAATTGGATAAACGTTACGACACTGGGCGACATGATCGATATGAGAGCTCATAGGCACCCCGATAAAGAAGCGATCATCTTTTCTGACCAACGCTACACCTACAAAGACTTGGCTGACTACGCCCAACATATTTCCAAATCTCTCCTTGCTCTCGGTGTTGAACCTGGCGATCGCGTTGGCTATTTTCTTGAAGAATGTGTTGAGACGATTGCAATTATTCTCGCATCAGCAAAAATTGGTGCTGTTGTCGCTCCAATTAATTCTCGCTTTAAATCCACAGAGTTGCGACAGGTCATTGTTCATGCTGGGATGAAAGTCATTTTTACCTCAACCCCAAAATCTGGTACTGATTTCAATCAGCTAATCCAGGAGACTTTCCCACAAATCTCCGAATCTAAGGAAACAGACCTCAATTTTGAGGAGGCGCCGGAATTGGATTCAGTTGTCATCTTCGATGAGCTCAACAGGCCAGGGACAATTAACATTACTCAACTCAACGAACTTGCTTCTGGTATCGATGACGACCAAGTTCGGTCGAGACAAAGTAGCGTTAGAGTGCGCGATACAGCAATCATCATGTATACCTCTGGAACTACCGCAATGCCCAAAGGAGCGATGCTAAGCCATGAATCCTTTATTCGGTATGCCGTATCCACACAACAACGAATGCTCCTAAATGAAGATGATAAAATCTGGGCGGCGTTGCCGATGTTCCATATCGGAGGGGTCGCCTTTGTTTTAGCATCCATTTACGTGAGTAGTACTTTTTTTCATACAGGGTTTTTTGATCCTGCAAAAGCTCTTTCGCAAATACGCGATGAACATTGCACTGTTGCGTTACCAGCTTTTGAAACCATATGGCTTCCGATCGTTAACCATTCAAATCGTAATAATACCGACTTTGATTCACTCAGAATTGTAATGGTCGTCGGAGTTCCGGAAAGGTTACGACAACTTCAGGCAGAAACACCAAACGCTCCGATTCTTAATACTTTTGGACAAACAGAGACCTGTGCCTTTCTGTCTCTGTCAGCGATAGACGACGAACCAGAATTACGATTCACTACCGGCGGATTCCCTTTGACAGGAATGGAATGTGAAGTACATGATCCAGAAACTGGTGAAAGTCTGCCGTATGGTAATGTCGGTGAATTATGGTACCGCGGCCCCAACATGTTTGATGGTTATTTTCGAGATGCAGAACTCACACAAGAGGTTTTCGATGATCGAGGGTTTTTCAGAACTGGAGACATAGTAGAAATAGATTCCGAAGGGCGAGTAACATTCCTTTCACGCTTGAAAGACATGCTAAAAGTCGGTGGAGAAAATGTTTCTGCAGCAGAGGTCGAAGGCTACTTGATAACTCATCCTGACGTAGCTTTAGCACAAGTCGTTGCTGCTCCCGATGAACGCTACGTGGAGGTTCCTGCTGCGTACATCCAACTCAAACCTGGCGTGACATCTACAGAAGAAGAAATCATCGATTTCTGTCGAGGAAAAATCGCCACATACCGAGTCCCCCGATACGTTCGATTTGTTAGCGAATGGCCAATGTCAGGAACAAAAATTAAAAAAGTCTCTTTGCGTGAAATGATTGCAGCTGAATTAGAAAGCAAGGGGATACGATCAGCCGAAAAAATAGTGTCAACCTGAACCCGCTAGATTTCACTAATCACCTAGGCCTGTTTTTCCTGCTTCACGCATGAAAGGCACATTTGACATATGTTGAGGGGCACCGCTTTTTGACCCCGATGTAAAACCTGCGTCAACCGTTAGACAATGACCATTTGTATATCCGGATTCATCCGACGCAAGGAACAATGCAGCATTAGCAACATCTTCTGCTGTACCGGCCCGATCTTTCAAGGGAGAGTTCTGGGCAAGGGTTGCCTCCAGTTCGTCCATTGCACGAAAATTACCAAGATGTGCTTGAGCAGCTAAGGGCGTCGTAACACCGCTAGGGGCAATACAATTAACGCGAATTCCGTAACGGCACAGTTCGGCCGCCGAATTCTTTGTCAGTCCGACTATTGCATGCTTTGCCGCCGCGTACGCATGTGGTCCGAACCCACCGTTTAAGCCTGCTGTACTTGACATATTAATTATCGATCCGCTTTCTTGCGGTTTCATTACCTTCGCAGCATGTTTAATACCCAGAAAAGATCCAGCAACTAATATCTCGAATGTCTTTTGAAACTGCTCTAGATCGATCTCATCAATTGGGGCTCGTGCTCCTACTACCCCAGCGTTATTCATCATCACGTCTAATCGTCCAGCCACTTCGAAGGCTTGTCCGATTAAATTTGCTACCTGTTTTTCTTGTGTAACGTCACAGAAAACGTACTCAGCATTAGATCCTAAACTTTCTGCGACCGTTTTTCCCAAATCCTCTTGAATGTCGCCAAGGAGCACATACGCCCCCTGCTGGACAAACGAACGCGCCGTCGCTTCTCCAATTCCACTTGACGCTCCAGTTATTACTGCTACTTTTCCTTTTAGTCGTTCAGTCATTTTACCAATGTAGCAATAACCAACCGTTTGGTTGACTATATTGGATAAAACCTAGGAGGTACACAATGGAAATTGAAGAAACTAAAGAGGAAGAAAAGAAAAACAACTCTCAGAAGCTATCTACAGAAGAAATAACTAGTGAGCTCAATAGACGTGGCCATATCGTTACTTCATGGGAAGGGATTGGAGGGATCACGCTACCCACAGAAGCTATCGCCACAATGTATAAAATTGGTTTACCGGACAATCCGAAAGCCCCAACCGTGTTCAAAATGAATTTTCCCCCTGGGTGCACCATCGAATCCCATACCCACGCATGTGATTACTCTGAAATCGTATTAGAAGGGTCCCAGATGATAGGTCGGACATGGCTGTACCCGGGTGATGTTCGTATTGGTTTAGCCAATCGCGGCTACGGACCTCTCGTAGCTGGACCTGAGGGCGCTACTGTCCTTGTTCTTTTCGCTGATAGCCAATGGGCAGGAATTCCGCTAGGAAAAGGGTCCGGAAACACACTGGGCACAAATGAAATAACCGATCGATTTGAAACCTAAACCCAAGAAAACATTAAACAGACGAAAGCAATGGGTTTCTTCTGTGACTTATGATGCGGTTAAACATTTTGTCTGGGGAATAGGAGACAACAACCCACTATGGGTAGATCAAGAATATGCTTACGCATCGACTTTGGGCGAAGTCATAGCCCCTCCCTCCTTCGCATACGCTATCGATGAAACTACTGTCGCCCCAGGATACGAAGAATATGAACGGCATTACCAGTCTGTTGAATGGGAATGGTTCAAGCATTTTATTATTGGTGACCAAATCCATGCGCAGCCATCACAATATGAAGAGACACATCAATCATTAGATGACGAAATCATACAGGTAGGAACAACAGACTTTAGAGACGACCTCAAAGGCCTCATAGCGAGGTCAGTAGTGACATGCAAACGAGACAGGAGTCCTATCTCACTTCCAGATAACCGGCCCGAGATTCGCTATAGCGGAGATGAGTTATTGACGATCGAAAGCAATACATTATCTGAACGGTCTCGAGGCTCCACCCCAAGATATTGGGAAGAAACACAAGTCGGAGACCCGCTTGACATAATCACTAAAGGGCCACTTAGCATCATGGATATCGTTGCATGGTGCGCAGGAACTCAAGGGTCTCCTGACTACAAACAGGGGTTTAGCTCAGGCGGGCTAGAAGCCCAAGCGGCGACGGGACCACAATTAACTTCATGGCTTATCCACTTAATTACTAATTGGATCGGAGACCAAGGCTTCCTCAGCCGACTCAAAGCAACTATCGCTGAAACCCCTTTGCTCGGAAGTACGACGACTTTCACAGGACTCATTACGGCTCGTGGTAAAAGTGAAATGGACAATTGGTGCGAACTCGCTATTGAGGGACACCTGCAAAACGGTGAAAAGATTATTGACGCCACGGCTTTAATTCATCTCCCCACCAAATCGGCTGAAGTTAAACAATCAAAGAAATGACTATTTGATGCAAAGCATAGATCTACCGGTAGAGATTCGTAGAACAAATATTCTCAAACTGTCTTTCCCCAATTAGAGCAAGTGACCTGTCGATATCAGCTGACAGGATTGAGAGTATCCTTTCAACTCCTTTTTGCCCTCCAGCGGCAAGACCCCAATACCAGGCTCTCCCACCACACGCGGCGGTAGCTCCCAATGCTCTGGCTTTTACAATATCTTCACCACGCCTGACTCCCCCGTCCAGAAAAACTTGTGCTCGGTCCCCTACCGCTTCAACAATCGCTTCAAACACGGACGCCACGCCTGGAACAAAGCTCATCTGACGACCACCATGATTAGATACGATCACGCCATCAGCGCCAGCGTCAACTGCCCTGATTGAGTCTTCAGGTGTCATAATTCCCTTGACGAGCAGAGGCCCGGCCCAACGTTTCCGAATCAGCCCTAAATCATCCCAAGTACGCGTGGGGTCGATTAGTTCTCGATCCGTATACTCCCCGATCGAACTAGCATCATCCCCTTGAGCGATCCCAGTTAGGTTAGAAAAAGTAATCTCAGGACCGGTGAGTAACCCCATCAGCCATCCAGGCTTCCGGAGAGTATTCAAAGCATTTTTTGGGCGTATCCGAACTGGCAAAGACATACCATTAGTTAAATCACGTTCACGTTTACCTACTACTGGGACATCAACTGTCACTACTAATGCTTCATAACCTGCACGTTTTGCCCGATCAATTAGCGAAAAAACGACTTCTTCGCTTTTCCATAAATACAGCTGAAACCATAACCGTTCCTGTGAAACCTCAGCTATCTCCTCCATGGTGTAACCAGAAGCTGTACTTACACAGAAGATAGCCCCCATCTTCTCCGCTGCTTTAGCTACTGCTAGCTCACCTTCAGGGTGAGCTAAAGTTGCTATTCCTGCCGGAGAAAGAATGAATGGCATTCGAGACCTTCTACCAAAAATCTCCATCGAGATATCCCGATTCGAAATATCGGTTAGAAATTTCGAACGCAAACTTACTTCATTCAGAGATGATCGATTAGCTTCTATCGCTAACTCTCCGTCAGCTCCTCCGTCGATAAAGTCCCAGATCATTTTGGGCAGTTTCCGCTTTGCTGAAGCCCGAGCATCTTCGACTGTGTGAACGGTTTCAATGCCCCTCCGGTCTGTTGCTACCATTTTTGAAATCTGCGAAAGTTTCATTGAATCCTCAATCGTCCGAACTGTTGACTATTGCTGTAGCCGCCAAGTACCCGTAGGTCATAGCTCGACTCAGAGAATAACCACTGTTGTAACCGGCCCCTCCGCCAGTCGTTCGAGTAACACATTCTCCAACAGCATACAATCCTTCAATTTCTGAGCCATCATCTCGCAATACCTTTCCTGCAGTTCCTGCCACTAAACCTCCGGCTGCTATACCGGTGTTAAGAAGCCGCATGCGCATTCCATAGAATGGCGGTTCGATAACTGGGCCCACATTTGGGTTGGGATGGTGGTCCCCATCGCCACGAAAAGTCCGGACAGAATGGTTAGTACCGCGACCGAAATGTGGGTCCTCACCTAAAGTAGCGTGCACATTAAAGTCGGTAACAGTTGCAGCCAAACCATCAGGGTTTATACCCAACTGGCTAGCGAGACTATCTAGTTCTGAAGCAGAAGCTACTAAACCGTTAACATATGGTTTTCCAGGTCCAGTTATTCCTAGGCCGTATCGACTGTGGTGCCATTCGTCCCAAATCATAAAGAATGGCAAGTTAGGTTTGTCCCCATTTGCATCCAACTGCATCGCCTTTAAAATAACATCTGGGTGAAATGAATCATCACAAAAACGTTCACCATTTCTATTCACCAAGATTGTATGTGGCATGCAGTGCTCATAGCATCCCCGAAACCCCGAATCGCCTTCAAAAATGGGGGTAGGAAGTTTGTAGCCTGGTGTAATTGGCGCAGCAGTTCCCGGAACTGCACTAGTGGCCGCTCCTGCACTTGTTCCTAAGGTAATTCCATCACCGGCGACAGTCGTCGGAGCTAGGCTTCCACCATGTTCAGTAGGAATTCCTACGAATTGGCTACTTAACATCGGCGACCAATCATGGGCGCCTGTAGCCAAAATCACTTCACCAGATATCTCTATATTTCCTGATGAAGTACAAGATTCGATTCCAACAACTTTGTCGCTCTCAATTAAGAGACTCGTTACAGGTTGTTCCGTAAAAACCGGTATAGACCGATCAAAAAGAGCTTTGACGAACCAAGCAGCTATACCTTGTCCAAAAGTCATCGTGTCAGATAGCTTCCGGTCAATCATTATTTCCTTATCCCAGCGATCACGTGCAGAAACTCCACCCCAGTCGAACATCTCTTCATAGGTAATCCCAATAGGCCAATGGGGAGCATCAACTAGCAGTTTTCGATTTTCGCCAAGTTCAATACCGTCTATAGGTTCCCCAGTCAGATATCGGCCATTCTTTTTAGATCCGGGCGCTTCGGGGTAGTAATAATCTTCGTAATTAGGTATGAGACGCCACTCTATAGCACCAACCGTTTCAAACCAGTTTGCAGCTTCAATGGCTCCACTTATCCATTCTTTCGCCATATAGGGATCAAATAACTCTGGGTGCGCTCCTGCGATGGATTGAACATACAACAGGGTCTCTTCCTCAGAATCGTCTAATCCCATACGCTCCGCTACATGATTAGCCCCTATCCAAACTTGTCCTCCGGACCATGCAGTTGCTCCACCGAGGTGAGCCGCCTTTTCGACCACACAGACCGAAGCTCCTAGACTGTCTGCACGAATGGCAGCTGCAAGACCACCTATCCCAGAACCCACAACGATGACGTCGAAACTGAATCTGCTATTCATTTGACCGCGGTCACCTTAAGAAAATAACACAACATTATCACCTTTCTAGCCCCTATCTATTATGAGAAGACAACAGGGTATCTGCCAAAATAGGGACGAGTCGTAGATTCATCCATTTCAGGAGGGCTTTCCGGGTCTGGCCTACAACCATTAAAAAACATTGCTTCGACCGAAATCGGAACAAGACCAAATAAATGATCTTGTTCGGTCTCTCCGGGCGCGAATACTAAACCGGCAGCCAAATCTTGTCCGATACAAGCATGCATCCCCTGACCGAAACTCAAACCCCAAGGTGATACTCCCTCTGAAAGCTCACGGTCTGGGTTGAAACTCTCCGCATCCTCACCAAATAAATCTTTATTCCGGTTCACTTTTTCAAGATCGATTAGCACCCGATCTCCCTCTGAAAGGATTAATCCTGATTTCAGTGAGGTATCTTCCAGAACCCATCTAGCAGAAATAGGAGAAGACGGTTGAAGTCGAATAGCCTCATGTGTTGCACGTTGTAGAAATATTCGATCAGTACCCACTCGTTCGGAGTCTTCGGGGTGAAGTTCTAACCACTTAAAGATGTAGTGAATAACTCGAGTGAATGCCGTTGCTGATGTATGCGCCCCAGCAAGTAGGAAGAAAGCAATCTCTCGCCTAATAGATTCACGAGAGAGAGGAATTTTGTCCTGATTCCTTAACAGCACCATTAATATATCTTTGGGCAAAGCTTCTTCATCAAGATCCCCTAATTCGAAGGATTTCAAAAGAGCCTGACGACTCGCTACTCCAGGGTCAATAAATTCGCGATCGAAAGCTTCAAGATTCTCTTGGATTTCGATTTTCTTAGCTTCTTTGTCTCCTGTGTAATGAGCAAGAGTGGCACCGTCGATGAAGCTTGTTAGATAGTCATACAAATGAAAAGATTCTTCCGGAGTTCCAAGAGGGCGGTCAACTCCAGCGGTCACAGCAGCCAAGTTCATCATTAATTGGTGGCCAAGACTCACCAATTCTGATCTTCCTTGGCTCAGATAGGGATCAAGAGTTTCGTTTATAACTTTTGGAAAGTATTCTCTTTCATACATAAAAAAAGTATCTCTACGAAAAAGTCGATTTTCTAGACGCCGACGTTTGCGGTGTTCATCCCCATGAAGATTAAGTACGACATCTCCCATAACAACTTCGCCGTCATCATAGAGGGCTTGGCGGAGTCCCTTATGCCTATAGCACTCTCGCGCATCATCTGGTGTTGTAATAGTCACGTCTGCCATTGTTGACCCCCTGCTTTTCAATATTTATCTTAGACTTTGAAAAAGGGTCCGTCACCTTCAAGGCAAAAAGACGACGGGATAACGGGAAAAGTGTTTTCTCTCTGAGTTCAGGTCCAGCAATGGAGGGTTTAGGTTATCTTTGCTACCTCCAGCTGACAGGAATGCATGCACCATGACGGCTACCGTCCCGTAAAGAGCTTCATCTAGTGGCCTTGATGGGTCAATCTCTAAGCCTCCATCGAGTTCTGCGCCTACACAAGCATGCGAACCAGCACCGAAGCTCATACCCCACCGCGGAATTCCATCCGGTACATCACGATATGGGTCAAAGCTATCTGCTGACTCTCCGAAGATCAAGGTATCTCTATTCGCTTCGATAAGGTCCAAAACAACTAGAGTCCCTTTGTGTAGAACGGTTCCGTCGGACAATATCACTTCTTCTAAGGGAGTCCTTATTGCAACTGGACTAGCAGGGTTCAATCTAAGTGATTCATGCATGCAACGTTGCACAAAAGTAAGGTCGGCCCTTGCTAAGTCCAAATCTTTCGGCTGTTTTTCTCCCCAGGTAAATAGATCATCAACGGTATGCGTAAATGCGTTTGCTGTAGAGTGCGCACCAGCTTGTAGATAAAAACAGATTTCGCGGAAAATCACCTCTTCAGGGAGATCCAATTGGTTGGTATTGCTTAGCAACGTCGTAAGGACATCTTTAGGTAATTGATCTTCCGATATTTCGTTATTGGAATACTGTTCGAGCATTTTTTCACGTCGAGATTTTGAAGGAACATAAAAGTCTTCTTTAAATAAGTTCATCGCATCTACTACTTCTGATCGGACTTCGTTTTTGTCTCTTGTCGAATGCAACAATGTAGCGCCTTCACTAAATTTTTTAACTTTTGAATACAGCATCTCTGTTTGCATTTCATCTTTAGGGTCCTGATCAATTCCAGCAATCGTTGCAGTAAGATTCATTCCACATCTATACCCGATCTGTGCAAGATCACCGTTTCCTTGTGCAACAAACGGATCGAGAGTAGCGCTTATCGTGCTTCCAAGAATTTCATGTTCCCAATAACTAAATATTTCTCTCCTAAAAAGACGGTTTTCTAAACGGCGCCGCTCTCTATGCTCTAAGCCGTGAAGATCTAGCAAAGTATCTCCCATTACTACTGCCCCTTCAGAATAACCAGCTTGTCGAAGGTGCTTTGAACGGAATGCTTCCTTGACCTGACCCCAATCAGTAAGTTTGATTTCTTCTTTATTTTCAATAATCATCTATGTTCCTCTACAAAAAGGATAGGTTTCATGTATGTCTAAATCAACTGAAATACTTGAAACATTTCTGGCATCAATGCAGTCGTGTGATATTGACAAAGTGATGGGAAGCTTTACTAATGATTCTCTCTGGCAGAATGTTCCTCATCTTCCAGCAAAAGGTTTGATAGAAATTAGAACCATGTTTGAAACGATAATGCGCCGTAGCTCCAAAATTCAGTGGGATGTAGTAAGCGCTTCCTTCAATAAAGATCAGGCGTGGATTGAGAGGGTGGACAGGTTCTGGATAGATGGAACAGAATACGCAGTGAAGTGCAACGGAGTCTTTGACTTTGATTCCTCCACTTCTACTATTCAGTCAGTGAGGGACTATGTGGACTTAGGCGAGTGGCGTTCTCGCCTTAGCCAAGCTCAGCTATAGGCTGCTTCTATCTACCTGTAAGCTCTCTCCCACGTAAGAATTTCTTCTGCCCAGTTTCCAACTTTCCAGCCGTTTATCGGTAAATGGTCCGGCCAAGGTCGATTAAGGTCAACACGTTTACCTCTTGAAATTACCTCCGCTAGCTGTGATTTGTCGTTGAGGACAGTTATATCAGCGATAGGGTCACCATCTATTACAAGAATGTCGGCCAATTTTCCTTCTTCTAAGGTTCCGAGTTCGTTTTCCATACGCATTGCCCAAGCACCATTCTTTGTAGCTGTTGAAATCGCTTCAACCTCTGAGAGACCAAGCACCTCTACAAAGATTTCCAATTCACGAGCGTGCCAATGCCCATAAGGTGTAAGGGCGAATCCGCTTTCTGATCCAGATAGTAGGCGGATACCGGCATCGTAAGCTTTTCGGATCATTTTCGCTGTTTCCTCTATTTCACCACGAAAAATATCTTCCATTCCCGAGCTTGCACCAACCTTTTCCCCAAAATCAGCAAGATTAGCTAGAAACGTGAAGGTAGGGCAGATAGCAACGTCATTCTCAATTACGGCTTCTAAACCTTCATCATCCATATACGAGGCATGAAGAATTAAATCCACTCCTTCTTCTGCACATATTTTCGTGCTCTCCGGATTTCGGCAATGTGCCATCACCGGAACTCCCAACTCTTTAGCTACGTTGCATGCTGCGCGAACTTCATCTCGGCTCCAAACCATAAGCTCTCCAGAGCGGCCGGGGAGAGAACCTGTTGCATGTAGTTTTATCCAGTCCGCTCCATGTTTAATATGTCGTCGCGTCCAAAGAATCACTTCATCTACAGAATTTACAATTTGCGCATACCCAACGGTTCCTTCATCAGGTATTAGACGACCAGCTGTTCCTCCTACCGAAGTCAATAAGGCCTGTACGCCAGTTTTCATTCTTGGGCCTTCAATGATTCCAGCATCAATTGCATTTCGGATTTGAGGTCCAATGCCATGGACAGTGTCCGGATCAACAAAGCCCGTAACTCCTGCGCGCAGAATTTTTTGTAAATTTTGTGCAGTGACCAGAGCAGACATAACTGGGTCACGATGAAAAAATAATTCATCATTTGACTGCACATCATCAAATGAACAATGCAGGTGACTATCAATCAAACCAGGCATCACAGTCTTCCCGGTAGCATCAACTATTTCAGCATCGGGGGAAATATTAAAATTCGCCCGATCCCCTATTTCGACTATTTTCCCATTTCGGATCAAAACAGAGTAGTTAGCGTTTGGTGGACTTCCGCTACCATCCACTAACATTCCATTTGAAATAAGCAATTCCTTATCCATGGTATTAGGTTAGGTCATAGAGTGCGGCAAGGCTACAAACGGAGGCATGAATGTTTCGACATTGCGTACTGCTCAAATTCATAGAAGAGGCGACCAAGGAGCAGAAACAAGAAGTGTTTGAATCCATAATCGGTATACCAAACCAGATAGCAGCGGCTATGCGCGATGATGGGACTCAACCCTTAACCATTTCTTATTCAGTAGGTTTTGATGCTGGAACACGCGAAGACAATTACGATCTCGTTGTTATCGGTGATTTCGAAACGCAAGATGACTACGATATCTATGCTACTCACCCAAAACACCTAGAAGTAATTTCTGTTTCAATCGCTCCGATACTTAAGAGCCGAAGCGCTATTCAATATATTCCGGAGGGTAAATAATGGGATACCATATCAAGGTAGATGTAGATGACTGTATGAGCTCGGGTAAATGCGTTGCTGACTATCCAGCCGCATTCGCCTTCGATGAAGACGAATTAGCTACTATCAAAGACTCAAGCCAGCTCAGTGATGATGATTTTATTCGAGTAGCGAGAAACTGTCCGAGTCGTGCCCTGATAGTATTTGATGCCGATGGAGTTGAAATACCGACATAGAATCGGCCACAGTAGACTATGAACTATTTTGGGAGACCCTTATGAATAAATCAATAATTGTTACTGGAGCTGGAGGAGGAATCGGCGAAGCTGTTGCTAGGCTTGCCGCAGATTCTGGGTACCGCGTTGGTGTCTTGGACATAGATGGAGAGAAAGCAGATGCTGTTGCATCTTCGTTACCTGATGCTATTGCCCTCCAAGCTTCTACGACCGACCCTGCACAGATTGAAAAAGCCTTGGATCAATTCGGCGAAACTCCTGATTCTTTAGTAAACAATGCTGGAATCGTTCGGTTTGGCCCGTTGATCGATATTTCACTTGAGGACTGGAAATCAGTAATCGAAGTAAACCTTACTGGCGTGTTTATATGTTCCCAAGCTGTTGGTCGCCGAATGAAAGATAACGGAGGAGGCGCCATTGTGAATATGACTTCCATTGGCGGAGTTCAGCCAAATGTTAATGGCGGGTCGTATGGCTCAGCAAAATGTGGACTTCATCTTCTTACGAGACAAATGGCGGTCGAATGGGGCGATTACAGAATTCGCGTAAACTCGGTAGCTCCAGGTTTTATTGATGGAGGAATGTCAGCTCCGATTTTCGCTGATGACGAGATTCGATCAACCAGGGAAGTCCGCGTTCCCTCAAGGAGACTGGGAACAGTCGAAGATATCGCAAACTCAGTCATGTTTTTATGTTCAGATGAAGGAGCATACATAAACGGGCATGAGATAGTCGTTGATGGTGGGGTGACTAATTCGCTAATGGCTAGTTTCCCAAGACCCAAATCTGTCGATTCTGTTGGCGATAACTAAAGCTGTGCACTCGCACACGGGGAAAAGCTAGTTCGGTATCCGTCCTTGGTTCTACCATTCACTTAATCGTGACTCTCATCTGGAGTTTTTGAGCAGACCGGTAACGGGATCCATGAATTTTGAGCGATATAAGACGGCAGCGACTGCGACCATAACAGCAACTGCTATATACATTCCTCGATATCCAACTCCGCCAGCAAGCGCACCGAAAGCGAATGCTGCGAAACTATTTGCTAAGTCTCCAAAGACAATCACCGTTGCGACTACTCGAGATCGTTGATCAGGAGTAGTGCTATCAGCAGCTATTACTACCATAAGAGGAACATTGAAAGAAAGACCTACCGCCATTATCACCGCTCCAAAATACAGGGATGCGTGATTCTGGAAGACAATAACGACTAGCAACCCTATCAATACGATCCCATGTGCGCATGACCCAAGGAGTTTACGATCAGCTGTGTCGATAAAACGCCCACCAATTAATCTTGTGATCACCGATGTTGCAGCGTAACTCAGAAGGATCCACCGAACCGTCTGGATCCCCATGGACTCAGCATATGGAGTAACAAAGGCATTGAACGATATGAATGCACCAAAGAGGAGAAATGAAACCGCTCCTGAGCGAACCGCTACTGGGTGAAGAAGACTTTTTACACCTTCAAATCTTGCTTGCACCGAAGATGGTCGAGTCTCGGGCAAAAGAACGCCTAGGAGTAGACATACTCCCGCAAAGAGAGCCCCTAACCCAAATGCAGCGTCAAACCCTACCTGTTGCAACGCTATTTCTCCTATTACGGGTCCGACAGCAAAGCCCGTCACAACTGCGACATTGAACATCGAAAAGATCTCTCCGCTCCGCTCGGCAGGCGGAAGTTCAGTTGCCATGGTAGCTAAACCGACATACATTGCCGAACTCCCCATACCTAGAACAATGCGAACAAGCAATAAGACCCATAGCCCGCTTCGAGCAGCTGGTACATGAAGCAACTGCATAATAAGGATCGTTGTTGCCCCATAAATTATCATCGGCTTTCTTCCATATTTATCAGCAAGGAAACCTATAAATGGCCGCATGAAAAGCATTCCTAAACCCATGACTCCAAACACCAGACCGATGTCGAAGTCGTCGCCCCCTAATTCTACTTTGACTAATCTTGGTAAGACCGGGAAAGAAATTCCAGCCACTACGAAATAGGAAATTCCTGTAACGATGAGCAGTGCTAATGAACGGGAATAAAGCCGCGGCTGCTTGCTGTTTGTCATTGATTCTTCGTTCAATTAACTTCGATACCCTTATCCGGCAGCTTTAGAGACACTCTGAACACTCGCCCTCATCGAACTCTGTAGTCGCAAGTATTAAGAAGGGCTAGAGGCACACATCGAGTGTACAAAGCTACCCCTCCTAATAGCTCCCTCGTCCATATTCAGTTCGCGTTTACACTGTTGCTACGACCAGAAATGAGGCATCAGTTCATGGAGTCTGAATTTCACCTTTTTTTACCACAAATGAGAATGAATTTTTCAACAATTCTCGAGCGATCTTTGTCAGCTGAGCAATTCGGATTTAATGGAGTTGCACTCATGGACCATCTAGCTCCCCCATTGGCAGAAAGTCATGACATGTATGATGCTATGGTAACTGCTGCATACATTGGGGCACATACGGAGTCGCTCTCCATAAGCCACCTAGTTCTATGTGATCTGTTTAGACATCCAACCGTACTAGCTAAGCAATCTGTTTCGCTAGACCATGCAACCAATGGCCGCTTCGAATTAGGAATCGGGTGGGGTTCCGTTCCTGATGAATTAGAACGGTTTGGGTTTCCAGTTCTTCTTCCACGTGAACGCGTCCAAAGATTGCGAGAAACCTTAGAGGTCTTAGATCTACTTTGGAAAGGGCATCCTTTTTCCTTCGAAGGCGATTTCTTCAAACTATCGGGAGCCATGCAACAACCTACCCCGTCTCGAGATATACCGCTTACTATCGGTGGGGCCGGTTCTAAAACGTTAGAGCTAGTCTCCGAATTCGCAGATTGGTGGAATTGTCCTATTTACGCCATTGACCGCTTAGAAAAGCTAATACCACGGATCGGGAATGCTCAAATCTCTACCCAACAAATGATATCTTTCGTCCCTCACGAATCACAGAGAGATTCCATAACAAAAAAAACTCGACAACGTTACGGAAATTGGGCGGAGGGAACGGGACCGATCATTGGCGACAGCCTAGAGCTAGGGGAATACTTTAAGAAACAATCTGACCTTGGAGTGCAGCGGTTCTATCTCTGGTTTACTGATTTCGCTCAGAAAGCTACTCTTGAGGCGTTTGGTTCAGATGTGCTCGACACTAATTAGATGGTGCTAGCGCTTCAAGGGCTTCCCACGAAGGAGAACTAGATTCAGTTCCTACATCAAGTGGATGGATACAGATATGTGTCGCCCCTGCTTCTTCATGCTCGACCAATCGAGCATTTATCTGATCCGGTGTCCCCCAGGCGACAACTGCATCGATAAAGCGATCAGTTCCAAAGTCAATGTCATCATCTGTAAAACCTAAGCGCTTCCAGTTATTACGATAATTGGGGAGACTGGCGTGACGGCTATACGCTATACGGGCAGCACCATGAGCTATTTCCTTGTTAGTGGTAAGAGCAACTTTTTGTTCCACACATAACATTTTTTCTTTGCCCAAGATCTTTTTCGCCATTGCGGTATGTTCAGGAGTTGTAAAATACGGATGCGCCCCATCGGTTGATTCTCCAGAAAGCTCGAGCATCTTAGGTCCGAGTGCAGCAAGCACACATGGCGGTTCGACTGATGGAGGAATTGCTGTATACGGAGACTTTCCCATATCTTCAAGATACTGCCGCATGCTACTCAAGGGTTTGGAGTAATCTAACTCTCTCAAGCCTTCAACAATTGGAGCATGCGAAACTCCCAAACCGAGAAGAAACCTGTTATCACTCATTTCAGCCAGCGTGGCCGCTGCTTGTTTCGTAACGCCAGGATGACGGTGGTAAATATTCGCTATTCCAGTAGCAAAAACTAACTCACTTGTGTGCGCCGTTAAAAGCGCTATATGACTAAAGGGGTCTCGACCTGTAGTTTCGGGTAGCCATAAAGCTGAATAGTTCAACTTCTCTACTCGCTGAGCAAAAGCTATCGCTTCCTCTGAAGTCATATGGTCAGTAAAAAACCATACACCACGTTTATCTAGTTTTTCTTTGATATGCATAACTTCAGTTTAATGGTCAAACTGACGGTTGCCTGCACTCAGAAGCTTCAATACTGGTTGTAAGACAGCCATTACTAAAAGAAGAACAAATTTACGAGTGAAGCTCAAGTCCCAGCAATTCGAAAATTTCTTCTTTTCTTTCTTCGAAGGTCTCATCATCTACCTCGCCATTTGCATGTGAAGCACTAAGCTTCGCAAAACGTTCGTAGAGCTCTTCCTCCGTTGTAC
>JAKMEQ010000083.1 GCA_022425805.1 Acidimicrobiales bacterium
CTGTCACTGTTTCGAACGAACCTGCACAACCGAAAATAAAGGTTGCGATATCAGGGGGCATTCCACTTCCCGAAACTGTTCCTTCCCACAGGTACCCGTCAACAATTCCAGGACTAACAATTATCTGGATTCCGGGGTCAGCGAATGCAGGGTTACTTACCAAATCGGGTGCGAGCTCATCTGGGAACGTTTGATTTCGGTCAAAGCCGGGCTCTGTGTCAGGATTCTCGGGAACCTCATTATCGTCATCATCAAGTATCCCTGATGCCAGGACAGCGGTGAAATCTTCTGCTGAAAGGCTAGAAAGACAGGTCATGATGACTTGTTCGGTGTATTTGTCAAAAACGCTATCTTCTTCGCTCGACAAGACTTCATTTTTGATTTCGGCGAACGTGAGCCCAGAGGCGGTGGCAGTTTCGTCAATCCAGCATTCAAGAAAAGATTCAGGGACCCCATCAGATGGCAATGAAGCCTCTATTAATTGAAGAAGAAATTCACGGTCGTTGGCTGGACTATTCGCAACGCTTTCATCCTCTTCGGCCGTAATGCTTTCTTGCTCTTCAGCCGCAACGCTTTCATCCTCTTCGGCCGTAATGCTTTCTTGCTCTTCAGCCGCAACACTTTCATCCTTCTCGGTTTGATTCGACGAAGAATTCATCGACTTTGATGCCGGAGAGTCATTACCGCCACCACACGCAGTTAGGCCAATCACTACCGAGGTACAAACTAGTGCAATAGCGAGTTTCTTTACTTTCATGGTCTCAGTATAAACTTAACGTGAACAAAATTTCTAGGGAGGGTAAATGAATTCTGAGTGGATATATGGGATGCAACTTCCCATCCAAACCTTAACTCGGACACTTGCTGACCCGTGGGAAGACACCGCAACCGTTGATGATCTAGTAAGTGTTGCTCAGAAAGCTGAAGCAACGGGTCATTCATTTGTTGGAGTGTGTGACCACGTTGCAATTCCTGACAACGATTACGCCTCTCACATGACCACTACATGGTATGACACAATCGCGACCCTGTCGTTCCTCGCTGCGCATACCAATACGGTTAATCTTCTATCTGCCGTGTGGGTAGCGGCTTACCGTCACCCTCTCCAGACAGCGAAGTCATTTGGAACGCTGGACCACCTTTCTGGAGGACGGTGCATCCTCGGCGTCGGAGCGGGACATGTTGAGGCTGAATTCGAAACACTGGGTGTGGATTTTGCCCAAAGGGGAAAAATCCTTAACGAGACTATAGAAGCGGTCCGAGGAGCTTTCGATGAGCCATATGTGAGTTTCGCAGGAGACTTTTTTAATTATGAAGAAGTCGGAGTCGCTCCTACGCCCTCTCGCGGGTCTTTGCCAATTTGGGTCGGTGGGTCTGGAAAAGCAGCATGGAAACGAACAGGCCGACAAGGAGATGGTTACATACCTATGGGTGCGAGTGCTGACACATATCCGGAGATCGTGGACACGATCCTAACGGCCGCAGCCGAAGTTGGAAGGGAGGGGCATCCGTTCGCTATTGGATACATGCCAGGGTGGGCTTATCTAACAGACGATGAAAAACCAGAAGGATTGCCGATGGCTTGGCTGGTTGGGCCAGAAGCGTTAGCGGCAGATATTAGAACCGCCCGTGAAAACGGGGCGAATACATTCCACATGAAATTTCGAGGGAGGACCATCACCGAGTATCTTGAGCAACTTGATGCCTTTCACGAGTTAGTTGTACCACTTATCAACGAGGGTTAAGGTTTCGATAAGGGATCTCTAACATTGGGAATTGATCCGGGAACTACAGGCTCGTTACGCGAATATTTGTAGTCGAAGGGCTTTCGAAGAATTGGACACGGTTATATCTGTTGATGCCGTGATCCTATTAGATCTCCACAGTCGGACGCTCTCGTTTACGGGACCAGAAGAGATAGGGGAGTTCATTAATGAATTAATCAAGCCGTTCGATTTTTTCCAGTTTGTAATTCGTAATTCGGTTATTGATATTGGTAATAAAGGTTCTGATGCTACCGGACGGTTATGGATGAGCGAACTGCGCCATTGGTGCGAAACCGGTCAATGGTCGACAATTTTTGGTGTCTACCACGACCAATACCTGCTTACCGACAAGGGTTGGCGGATCAGCTCACGGCAATACCATACGCTTGCGCTGCTCAGTCATGCTTTAGACGACAGTGCTTTCTTTGATTTCCCTGAGAATTTATCTGAACCGGAAAAATTTTAGACAGGTCAGGACCTCCCCTAGATTGGGAGGTTTCCAGTTGCCCGGCGTGTTGACCCTTCATCAGTGTACGCTGCGATTGTTCGTTGGGCGATCCGCATCTGGTGTACTTCATCAGCCCCATCGGCGAAACGAGCCCAACGGGCATGTTGGTACATGTGTGCCAGCGGCGTATCGGTCGAGTAACCCAACGCGCCATGGACTTGGATGGACCGGTCGATGACACGGCCGAGCATATTTGCGACGAAGTGCTTTGACATGGAGACTTCAGCCTTGAAGTCTTCTTTCTTGTCGATTTTGTGTGCTGCATGTAGGACCATCAGCTTGGACTGGTACAGCTCCATCGCTGAATCAGCGATCATCCATTGGATTCCCTGCTTCTCAGCGAGCAATGAACCATGTGAGAAACGGTTCAGAGACCTTTCTACCATCATGTCAAGAGCCATCTCTGCTTGAGCTATCCACCGCATGCAGTGGGCTAGTCGTGCAGGCCCCAGACGGTATTGTCCAAGAAGGTGGCCTTGTCCCCGTCCTCCCAGCATCTGGTCTTTATGGACTCGGAGATCTTCAATGAGGATTTCGCTATGTCCTGTCCCTCCATGCATAGTTTCAATCTGGCGGACCTCGTTCCAACCCTCGGTAGGCAAATCAACGATGAACGCTGAATTTCCCGCTTGGGGGATATCAGGGTTTTCTTCGGTCCTGCATACAAGAATCGCGAAATTAGCGCGATTTGCTTGGGAGATAAACCATTTATGCCCATTGATAACCCATTCATCCCCGTCTTCATACGCGTTGGTTTGGATAAGGGTAGGGTCTGAACCAGCGACCTCTGGTTCAGTCATGGCAAAGCAAGACCATACTGTTCCTTGGCAGAGTGGTTTGAGGTACTTCTCAGCCTGCTCTGGAGTTGCCCAATGAAGAAGGGTATGCATGTTTCCTTCGTCAGGTGCTGCGCAGTTGAACACCCATGGACCAAAGTATGACTTTGCTGCCTCAGCCTGAACCATGGCCAACTCAACATGCCCTAGTCCCATTCCACCCCATTCTTTTGGCATGTGGGGGAGCCAGAGTCCTTCGGCATGTGCCTTTTTCCGAAGGGCAACCAAAGCATTGGAGCGTTCCTTCCCTTCGAGCGGCTTATCCCCATTGTGCCCTTCGATACGGTCTTCTTCAGGTTTAATTACTTCGTTCACGAAAGTCCGGATTGTCATCCGGATCTCTTCGAGTTCTGGTGTTAAAGAGAAATCGATTGCCATTGGGTGCCCCTCACGTAACTTCCGCGTAGATGGTTTATGAGTATTAAACCACTTCTAGGGTACTGGCCTAACCCAATGACTCAACGGCGCATATGCCTGCGATGTCATCTAGAATTGAATCATGGATCTTTTATTGGACGGGAAATCTGCGCTTATCACTGGTGGCTCAAAAGGAATTGGCAAGGCAATAGCGAAAGAATTTGCAAACGCTGGGGCAAAAGTCATGATTACCAGCAGGAAAGCAGAGGTATGTGAAGAAGCAGCTATTGAAATCGGAAATGGGTGCACATGGCAAGCAGGAAATGTCGGCGACCTTGACCATATGGAACAAGCAATCGTCCGGACTATCGAGATACACGGCGGTGTCGATATTTTAGTAAATAACGCGGCGACAAACCCATACGCAGGACCGATGATCGAAGCGGATCTACCTCGATGGAAGAAAACCCTCGATGTGAATATGACGGCACCGTTCGCGTGGACGCAAATGGTATGGAAGAAATACCAGAAAGAAAATGGTGGCGTTGTGCTGAACATTGCTTCAGTCGGAGGTTTGGAAACAAATCCCGTGTTAGGTGTCTACGACGTCAGTAAAGCGGGTCTAATCCATATGACCAAACAGTTCGCTGCCGAACTCGCTCCTCAGGTACGTGTGAATGCGATATGCCCTGGGCTTATCAAAACAGATTTTGCCAGATTGCTCTGGGAAGGTGATGCCGGCGAAATGGTTGCGCAAGCATACCCTTTAAAGCGGCTGGGAGAAGTAGAGGATATTGCAGCAGCTGCCCTATATTTGGCAGCTGAGTCCGGCAGTTGGATCACCGGCCAAACGATTGTTCTCGATGGTGGTCAGCAAATCAGTTTCTGACTCTCTGGAGTGCACAAACAGGACAGGTCAGCAACATAGCTCAATTTTGCTGCTGTCTTGCTTCTTTTGGGTGCCGCTGCTTGAGGACCTCAGCCCAGTTGCTTCGCCCTGTGGCTCGTAACCGTTGGAGATAATCGGGAAGTTTGCCGCGCACATGGAACGGGCCTCCCTCGTCGAGCACTATCTCCATCGGGTCGCACGGACTGAAGCTCCGAGAGAGATTGTTATCAGTCCATTCTTGTAAAATATTGTCGCCCTCTACCACCCGCATGGGTTCGGTGTTTGACAAGTTGTTTTGTTCGTGCGGATCTTGCGCAATGTTAAATAGCATCTTGTCTTCCCAGTGTCCATGGTATCCATCGTGCCATGTGCGCATGTAGAGGTGTTCGCCCCAACGGACCGACCGCTGACACGACCAAGCACCCTGTGATAGGACCAGATGTTCCCTCCCGCCTGAAGTTTTCTCTTGCAAGTTTCCGACTAGTGATCGCCCATCCCAATGCTGCGGAATTTTCATACCGGCAAGGTCAACAACAGTCGCCGCTACATCTAAATGGTAATGAAGCCCTTCATTTACCTGAGAGTCGATGCCGGGCCAATACAAAACAGCGGGGATATGACAGGTCGCTTCATCTGCTGCTTGATGGTCAGCGTAGACGCCCAATTCGCCGAAAGCCTCGCCATGATCAGAACTGATGAGAACAGCGGTATCATCCTCGACGCCGAGGTCAGTGAGTTTATTCATCAATACCCCGACGGCATCATCAGCGTATTTAACCCCAACATCGTACCCATCGAAGATTTGTTTAACGGCTTCCATGGAAGATGCATCCCAAGGTTGACGAACGGGAGGGTCACCCCATTCGTCAGGCCGGAACCCCCAAGGCTCTTGGGCGGAATGCGGTCCGGAAAGATCCCAGTTTCTCTTCCGCACCGCTTCGGTATGCCAGGAGGGCACAGGGTCACTGGAAAAAGGGTTACCGTAGTCATCTGGAGTGGTATAGGGAGTATGTGGGTCCCAGAGATGAACATGGAGGAGCCAATTGTCTTCTTCGCCTCGACGGTCCAACCAGTCCAGTGCTCCGGGAAGTACTTCATCAGCTCTTTCACCTCCGAAGCCCCGCATCAGATTCATTGCTTCCATGAAACCGTTATTCCACCAACTCGCCCCATGGCGGAACGGGAACGATGAGATCGAAGCGGTATGCCAGCCCGCTAGAAAAAAAGTTGATGCCCAGGACCTGAGAGAGAATCTGCTAAAAAAGTTTCGCTCTGCTCCTTCAGGGCGTAGGTCAGCAGCAAGCCCACCATGATTGACAACGCCATTACGTATACCAAACATTCCTGTAATGAACGCAGTTCGACTAGGAAGGCAAGGGACATCTGAAGCGTAGACGTTCTTGAACTGAACACCACCGCGGGCAAGTTCATCGATGTTTGGAGTTGTGTCTCGGTGATAGCCTGCGCATCCAAGATGGTCAAAACGCAAGGTATCTATATCTATATAGAGTAGGCGCATCACCTATTTCTAGTCGGTGAAACCAATCATAAACGAAATCATTAACTTATTTTCAGGGCGAAGAAGGGATTTCGCCTTGGGATTGTATCGATTGGCTGATCGGTTAGTCTCAACTAGAAGGAATGCACCTATGAAAAATAAACCCTACCTCTCGTTACATCTCCGAACTTTTGCAGCGGAGGATCCTGGCTCGTGGCAGCCGATTATTGATCAAGCTATCGCTGCGGACCGTGCAGGGATTGGAAAGGTCGTAGTCTCTGATCATGTTGTATTTGGCGAAGCTCTCGAAGCATACGCGGATCCGACTATCGGGGGTTTAGCCGGTGGGAAGCAGCCGACCGGCCCAGATGGCCTGTGGCTTGAACCCCTAACCGTGCTCTCCGTGCTAGCTGGCCTGACTTCTTCAATCCGGTTAGGCACAAATATTCTGCTCGCTGCTTTGCGCCGTCCAGCGGTGCTAGCAAAATCAGTAGCTACGCTCGATGTTCTTTCCGGGGGTCGTGTAGATCTCGGC
>JAKMEQ010000103.1 GCA_022425805.1 Acidimicrobiales bacterium
ATAGCGTTCTGACTCATTTTTGTGCATACTCAAAGAGTAGGCCATCTTTCTTCAAGAAAGTGGAAATCGTCACCCAAGCCATTGGATCTTCCCAAAGAAAAGAATGCCCTCCTTTGAAAAAGTGTAAGTCAGCTAGTGGAATATGTTCAGAGAGGTAGGTTAAATTATCTGGAGGAGCTATAGCATCGAATTCTCCACCTACGACTAGACAAGGATGGGTAATCTTTTCTAAAGACTTGGAAACATCGTGTTCAGATCGTGCCTTGAGCTGATGCAGTAAACCAGGCATTACCTTATTTGGAAACAAACCTGGTTCCTGTTGAAGTAGCCTATCGAGAGTATGAACGAACAAATTTTCGTTATCCACGTTTCCATACCTCCTGTCATACATGTTCAACCATTTTTGTTGACGGTTACTTTTTGAAAGTTGCATCAGAGAAAGTAAATCTGCAGATGAGTTACCTTCACCTCCAGCGGATGTGCAAGCAAGGACAAGTTTTTTGACCTTATGTGGATATTGAATAGCTAAGTGTTGAGCAACCATTCCACCGAAGGAGATACCGATGACGTCGACGCTCACTATGGACAGGAAATCTAGTAATGAAGCTGCATCATGGGCGAATTGTTCCATCGTAACTGGTCGTTCGGAGGAGGAACTTTGCCCGAGGCCACGATGGTCATATCGAACTATATGATAAGAGTCGTCGAAGTCTCGATTTGGGAGCCTAGGGATACGAAGATCGGAACCTGTACCTGAGATGACCAGAACGTCAGGGCCGATTCCTTCTAGCTCATAGTAGATCTCTACATCGTTGAGCTGCGCAAAAGGCAAAGCGGCCTCCTTTAGGTGAAATCCTAAAAGAGTTTAGACAAATGCTGAAGCAAATACTAGTGAGACTATGGTCATCACTTTCAACAAGATATTCATAGCTGGCCCAGATGTATCTTTGAAAGGATCACCCACAGTGTCTCCTACCACAGCTGCTTTATGTTGCTCTGAACCCTTTCCTCCATGATGTCCCGCTTCAATATACTTCTTAGCGTTGTCCCAAGCTCCACCTGCATTTGCCATAAAGATAGCAAGAGCAAATCCGGTCACAAGAGCACCGGCTAAGAGTCCTCCGAGAGTATCTTCGTCGATAAACCCGACAACCAATGGCACGACTACAGCAAGTGACCCAGGGACTATCATTTCCTTTAAGGACGCATCAGTTGAGATAGCAACGCATCGAGCAGAATCTGGTACAACTCCAGGCTTTCCTTCTCGAAGACCTGGTATTTCTCTGAATTGTCTACGTACTTCTTCAATCATGGCATGCGCAGCGCGCCCCACAGCATCAATAGTTAGTGCGGCGAACAGGAAGGGAAGTCCAGCCCCTAGGAAAAGTCCAATAAATACATCGACTTGACCAACATCGAGGCTGAGGCTGCCTCCAGCCTGTCCAATCGCTAGTTCGAAACTTTTGAATAGGGCAAGAGCAGTTAGTGCCGCAGACCCAACTGCAAATCCTTTAGCGATTGCTGCAGTTGTATTACCAAGCGAATCAAGTGCATCAGTGACTTCACGAACAGATGGGTCAAGCTCAGCCATCTCTGCGATACCACCAGCATTATCAGCTATTGGGCCATACGCATCAACTGATACAACAACGCCGGTGGTCGCAAGCATTCCGATAGCGGCTACCGCAATGCCGTAGACTCCTTGGCCGTCACCAAGTGTTAGTTCGCCACCCCAATATGCGACTCCAATACCTATTAATACCAACGATACTGATGAAGCAACTGAGATCATCCCAGCGCTTATTCCACTGAGAACTGTTGTAGCTGCTCCTGTTTCGGACTGAGCTGCGATTTTCTTAACAGGGGAGAAGTGATCCGACGTATAGTATTCTGCTGTTTTTCCTAAAGCCCACCCAACGACGAGTCCACCAATTACTGCAACAGCTAGACCAATTGGATTTCCTTGTGCATCTTTGAAAAGCCAATATGAGATCGCTATGGTCGCAATAATTGTCAAACCCATAGCGACATTAGTGCCTCGATGGAGTGCCCTACTCAAAGCTTTCGAATCAGTAGATGACCCGCTTCGTACAAAGAATGAACCTACAATCGATGCGACCATTCCTACAAAAGCAATCGCCATAGGAAACATGAGTTTTGAAATGACGCTAGATCCAGTTGCTTCTGCAGCTGAGAGACCTCCCATTACAGAAAAAGCTGTTAGTGCGACTGGCGCAATAATCGATCCGGCGTAGGATTCAAAAAGGTCGGCTCCCATACCTGCGACGTCTCCGACGTTATCCCCGACGTTATCAGCGATTGTTGCTGGGTTACGTGGGTCATCTTCAGGTATTCCAGCCTCGACTTTACCAACAAGGTCCGCGCCGACGTCAGCTGCTTTGGTATATATGCCACCACCTACTCGAGAGAAGAGAGCTATTGATGAAGCCCCTAACCCATAAGCAGTAACGATTTCAAATGCTTTGTCAACTTCAAGCCAAACTACAAACAATAGATATACGAACATTAAACCAAGAAGCGCTAAACCAGCAACGGAAAACCCCATAACCGCGCCCCCACGGAAAGCTATTGGTAGGGCTTTCGATGGGCCGTCTTTAGCAGCCTCTGTTGTTCGAGCATTAGCCATCGTTGCGACTGACATTCCAACGTAACCAGCTGTTGCCGACAGAATGGCGCCGATGACGTAAGCTACCGAAGCTAACGGAGTGATAACTATTGCTAACAGAACAATCATTCCGACGACGAATACAGATACCCACGTGTATTCCTGCTTTAGGAAGGCTTTAGCACCAGCTTGGATCTCGTTCATTAGGAAGACCATGCGGTCATTTCCAGGCGGCGCGGCTTTAACAGTAGTGAAAAAATAGTAAGCCAGTATTAGTGCTGCGATGGCACTGGCTAAGGCAAGATATGGGATTGATTCCAAAATAGCTCCTTGTTGATCAGAACGTTGAGACTTTACAGCGTATTTTCTACTTCTCTCAACTCATAATCCAGAAATTTATCATTCTTGAAACATGCAGAACGATATATAGCTAGCTCGAGCAAAGGACTCAATTCTTTAACGGCCCGGTTATTTTTAAAAAAAATGAAACTTTTTCTAAGTATCTATGATTTTTCGCTCTAGAACTGTTACCAATTAGGGGTGTACGTAGTTGTAGTTGGAGCAGGTGAAGTTGGCGTTTATATCACTCGTCTACTCACTGACCCAAAACACCAATTAAAGAAAATGGAAGTGGCTGTAATCGATCATGATCCAGGTCGCATAGACGAAATCGAGTCAGAACTTAACGCTACGATGGTCTTAGGTAGTGGGAGCCACCCTTCTGTTCTCAGCAAAGCCGAAATATCTAGAGCAGATCTATTAGTTGCTGTTACTCCAAATGATGAAGTAAATCTGATCGCCAGTCTATACGCACGTAATCAGGGAGTTAGGAAAACTATTGTCCGTATTGAGGCTGATGAATTTAAATCGGTATCAGATAATGATGATTTCTTTTTTGGAGTTTTAGGCCCTGATCTCGTATTTGACCCTGATGAAGACACCGCAAAAGAGATAGCAGAATTACTAAGAGCTTGGGGGGCTGAAGAACTAGCGATATTGTGCGACGGCGAAGTAGCGATAATGGGAGTGACTCTAAGTGAAGACGCAGAGTTCTGCGGTCAGACGCTTTCGGCAATTGGAGAAAGATATGAACCTGAGTGGAGCTTCCTCGTTGCCGCACTGCAGAGAGATGGCGAAACAACTATCCCGCGTTCAGAAGAAACGCTTCAAGACGGTGATCGCCTTTGGCTAGTGATTAAGAAATCAGAAAGATCTAATGTCCTCGAATCTTTAGGGTTTAAAAAGAAAAAACATCGACGCGTTCTTCTCCTTGGCGGTGGGAGGACAGCTGAATATCTAGCACAGAAACTAGTCGAGATGCGATTTCGTGAAGTGACGTTAGTTGAACAGGATAAGAGTAGAGCTGCGAAACTCGCTACTCGACTAGATGGTGTTGACGTAGTTAACGGCGATATATCCGACGCTCAATTCTTAAGCTCTGAAGTAGATGCGGGGAAGTACGATGCCGCTATAGCACTTACTGGAAAGGATGAAGCAAACGTCCTATCTTGTATGTACGCTAAATCTTTAGGTGTAGAACGAACAATAACGATTTTGCATAGATTGAAGCTTCTTAAACTGCTCGGCTTGGCAGGCGTTGACTCGGCACTATCGCCAGTTACAGCTAGCGCCAATCGTGTTCTGAGCTACGTACATGAAGTTGATGACGTAGCTACATTTTTGGGTGCTGATCAAAATTTTGAAGTAGCAGAATTAGAAGTTGAAGAGGGGAGCGCAGCAGCAGCCTCAACCTTAAAAGATTTAGGACTACCAAAAGAAGCATTGGTCGGTGCTTATGTTCGTGATGGCGTCCCTCTTATCGGCCGAGGTACAAGTCAACTTTTTCCTGGAGATCACGTTCTGCTTATAGCGCGACCTGAGAGAATAGACGCATTTCGAGATTTTTTCCTTTCTGCGGACAAGGTGAACGGGAACTAACGCGCGTTAGGAGTATGTTTTGCCTAATTTCACGGTTGGTGAAATAAAATCTAAAAACATCTTCTTATTCGCAGCTTCTCTTTCATTTCTTGAGGTTGCTTTGTTATCCTCATTAAGTTTTCTCTGGGCGACCACTTCCTTAGATAGGAACTTTTGGATTTTTCTTTTGTTCGCGTTGGTGACTGGAATTTTTGGCTTTCTAAGTAAGAGATTTGTCCGAACCGACCGTGAATTTAGTGCTGCTCAAATCTTTCAAGTTATTACACTAAATTTTTTCATCCTAACCCTTCTGTGTTCGTTGATATATATCGCCGCAGATGTTAGGAGCACGTTTGATGGTGCTTTGCTCGAGGCCGTTTCAGGTTTAACAACGACCTCTTTGACAAACATATCTCCCGAGTCTTTAGGGAAAAGTATTCTTTTCTTCCGTTCAGCTAGCCAGTGGATGGGAGGACTTGGGGCGCTGATATTAGTTTTTGTCGCCTTACCGGCTGCTGGCCGTTCAGAAGAGTTTGATGTTTCTTTTGCGAAGTCAATAACTTCTCAAACTGTATCGAAAACGTTGCATAGGCTTGCAAAATTTTATTGCATTCTTACTTTGTTCATAGGCGGGGCCTTTCTTATCGCTGGAATGACTTTCTTCGAAAGCCTTTGTCATGCTTTTTCTGCTGTTTCTACTGGTGGGTTTAGTACTAGAAATGCTTCTATCGCTGGTTTCGACTCTGCCGCAATCGAGTGGGTGGTAGCCGCTTCAATGATCTTCTCCGCTATGAATATTGTAATTCTTTGGTGGATTTGGAAGAGAAAATTTCGTTTAGTTGCAAAAAACTCAGAATTGCAGTTCTTCGCTCTATTGGTGGTTGTATGTACTTTGTTATTTGGAGTGTGGATTCGTAACTCTGGATCGTTCGAAGAAGTGAGCAGGGATAGTTTCTTTTTAGTGGCTTCTCTACTTAGTACTACTGGGTTTTTTACTGTTCATTGGGAATTTCCATCTGCAATGACAGGGATCGTTCTCTTGCTTTTGGGGACTGGGGCGATGGCTGGGTCAACTGGTGGTGGATATGGGTCGGGACGACTTTTGCAGCATTATCACTTTGCGCGGAGAGAATTAACTCAACAATTGAAACCAAACTCTGTGCGCGTTGTTAAAGTTAGCGGCAGGGTAATCGACGAACGTGCTCTCCAAAGGCTTCATGGTTTTACTGCTATCTATATCGCCCTTGTTGCTATCGGTGCGCTATGTATTGCACTTGCTAACTCTGCTGCTAGCCCCGTTGAGGCGTTGAGTCTATCTTTAACTGCACTTGCGACTGCTGGACCTTTTGTAGGTTCTGGGCTTGAGACATCGGGAATTGACTTTAACGCTGCAACCAACATTATGGTATCTATCCTGATGCTCATTGGTCGGTTGTCTATATTTCCGGTTGCCTATCTTGGTGTAGCTCTCCTAAGAACGTTCCGAGAAGGGCCTATCCGAAAGGTTAGATATCAGAGGATTCGGAGATGAGAGCAAACCCGAACCTCTTTACTGAGAGCCCTATCGATTCTCCAACACTTAATATGATGGGTCTAGCTTTAGCGTTCCTTAGCCCCGGTTTGTTTCTTGCTGGCATGGTGGAATGGTTCTCGGGAAATTCGCATAACGAATGGGCACTATTTGCATCAGCGGGAATTTCATTAAATATCGGTCTAACACTGCGTACATTGACGGAGACCCCAGAAGAAGTCAAACCTCTTTCGATGTTCTCAATGGTCGCATGGTCTTGGGTCGCTTGTTCTTTGATGGGGTCATTGCCATACCTCTGGGGCGGAGTTTTTCCCTGGGCCAAATTTGATAGCGCGCTTTTTGAATCTATATCCGGTTTCTCCACTTCAGGGTCAACGGTATTAGAAGATATCGAGAGCTTAGGAAAAGGCATGCTGCTGTGGCGCCAACTTACTCAGTGGTATGGCGGTATGGGAATGATCGTATTGGCAACGGCAGTGCTCCCAAGGCTTGGTGTTGGGGGGTTAGCTCTAATGAGTGCAGAGGCTCCAGGTCATAAGTCGGACATGTTCAGAGCAACCGCTACCAAAACAGCTAAGACGTTATGGACGGTATACCTTGGTACAACGCTGTTGATTGCGGTTGCTTTGTGGATTACGCCTGGGCCAACGTTATTTGATGCAATAACTCACGCAGTGTCAACTGCCGGAACAGGTGGTTTCTCGACCTACAACTCTTCAATAGGGCATTTCGACTCTTTAGCGGTTGAAATAATTATTATTGTGGCGATGATATTTAGTGCCATAAGCTATACCTTGCATTACAGGGCCTTCGCTCAAAGGGATAAATCTGTTTGGTTTCGCTCATCAGAAACTAGAGTATTTTTGGGCGTTACGTTCACTACCGCACTGCTTGTCACGCTCATAAATGCCTTCGGTGACCTTGGGTCACTTCCAACTGTTATTCGCGATTCAGTTTTTAATGTTGTAGCTCTTGCGACTTCAACAGGTTTCGGTAATGTGCGAGCAGACGGGGTAGGAGATTTTGTTCTCTGGGGTGCCTCTACACAGATTCTGCTCCTGTTTTTAATGACTGTAGGCGGTACTACTGGGTCAACTGCTGGTGGGATGAAAGTTTTCCGTTTGCAAATTGGGCTAAAGGCGCTAAAGCGAGAATTGCGTTTATTTGAACACCCAAAAGGAATCTTCCAAATCAAAATGGGGAAAGAGCCTGTCCAAGAGCGCATAGTAGCTTCCGCTCTTGCTTTCGTTGCTTTTTATATTAGTTTCGTGATACTCGGTACGGTTGCGATAGCAGCTTTAGGAAATGACCTAGTCACATCTGCTAGTGGGGCTATTTCAGCTATGAGCAATATGGGGCCAGCACTTGGTGACGCTGGCCCTACAAGTAATTATTTGGCGTTTAGTCGTCCTTCTCGATCTATTCTTGCGTTCTTAATGTTGTTGGGGCGTCTTGAAATATATGCTGTCCTGCTGATGCTTGTTGCGCCCGCAAACAGAATTCTTATTAAGAAGTCGTAGTTTCCGCTAGGAAAAAGGCGCTACAGAAGAGTTTCAAATAGGTTTGGTCTAGGACTCCGCATAATTCCCTAATCGAATGCATCGAGAGTTGCGGTACTCCGAGGTCGATTGTTCTCACTCCGAGACTTGCTGCAGTAGTTGGGCCAATCGTCGACCCGCAACTCAAATCATTTCGGTTAGAAAAGAGTTGGTAGGGAATGCTTTCTCTTTCGCAGAGATCTTTGACGATTGCTTCACCGATAGCATCCGTAGCGTAACGTTGATTTGCATTTCGCTTAATGACGATTCCTCGATTTAAGTGAACGATGTGATCAGGGTCATGCCGCTCTGGGTAATTTGGATGATTTGCATGTGAGCCGTCGACAGAAAGACACAAAGAGTTTGCAAATGCTTTTGATCTTGATTCGATAGTCATGCCGTTCATTAAACGTTCGAGTGTTCCAACCAAAAATTGTCCAGATGCACCTGCGGATGAGACACTTCCAACCTCTTCGTGATTAAATAAACACACTAACGGGGTCTTCTCTGAGCTTTCATCTGCGGAGTCGCATAACGCGCTAATTGCGGCATAGCAAGATACTAAATTATCAATTCTGGCTGATGCTATCCATTGCTTATTCGCGCCAAGATATTCAGAAGGTTGCGTGTCATGTAGCATTAAGTCCCAAGCACTGATTTCGTCTGTAGCTATGGATAACTGATCTCCGAGCCAATCGTTAAAGGATTGCGACCCATTTGATGAATCAGCCCAGATGGGAGTTAAATGAGATTGAGGATTCAACTGCAGGCCTTTATCGTTTAGACCTCTATCTAGATGGATCGCTAGTTGAGGGATACGACATACTGGTTCGTTCGTATGAAAAAGAAGTTCTTCTTTGTTGCCGCCTGAAAGTATAACTCTTCCTGAAATTCCGAGGTCACGGTCGAGCCATGAGTTGAGCAATGGGCTTCCATATGTCTCGATACTTAATTGTCCGTAGGAAAGAGATGATCGTTGTTGCGACGATTTTAGGCGTAGATTAGGGCTATCAGTGTGAGCACCGATGATACGAAACCCATTTTCGAATGAGTCTTTACTAGATGCATCCCAGGCGAAGAGACTACCATCGCGTATAACAAAATATTTTCCCAAAGTGTCTGTCCAACGCTCCCTCTCCGAAAACTCTGTAAAGCCGGCAGCTAGGAGCAAATTTTGCGCATTTGAGACTGCGTGGAACGGACTGGGACTTCTATCTAAGTAAGATTGCAGTTCTAAAACAGAAGAGTTTTGTTCATTCGACATGGATTCATCATGCCGTCGTGGACCGTTAGATACCACATCGGGCCATTCTCTTAGCGAAAGATCAGTAGAATCGGTAAACTAGTTGAACTGGGTCAACGTCGCCCCAATCTTGTATCTTTAGGTAAAATTTGTAGAATTTAAAGGAACTCCCTACATGCACAGAAACCCAGATCTGCCCGCTCCACAAGGGCTGTACGATCCCTCTTTAGAGCATGATTCGTGTGGGGTAAATTTCGTCGCCGACTTAAAAGGTCGAAAAAGCCACGAGATTGTATCTTCGGCTATTGGAGCTCTTTGTCAACTTCAACATCGTGGAGCTTTAGGTGCTGAGGAAAACACCGGAGATGGAGCGGGGATATTGATACAAGTCCCAGACAGATTTCTTCGTGAGGTAGTTGATTTTCAACTTCCAAAAAATGGTGAATATGCTACGGGGATAGGATTTTTACCGCAGGACTCTTCTGATTTCAAAGATGCAAAAAACTCCATTGAAGGTATAGCTCATAGCCTTGGAATTGAAGTTCTTGGATGGCGTGAAGTGCCTACGAATAGTTCGATGCTTGGTTCTGGAGCTCTCGGTACGATGCCTAAATTCTCCCAAGTCTTTGTGGCATGCAATTTGGAAAATGGCGAATACCTCTCTGGTATTGACCTTGATAGGAAATCTTATATCTTTCGTAAACGGTGCGAACATGAAATTCAGTTCGACAGGGCTGATGTAGTAAGTCAAGGAATGGGCGGGATGTCAAAAAAGCATCCTGGAGTATATTTTCCGAGTCTTTCATCGCGCACAATGGTTTACAAAGGAATGCTAACTACCCCACAATTGGGAGAATTCTTCCCCGACCTTATGGATCACCGGGTGGAAAGCGCTTTAGCTTTAGTTCACTCAAGGTTCTCGACCAACACGTTTCCTTCTTGGCCTCTCGCTCACCCTTACCGGTTCGTTGCGCACAATGGCGAAATAAACACAGTTCAAGGTAATCGGAATTGGATGCGAGCTCGTGAAGCAATGCTTACCTCATCTTCCATGGGAGAGAATATAGAGAAGCTATTTCCTATATGTACTCCGGGAGCTTCGGATACGGCGGCATTTGATGAGTGTTTAGAACTTCTTGTTCTAGGCGGTTACTCATTGCCGGAAGCAGTTTTAATGATGATTCCTGAGCCTTGGGAGAATCACGAAACAATGGATGAACCTTTGAAAAATTTTTATCGGTACAACGCTACAAGAATGGAACCGTGGGATGGTCCAGCATCAATAATATTTACTGATGGGACCGTTGTCGGTGCTGTACTTGACCGAAATGGGCTTCGACCATCACGCTACTGGTTGACCGATGATGACCTAATCATAATGGCTTCAGAAGTTGGTGTTATGGACATCCCCAGTTCGAAGATAGTTGAGAAGGGAAGATTGCAGCCTGGCCGTATGTTCTTGATTGATACGAAACAAGGTCGAATCGTTCGCGATAAAGAAATCAAAGAAACTCTTTCTTCCGGTCGCCCGTATACGGATTGGCTCGAGGATCATGAAGTGCTGCTATCCGACCTACCGGATCGACAAGTCGCTCGACTCGAGAACAGTCCGCTCCTAACCCGCCAAAAGCTATTCGGATACACGAACGAGGAATTGCGACTACTGGTTTCTCCGATGTATAAACATGGGAAAGAAGCCATCGGTTCGATGGGAACAGATACTCCTCTTGCAGTTTTATCTAATCGTCCCCGACTTCTTTTCGATTATTTTAAGCAATTATTTGCACAAGTAACCAATCCACCGCTTGATGCGATCCGTGAAGAAATTGTTACTTCCACATATGGTTGGTTGGGGCCAGAACGAAATTTACTTGAAGCAACACCTGAATCATGCAAGCGAATTTTCGTGGAACACCCAGTTGTTACGAACAAGGAACTTCTGCGCTTGCTCGACATTGATGGCGAACTTAGTGGACAGTCTGGGCATAGTTACTTTCAAGCACAAGTGATTCAGTGCCTCTACCCTGTCGATGAAGGAGGGAGCGGTCTTCGAGCGGCAATTGAGAATATTCGAGCGTTAGTATCAGAATCAATTGAAGCTGGAAAAAATCTGATTGTGTTATCTGACCGTGGGGCGAGTGCAAGCCACGCCCCTATTCCATCCTTATTAGCTACAGCAGCAGTCCACCATCATTTGGTGCGTGAAAAAACACGATCTCAGGTAAGTATTATTGTCGAGACCGGAGAAATGCGCATAGTGCACCAACTTTGTCTCCTATTGGGTTACGGAGCGAATGTCGTTAATCCTTATCTAGCATTCGAAACTATAAATGAATTAAACGAAATTGCGTCTACTGACGATCTTGAACGGATAAGCACAGAAGAAGCTTTCAGTAATTATGTAAAAGCCTGCGATAAGGGCGTACTTAAAGTCATGTCAAAAATGGGTATCTCCACTGTGCGAAGTTACATAGGTTCACAGATCTTTGAAGCTGTAGGGCTTGGACAGCCTCTGGTCATGGATGCATTCCCAGGGACCATGAGTAGGCTCGGGGGAGTAGGGTACGCACAAATTGCCGAAGAGGTTAAATTTCGACATCAAATTGCTTTTCCACGAGTGCCAAATCATCGCGCTCATCGTGAACTAGTCGCTGGCGGTGAATATCAGTGGCGTCGAGAGGGTGAATACCACTTATTTAACCCAGAGACCATCTTCAAACTGCAGCATGGAACGAAGGAGCGCCGGTTTGATATCTTCAAGGAATATACGCAGAGCGTTAACGAACAAAGTGAGAACCTTGCAACGTTAAGGGGTCTATTCAGATTCAACTACGACAAAAGCCAATCTATATCTATTGATGAAGTAGAGCCGGCTTCAGAAATCATGAAGAGATTCTCGACTGGGGCAATGTCTTATGGGTCGATATCTGCCGAAGCTCACGAAACCCTTGCAATCGCGATGAATAGAATTGGTGCAAAATCTAATACAGGTGAAGGCGGTGAAGATCCAAGAAGGTATGAACCTGACGCGAACGGAGATCTACGCCGCTCGGCCATAAAACAAGCTGCGTCGGGTCGATTCGGAGTAACGAGCGAATATTTAGTCAATGCAGATGATATTCAAATTAAAATGGCCCAAGGAGCGAAACCAGGTGAGGGGGGACAACTCCCCGGTCATAAAGTATGGCCATGGATCGCAGAAGTCCGCCATTCGACACCCGGAGTTGACCTCATTTCGCCTCCGCCGCATCACGATATTTACTCTATTGAAGATTTAGCACAGCTCATTCATGATCTAAAGAACGCAAATCCGGAGGCGCGAATCCATGTCAAGCTAGTCTCAGAACTCGGAGTCGGGACCGTGGCAGCAGGTGTCGCAAAAGCACATGCAGATGTGATCCTGATCTCAGGTCATGACGGCGGTACTGGAGCTTCTCCACTAACCTCGATTAAGCACGCTGGGACGCCTTGGGAACTTGGTTTAGCAGAGACTCAACAGACCTTATTGCTCAACAATTTACGAGATCGTGTAGTAATACAGTGTGATGGTCAGCTAAAGACTGGACGAGATGTTGTTATCGCCGCCTTACTTGGGGCAGAAGAATATGGTTTCGCTACTGCTCCCTTGGTTGTGATGGGCTGTGTCATGATGCGCGTATGCCATTTAGACACCTGCCCTGTCGGTATAGCTACACAAAACCCTGAACTTCGAAAGAAATTTACTGGACAAGCTGACCATGTGGTTAATTTCATGGAATTCATTGCCGAAGAAATTCGTGAGATTCTGGCTACTTTGGGATTCCGCTCTTTGAAGGAGGCCGTGGGGCAAGTAGATGCATTAGATGTGTCTGATGGTATCGATCATTGGAAAGCTGCTGGTTTAGATCTGTCGCCGATTCTGTACCAACCACCTCTAGCTTCTGACGCGGTTCGTTATTGCCAAGCTGAACAAGATCATGGTTTGGATCGTGCTTTAGACCAAACTCTGATACAGCTTGCTGAAGGATCTTTAAAGCATGGGGACCTTGTACACCTAGAAATGCCTATACGGAATGTCAACCGGACTGTCGGCACCATGCTGGGTTATCACCTAACAAAAAAATGGGGTGGAGAAGGCCTTCCGAATGACACAATACAGGTCGATTTCACTGGTTCGGCAGGAAATAGTTTCGCAGCATTTGTACCAGCAGGAATAACGCTTCGGTTGTATGGAGATGCAAATGATTATGTTGGTAAAGGGTTGAGTGGAGGCCGAATTATTATTCAGCCTCCAGCAGATTCCCCATTTGCTTCTGAGGACAACGTGATAGCTGGAAATGTAATACTATATGGAGCTACTAGTGGAGAGGTCTTTATCAACGGATTAGTCGGTGAGCGGTTTTGCGTTCGAAACTCTGGTGCGTTGGCAGTTGTAGAAGGGATAGGGGACCATGGCTGTGAATATATGACCGGCGGACGGGTCGTCATTCTTGGGCCAACGGGTAGGAATTTTGCAGCAGGAATGTCAGGCGGAATAGCGTATGCTCTTGACGTTGATGGAACTTTCCCAATTCGAGTCAATAGAGACCTTGTGGATTTAGAGGAACCGGATGAAAGTGACAGCGGATGGCTTCGTGAGATTATCGCGCGGCATCACTCTGAAACAGGATCTTCGGTTGCTAAGTCACTTATAGATACATGGCCTCGAAGTTTAGATCAGTTTGTGAAAGTAGTCCCACGAGACTACAAGAGAGTTTTAGAAGCTATCGCAGATGCGAAAGCGAACGGTACTGATCTAGTAAAGGCTGTTATGCCATCGTCGGAAGGTAAATAATGGGAGACCCCAAAGGATTCATGGAACATGGGCGTGCTCTGCCAGATAGTAGGTCAATTCCTGTCCGGCTTCGGGACTGGCAAGAGGTCTATGAACCATTCGATGACGCAGAACTACAAATCCAAGCCTCGCGATGCATGGATTGCGGTATCCCTTTTTGTAATAACGGATGTCCACTTGGGAATTTAATACCTGACTGGAATGATCTTGTATATCGAAATAATTGGCGCAGAGCGATTGAGTCACTCCATGCCACTAATAACTTTCCAGAATTTACTGGGAGGTTATGCCCTGCACCTTGTGAATCAGCCTGCGTATTGGGAATCAATGAAGATCCAGTCACAATTAAACAAGTCGAAGTTGAAATAATCGAACGTGCATGGGAAGAAGGCTGGGTTCAGCCACTAATAGCAGAGGTTAAAACTGGAAAAAGCGTCGCAGTCATTGGGTCCGGACCCGCTGGATTAGCAGCTGCGCAGCAACTTACACGTGCTGGTCATGAAGTAACGGTATATGAACGTGCTGATAGAATTGGCGGCCTTCTTCGATATGGGATACCAGAGTTCAAAATGGAAAAACGTTTTCTTGATAGGCGTTTAGATCAAATGCGTGAAGAGGGAACTATCTTCAAGACCGGGATTGAAGTAGGCGTGGATATCAACGCTGTAGAATTGTCAGATGAATACGATGCAGTAGTTCTTGCGATTGGAGCTACCAAGTGGCGAGACTTACTCATACCTGGACGGGAATTGTCAGGTATCTATCAAGCAATGGAATATCTCACTCCGGCAAATCATGTAGCTGAAGGAGATTTCGATAGCCACCCTTTTTCTGCTTCTGGCAAAAACGTTGTAATAATTGGCGGGGGCGACACAGGAGCTGATTGTTTGGGGACAGCGCACCGACATGGTGCTGCTTCAGTCTTGCAATTCGAAATAATGCCGGAACCTCCAGAAATCCGTGACTCGTCTACCCCATGGCCTACGTGGCCATTAATGCTTCGAAGCTCTGCTGCTCATAAAGAAGGTGGAGAAAGAGTATTCTCTATCAGCACAAAACAATTTGTTGGCAATGAAGGAAATGTAACAGGACTTGAAACAATACTTGTAGAACAATTCTATGAAGATGGCCGATTGACTTTTGAAGAAGTTCCAGGTAGCGAACAAGAGTATAAAGCTGACCTAGTGTGTCTAGCACTCGGTTTTACTGGCCCTCAGGAAGAGGGAATAGTATCAGCGATGGAAATAGAAACTGATCAACGAGGAAACGTTAAGCGAGATGACAATTGGATGTCTAGCGTAGATGGGGTTTTCGTTGCAGGGGACGCTGGTCGAGGAC
The DNA here is from genome assembly GCA_022425805.1 of Acidimicrobiales bacterium. Taxonomy (GTDB): domain Bacteria; phylum Actinomycetota; class Acidimicrobiia; order Acidimicrobiales; family UBA8592; genus UBA8592. Next base: position 15,007 of record JAKMEQ010000103.1, read on the forward strand.
AAAGCCTCATTGTGTGGGCGATTGCGGAGGGCAGGTCCTGTGCTGCGTCTGTAGATCAATGGCTGCAAGGAAAATCGATGCTTCCTAAACCTGTTACACCTTTTACGCAACAATTGAGGTAGAAGCTACCAGCTAGGGACGGCATCCAAAAAAGCCAGAGCGGTGTCGATAAATTTGAAATTCTTTGGTGTAGCAAAATGGTCTACCCCTTTCAAAGTGACAAGCTCAGCGTTTGGAAGCGCATCTAGCAGTTCTGTGGCCGGTCCAGAAAAATCATTTTCTCCTAGAACTACGAGTACTGGCGTACTAATTCCATTGAGTTGATTGGCAGTCAAAATTGTATTTTGTTTACTCATGTACTGCGAAATAAGTCTTCTATTTACGTCAGGCGAGTCTGCCAGTTGAGCGAAATATTGGCTTTCGGGATCATCAGTAACAGGTTCTCCTGCTATAGCTTGAAAAATCCGATGGCCACGTTCATGGTCGGGGGAAAAGAGACTATCTCCGACTCCTGAAACAACTATTTTCCGGAATCGTGATGGGTGACGAACAGCTAACGCTAGAACAATTCTCGCGCCCAACGAAAAAGTAATAGCATCAACTAGATCATGCGTGATCTGGGACTCAACAGCGTTCAAGATATTTCCATCAAAATCGCCTGAAGGGTGATATTGGGTTCCATGCCCAGGAAGGTCCACAGCTAGGAGTTCGCGATTAGCTTCCCTTACCAAGTCAAACCACCCATTATCTCCCCATGTCCTTTGGGAAGATGTGACAAGGCCATGGAGAAAGAGAATAGGTGGTAAATCTGTCACACTGTTACCTTACGTGCACGCCCAAGAAGTAGTGCCGATGAGCGATTATAATCTTTATGAAAAACACAATAGCCCCGTCAGGTTTCCTGCCTAAACAGAAACCCCTTCGGGGCTGTGCAGTTTAACGTCGTTTCCTTAGTCATCCCCTGAAGGACTTCCTTAGTTCCGGTGCCTATCTTGAGTTGACTCTCGTCTTCTCTCCCATTGCTCTTCCCCTTCTTTCTCTCAGAAGTTTCCTCCTTTGAGCCTTCCAGTTCGGTTGCTCTGGTGCGCTTTCCCCCTAGGGGTATTTCGCTTCTTGGCCTACGTTGTTTTCATCCGAAGATTTCAACTCGGTAGTCTGATCGGATTTCCGCTCGAAAGCTTTTCCCTTTCAGTTGATTCTCTACCTAAGTAGATCATCACCGCTAAACCTGTACCAGTGGCCGTTCATACCTTCCAGTGGCCGATCCTACCCGGGTTTCGATGCTGCCACCGCTTCCCGTTTGGGTTTGCCATTTTATTGTATGCCGTTGTCACCGGCGTGAAGATACAATTACATTTTGTTTCCGATCTGTCAAGCGATTTATTGAAATCCTCAGCATTTCCACAGGATTATTTAGTAATCCACAATTTTTGTTTGAGTTCCCACAGGTTCTCCACAAACTCTGAGCTAATTAGTGGCGAATAGTCGCTAAAAGTTTTTGAATGTTTTGAATTCTCGAGTATTACCAGAGAGGTCCGAGAAAATACAGTTTTCTGCCAACCAGAAGTATCGAAAAATTCTCATTCTACTGCAATTTCGAAGGGCCATTTGCAACTTTGTAGTTGTTCTAGGGGGTTTGCCAGTTGATATCTTCGAGAATAACTGCTGAATAAAGAATAGAAAGCTGACCCGCATCTACTGAGTTTGAATTTACATTTCGTACATAGATTTTGGTTTAATCAAGTGGGTAACCGATTGGTGGCGGGCTAAATTAAAGTCGATGAATATATCTGCAGAGCACTTTTCTGGTACGCCAAGAATTTGTTTATCGAAGAATCTCGATTCTCTAAATCCTTGATGGTTACAGCAGGTGAAGGGTCAATACCATAGTCCATGCTCGGTTAATACTGACTTTAAAAGATTAGGTTTATCTGTCATGATCCCATCTACTCCAATATCGATGAGATGGTGCATCTTCTCTTCATCATTAATGGTCCACGCGTGAATTACTTTCCCAACAGAGTGCACACGTTGAACGAATAAGGGAGTGATTAGTGGGACTCCTGCCACAGTTAGCGGCACCTGAACGCACTCTCCAGATATTCTCGTTAATCGAAGTGGAAGTTTCCCAAGTCGTAATCGAGTGACTCCTGATGGTCCCACACCCGTACAAAGACGTTTACCAACTAACCGCGAAACCTCCCTTGTACGTTTATCCGAAAATGACGCAACGCAAATTCGGTCTGCCGAATCAGTGCTTGCGATGATCTCCGATAAAGGACCTACCACCCGATCATCTTTAGGGTCGATATTGAATCGAGCTTCCGGAAAGGCTTCGAGGAGTTCCTCGAGCAATGGGATGGGGGACTGCTCCGCGATTAGAGCGTTTTGGATCAGTGAATAAGGCATTTCCGCTATTTTCCCACTCATATTCGTTACTCGATCTAGAACGTGGTCATGAAATGCTATAACTTTCCCATCAGAAGTTAAATGCACATCAGTTTCTAAATAACGGTAACCAATGTTAACGGCTGATTGAAAAGCTGCCATTGAATTCTCTGGAGCATCGAAAGCTCCACCCCGATGAGCGAACGCAATAGGTGCATCCGTATCGAGATACTGAAATTTCTTTTTCACACCCAGTTCCTCTGCATAGTCGTTATCTTAACGGTTCAGACACTTGAGAAACTGAACATAGGATTAAATACAACGCCATTTCTTGGATTTCTTCTAGCTGTCGGTAGCGTTAAGGCATGCAAAGAAGAACTAAAATTATTGCAACTATCGGTCCGGCGAGCGATTCAGAGCGGACTCTTAAGGAACTCGTAGCTGCGGGAATGAATGTTGCCCGTTTGGGATTAGCGCATGGAACACTGGACGAGGCTCTTGAGCGGTACAGGAGAATTCGGAAAGTATCCAAAGACATGGGTACACGTGTCGGAATACTGGTTGACCTTCCAGGCCCTAAGATACGATCAGCCCCGTTTCCAGAGGATGGCTCAAACCTTTCAGCGGGTAGCAGCATAAGATTGGTCCCCGGAAAGAATAGCTCGACAGAAACCGTTGTAGAAGTTGACTATGAAAAAGTCTTGGAAGACATATTGCCGGGAGATGTTCTTCCCTTTGGTGATGGGCAAGTAGTCGTCTGCGTTGAAACTGTAGACAGAAATGGGGCTTCAGCAACGGTGACAAACGGAGGGATACTCCATGGGCGCCCTGGAATCCGTATCCCATCGGAACGACTAAGTCTGCCAACTCCTACAGACGATGATCTTCAAAAGTTGGATGCTTTCGTAGAAGCAGGTGTCGATATGGTGGCTGTTTCGTATGTACGTTCAGCTCATGACGTTCGACGTGTTGGAACTGAACCGCACCCTCGCGGACCATTAGTGGTTGCGAAAATTGAAACTCGAGCTGCAGTCGAGAATCTATCTGGAATCATTGAAGCATCTGCAGCAATTATGGTCGCCCGCGGAGACCTCGGAACGGAATGTGATATAGCTGAATTACCTCACTTGCAAAAAAAAATAATTGCCGAATGTATCGCTGCAGGTCTTCCTGTGATCACGGCAACGCAGATGCTTGAGTCAATGATTCAAAACTCCTCTCCAACACGTGCAGAAGCATCGGATGTAGCTAATGCAGTGTTTGATGGAACTTCTGCTGTCATGCTGTCTGGGGAAACTGCTATCGGTAATCATCCGGTTGAAAGTGTTGAAGTCATGGCGCGTATCGCTAAACAAGCAGACCAGGAGTTTGATTATGGAAGATGGGCCGAACGAGTGGCCGAATTACGAAGTGAAAGCGAAAATGAGCTTAATAATGGTTCATCGCAAGCAATAACTGATGCTATGACCCTAGCAACTTGGAGGGCAGCAAATGAACTCGACCTTGAAGCTCTAGTTTGTATTTCCGGTTCAGGTTTTACTGTTCGGTCTATGGCCCGTTTCAGACCGAATGTGTCCATATTGGGTATGACTATGGACGAAAGAACTGCTCAGCAATTAACACTGAGTTGGGGAGTGACTCCATTTTGTATTGAAAGCGCTATGGGTTATGAAGAGCGAATTGCTAATGCAATCGCTACAGCAAAAAATGAAGGAATCTTAAAAAGTAACGACCTAATAGGCGTATTAGCCGGTATTACCGGAGATTCTCCGGCAACGGACGTACTTAGGATTATGCGAATAGCATAAATTAGATATTCACTTCAAACGTTAACCGGATAGGATTATAATATGAGCGACGTTTCTTTAACGAGACAAGGACCACCTGAAACAATTTTGCCAGCAGAACCTTCGCAGGTAATCGAGCTTCTTCGAAAAGCCGAAGAAAGTCCAGATGTCGATATACGCCGAAAGGAACTCAATAAAGTCGCAGCTCTTTTCCCAAATTCTATTGAAGTTTGGAAAACTCTCGGTCAGAATGGGCGTGACTCCATGGAGTCATACGCTGCCTACCGAGTAGGTTATCACCGAGGCCTTGATGCGCTTCGAAAGAATGGGTGGCGTGGGTCAGGCTATGTGAGATGGCACCACACCAGCAATCAGGCATTTCTCAGCTGTCTTTCAGGAGTCCAAACGATCTCAGAAGAGATCAATGATTTGGCCGAAGCTGAAAGGTGTTACATTTTCCTACTCCAACTCGAACCCGCCTGGTCGAGTATGTCAGTTGAGTAAGTATTCAATCTTAGGTATTTTCGTTTATGAAATTTTCAGGAATTGTCTTAAATGGCGGGCAGTCTTCTCGAATGGGAGTCGACAAAGGATCGATGACTGTAAGTGGTCGCCCGTTAATAGATATTTCCATATCTGCATTGCGACAATCTAAGGCAGAAGAGATCATAGTAGTCGGCGGTGGATCTCTTGAAAGTGAATTCGATGACATAGAACAGATTGGAGACCTTTATCCCGGAGAAGGACCTTTAGGGGGAGTTATCACAGCACTTTCAGTAATCGAACATGATTTTGCGGTGATTTTATCCAACGATCTCTTACATCTAGATCCAAGTACTATCCTCAAAATGGTTTCAACTCTCAATGAAGGCAACCTAGTTCTGCCTGTTACTAATGGAACCCGTCAAGTATTGTGTGGAGTCTGGCGGCGTGATTTACTGCCCATATTGATCGAAGGTTTTGCCGATGGTAAGCGGTCGATCCAAAGTGCACTTGATCCGATAGATGTCACTGAAATCTTTGACATCGACCCAATTAAATTTCAAAATGCAAACACACCGAGTGACATTATCGATTACATTGCCACCATCGCAGGAAACTCTAAGAAAGGAATGGATGTCTAAATTGGAGATTGAAGAAATAACCGTTGATGAGCTTCAAAAGCTAGGACTAAAAGATACTTTAGTTATCGACGTGCGAGAGGAAGAAGAATTTTTCGAGATTCGAGCTGCTGGTGCAATATTGCTACCACTGAATGAAGTTCCCGAAAATGCCGAAGCGCTTCCAAAGGGTGAGAAAATTTACATTATCTGCGCAAGTGGTAACCGGTCAATGGTTGCTTGTGAATTCTTAAGTGGCCGAGGGTACTCTCCGGTAAATATTGTTGGCGGCACAAAAGCCTGGATGTCTGCCGGTAATGATGTAATTTCGGGCCCTATTTCCGATAGTTCATATTTTTCTCCTTCATGAGCAGTGGACATCAAGTCGAGCTTGTCGACACATCTGAGAGACTAGAAAAAATCGTTTCAGAATGCTCAGCATATGAAATGTATGCAATCGATACTGAATTTCATCGTGAAAAAAACTACTACCCAAAGCTTGCATTAGTTCAAATTCAATACGGTCAAACGATAGCTTTAATTGATCCGACGGTGATGCCGGTTAGCCCGCTTAAACAGTTGTTCTCATCTGACTGTCTAGCTGTAATGCACGCTTGTTCACAGGACCTTGAAGTGCTACTCCGATACTGTAATGCAGTTCCTGAAAAGATTTTCGATACCCAAATAGCAGCGGGGTTTCTGGGTCAACATACACCATCTTTATCCGCTTTACATCAGAAGTTTTTAAAGAAAAAGCTTCCCAAAGGAGAGAGGCTAACCGATTGGTTCCATAGGCCACTCTCAGTGGAACAAATGAAATATGCAGCTTCAGATGTAGCTAACCTTCTAGAACTACACTCTCTGCTTGTTAAAGAACTTACGGATCGTAAACGAATAACGTGGGCCCAAGCAGAGTTTGACCTAGTCCTTAATCGCGCATACGAAACGAATAATCCTCGTGATGCGTGGACGCGCATCAAGGAAGTACGCCACTTGAATTCTGCGGGGAAAGGAGTAGCGCAAGCGATAGCAGAATGGAGAGAAAGCAAAGCTCAAAGTAGCGACGTACCTGTCCGTTTTATACTTTCTGATCTATGTATTGTGGGAATAGCGCAACGTATGCCCGATACGTTAACGGAGTTACGTAAAGTCAGAGGAGTCGAATCTAAGCACCTGTCAAAAGGTCGAGACCAACAGCTTCTCGCACTGGTTGTCGACGGAAAGCAGCGAAAAGTAAAAATACCAGCGCAAAAAAAACGCCGAAGTTTAGATCCATCACTTCGACCAGCCGCAACATTACTTGCCGCTTGGCTCGCCCAGTTCGCAAAGGATTCCGACCTAGACCCTGCATTATTAAGCACTAGGGCAGACATCGAGTCCCTCCTACGTAACGATGCTGATTCAAGACTCATGCATGGATGGCGTGCAGAGCATGTGGGTGATCCAGTCAGCAAACTACTGCAAGGTGAAGCAGCATTAGCATTTGAAGATGGGCGACTCGTGTTGGAAGATCGTCGTTAAGTAACCTCTGTGATGGTGAAAGAACGTTGATAAAGTTGTAACATCGATCTAGTGACGTATGAAATTTCCGTTGTCGGTGTTGAGTACGACTTCGAAATCTTTGGAGGCATTCATGAAAAAAGGGCGTCATCGTCGATACGAAGAAGCTCGAGCTCTTAAGCAGAGCAACGATTCACTTGACGATTTGTTTGCTGATAATGAAGATCCATGTCCTGAATGCGAAGCCCTGCCAGGCCAAGACCATAAAGACTGGTGCCTAGTTACGGAAACTCTCTGATTGCGGACAGTGGTCAGGGATTATTCGCATCCTGAACGAATCTACTCTGCAACTACAGCTAATCGAGTTCGGGACGGTTTGGTAAAAGCAGTATTTTCAATAAGCTCATAAGAAGTACTCCGCTGATGGAGCGTCCTTCCTAACGGCCTACATAAATCATCAAAATCTGCAAAGGTCATGGTTTGCCCATGCCTTGCACCAGCAGCTCGCGAAATGTTCTCACCATTTAGAGTCCCACCTACATCGTTCACTCCGGCTTCTAGGAGCTGACGCATGCCATCAAAGCCGATCTTTACCCACGATGCCTGGATGTTATCTATATGGCCATGGTATGCGATTCTTGCAATGGCATGTACAAGTAAAGTTTCGCGGAACGTTGGTCCACGTCTAGCTTGCTTTCGTAGATAGATTGGGGACGCCATATGCACAAATGGTAAACCGACAAATTCAGTAAAACCACCTGTTTCTTTCTGTAACTCACGAGTGCGTACGATGTGTCTAGCCCAATGCACCGGAGATTCTACACTGCCAAACATCATCGTAACGTTTGAATGCAAGCCGACGCTGTGGGCGATTCTATGAGCTTCAAGCCATTCTTCGGAATTGATTTTGTCTGGGCAGAGAATTTCCCTAATCTCATCATCAAGTATCTCGGCAGCTGTTCCCGGAAGTGATTTTAAACCAGCATCCATAGCTCTACGTAAATATGAATCAAGTGGTTCATTAAGTCGCTTAGCGCCTTCGGTTACCTCAAGCGCAGTGAAACCATGTACATGGATATCTGGGACTTGGCTAGTGATGGCCTTGCAGACATCAATGTAGTAGTCACCATCGAAATCAGGATGTATGCCGCCTTGAAGGCAGACTTCGGTTATCCCAACCTTTTTCCCGTCAACAACTCTTGCGACTATTTCCTCAATAGTATGCAGATACGGTTTACCGCGGAGATTTAATGAAAGTGGGCCTTTAGAGAAACCACAGAAGCGACATTTAAAGGTACAGACATTTGTGTAATTTATATTTCGATTAGAAACGAATGTGACTATATCCCCGTTTGTCTTAATACGAAGCTCATTGGCCATTTCTGCAACTGCTCTCAGTTGAGAGCCACGGGCTCCAAATAAGGTTACAATTTCATCGATTCCAACTTCTTCATTGTTCTGTACGCCATCTAAGACTTCGCGAATAGCCCCTGCTGCTGAGCTAGAACCGAGGAGGAGCTCTTTGGGCTTAACCGGTGAACCTGAATACCATTGGGTAGAATCTTCTCCAACTTGAGCAACTTCGGCACCATCATCAGCATTTGTGACAAACTCGACGCGTTCTGGAAAAACAGCCCCTGGGTCATCACGTGCTAAGAACTCACAGTCGCTTCGATCAAGGACTGGAAACCATAATGATGGGTCAAGCCAAGTTTGATGATCATTTGCATACTCTGGATAGATCGTGAGTCTAGGAGCAATGGCATAACCGCGTTTTTCTGTAGCTATTGATAACTGTTGGATAGCTGGCCACGGTCGCTCTGGATTAACATGGTCAGCTGTTACGGGAGATACACCACCCCAATCATCTATCCCCGCGTCGATTAGATGTCCAAAGTCATCTGACAAGTTTGGTGGGGCTTGTAGATGTATTTCTTCTGGCAAGATAAGTCTTGCTAAGGCTATCGTTTCTAGATAATCCTCTTTAGGGCAAGGTTTAGATTTGTGCATCGCTGTTCCAGCCTTAGGTAAAAAGTTTTGCACAATGACTTCCTGTATATGACCGTAACGATTGTGACTGTCAGCAATTGCTTCCAGCGCTTCTATGCGGTTTTCTCGCGATTCTCCTATTCCAACGAGAATGCCGGTAGTGAAGGGGATACAAAGTTCTCCAGCAAAATCAAGAGTCTCAAGTCGTCGTTGTGGCGTTTTATCAGGAGACCCTTTGTGGCAAGCTAGATTAGGATTTAGCGACTCAATCATCATTCCTTGAGAAGGTGAGACAGTTCTAAGAGTCTCCAGTTCATCTAGCGATAATGCGCCTGCATTAGCGTGGGGGAGCAGTCCAGTTTCTTCTCGGACGAGAAGAGCCATTTTTTGTAAATACTCAATTGTTGACGCGTAACCATGACTGTCTAGCCACTCTTTCGCGACCGGATATCGTAATTCAGGTTTTTCGCCCAAAGTGAATAGTGCTTCATGACACCCTGCTTCTGCACCATCTCGCGCAATTTTTAATACTTCGTCAGGCGTGAGATAAGGAGCATCTAGTCGGGCAGGAGGTTGGGCAAATGTACAGTATCCACATTTGTCTTGACAGAGCATGGTTAATGGAATAAATACTTTCGGAGAATATGTAATTCGTCGACCAAAGATTCTGTCACGCTTAGAAGCGGCAGCTTTCATAAGTTCTTCAAGAGTCTTGAGTTCTATGTCAGTCGTATTCATGTCATTGAGCCTGAACGGTTTCGAATTGTGCCATATCAGACCCAGGTCGACTACTGATGTCGGTTGGCTTGACATCAATATTGCAGCTAACGCAATGCGTGCTTTGAGTTAGGGGAGTGTCACATGTTGCGTGAGTCAATATAGTCGGTGGCCGGCCATCGGCATACCAGCGATCACCCCAATGCATAAGGGCAATAAGCGAGGGCGAGAGGTCGATGCCTTTCTCACTTAGATGGTACTCATGTCGTATAGGGTTAGTTTGGTAGGGGCGTTGGAGGACTATTCCTGAGTCATGAAGTTTTTGTAATCTATCACTGAGAATATTTTTGGCTATGCCAAGATCTCGTCGAAGTTGTTCGAACCGTCTAACCCCTCGGAAAAGGTCACGGAGAATAAGAAGCGTCCAGCGATCTCCGATCACAGTTAGTGTCGAATCGATCGAGCAAGAGAAGTTCCGGTCCGTCATGTGCATAGAGTAGCAGGTAGGTTTCAAATTGCAACCGAGTACTATATGAACAACTTTGCCTTCTCGGATAGAGTATCGAAAAGGTTCATGAACGATACCTCAAAAGACTTGACACCATCATCTTCGAGTTTCTGGGCAACATCTGCAAGGTCAACACCGGTGTTCTCCACTGCCTCTAGAACAGCAGCTGCCTCGCCAAATGATTGGTCAATAGTACGAGAGAGAGTCCCATGCTCTGCGAAAGCTGTCAGCGTCCCATCTGGCAAGGTGTTTACTGTATTAGGCCCGATAAGTTGATCCACATACAGAGTGTCATCATACGTCGGATTCTTAGTCGATGTAGATGCCCATAATGGGCGTTGGACCTGCGCACCATTGGATTGCAAAGCTTTCCACCGCTCGGTACTGAATTGTTCAAGAAAAAGTTTGTAAGCCATTTGTCCTTGGGCAACCGCAGTCCTGCCTTTTAATGAGACAGCCGCCTCTGTGCCAATATCATCTAGGCGTCTATCGACTTCCGTGTCAGTTCGGGAAATGAAAAAAGATGCTACAGAAGAAACGTGAGATAGATCATCTGAATTCATTTCAAGGCCAGAAATGTAAGCCTCAATGACTTCTGCGTACCGCTCAATGGAGAAAAGAAGGGTCACATTGACGGAGCAACTTTCACTGATCATCTGCTGTATCGCAGGGAGGCCTTCCGAAGTTCCAGGGATTTTGATATAAAGATTCGGGTTATCAAGTTGCTTATTTAAAGTACGAGCTGCTTCTACCGTTCGGACAGTGTCTCTTGCGAGACGAGGGTCTACCTCAACGGAGACATAGCCATCTAAGCCCCCACTATCTGTATGCACAGAGCGGAGCAGTTGAAGCGCTGCAGTGATATCTGTTCTGACTAATTGCCAGTATGCATCTTCAACACTTGCGCCCGATGAGATTAATGATCGGAATTCATTGTCATAAGCAGCGGACCCAGCGATTGCTTTCTCAAAGATGGATGGATTTGAAGTAATTCCACGCACTCCATTGTCTATCCAGTCTTGTAGTTCTCCAGATTCAATCCATTCACGTTTTAAATTGTCTAGCCATGGGCTTTGCCCGAATGATTCAAAGAGATCATGTAATTTACCCATAACGATAGACCCTCATTTGCCACCACTAATAAACGTTTGGACTGCGGTAATTAAAGTTTCAACATTTATACCGAGTTTATCCATCACCACATCACCTGGCGCTGAGGCTCCAAATCGGTCAATACCAATGGAAAGGTCGGCGTAACGTTCCCACCCAAGGGTTATCCCAGCTTCGACAGAGATGATTGGAAGTTCTGGAGGTAAAACTTCTTTTTTGTAGTCCGGTTTCGTGGAGCATTCTTGTTCAAATATCTCAAAGGATGGCAGAGAAACTACCCGTACTTGAGTACCGCTTTCTTCAAGTTGATCTGCAGCTTTTATAC
>JAKMEQ010000002.1 GCA_022425805.1 Acidimicrobiales bacterium
TAAGGTTCGCACCGGATGCATTGGTTACATACGAAAGACCGGATTTCTGGGCGATATTGCTAATCATACGCGTGGTGGTAGTTTTCCCATTCGTTGCGGAAATAACCACTATTCCCTGGTCGAGCTCTCGTGCCATTTCTTGTAGAGTCCGTGGACGTAATTTCATTAGAAGAGTTCCAGGGATTGAGGTCCCGCCCCCACGCCCAAGGGCACGGGAGAGTTGCCCCGCTGTTTTAGCTAGGAATCGTGCGATGTGACGCATAGAGCGATATTACATGCCACTTGTACTGAAGATGAGACACACCAAAAAGGTTACTCTGAAGATGTTTAGCAACTTGTGTTGATAAGGGACCCATCAGACCAAATGGTCCCACATTTTTCTGTGCGCCGATCAACCATGGCATCAATCGATGCGCCAGTTAGGTTCGCGGAATTCAAATTGGTTCCTATCATAACTGCGGCGGTGAGATCTGCTTGGGTAAGGTCAGCGTGTGTCAGGTTAGTTTCAAAAAAGATTGTTCCCGCTGCACTGATTTGCGCCATCGTTGCGGCAGATAAGTTAGCGTGAGCAAGGGAGGCTCCACTAAGGTCAGCGCCCGTCAGCTTTGCTCCTACAAGAAGCGCCCCGTCAAGAATTGCATCAGTGAGGTTCGCTCCTCGGAGGTTGACTCCTGGAGCAATAACTGCTGAAAGGTCCTGTCCGGAGAGGTTAGTGTTACTGCAGTCAGCGTTCACTTCAAGCACGCACGTTGAAGCAACAGCGTCGTTATTTTCAGCGGTTTCGTCACTGTCGCTATCGGAAGAAGAGCTATCAGAAGAAGAGCTATCAGAAGAAGAGCTATCGGTAGAAGAGCTATCTTGACTCGATTCTGTGTCGTCATCGCCACCTCCGCCTCCACAGGCTCCTAGCAGCAGCAGAGACGTTGCGGCTAGGAGAGCCAGTAGGCGAATCAAAGTACGTTGACCAGATCTTCTATGAGAGATGTGCTCAGACCATGTTGCTTTAGTAAGCGTATTCATAAGTTACTCCATCGATCTCAACAGTTATTCCTTCGGCTCCTGCTACAGCAATAGCATTTACTCCTTGGGCATCTATTGTGGTAAAGGTAAGTCCATCTTCAGAAATCTTTGTGTTGGCGGAACTAGCTGTATTAATGACTGTCTCCCCTGTATCTGATCTGGAGAAGATTTCGTTGACGCCACCGGTAACTCCAGTTTTCAGATCGTAGGTCACGAGGTCCTCAGGGTTGTCGCCTATAGCACATTCCTGTATGTCCACTATGCGCCCACAGTCTTGAACGCTAAGTTGCCCGTCTTTGCTCAATGTTAACCTCTCGGCACCTTGCTCATCGAATGCAACCAAAGTGTTCGAGTCATTGTCGTATTCGACTCTTCGTGAGTCTTTATCTACTCCAGGTGCAGCTGGAGCTTCTCCTTCCCCAAGTTCAATTCTCTGGATGCCGTTTTCATCCATGACACTGATGTTCCCATTGGGATTAGCTTCTCCAGACTGATCAAGAGTGAGAATGGTTCCATCTTCGAGAGTTATGGAGTATCCGCCGTCGACGGTTCGTTGACTAGTTTGACGGTTACCATCGGGGTCTTCAAAAGAAGTTGTGTTAGTGATGGGGTTGTATTCAATCACGTCACCGTTGGAGCTTGTCAGTACTTCGTTCCCGTTTTCATCAATTCGATACATCGTGACAGCACCGGATGGGTCAACAAGGGTTGTTTGTGTTGTCGCAGCATCATACCTGGTTGACGATCCGTCGCTAAACGTAGCCGTGTATGAACCATCGAGCTGCCTTACGGTGTTATTAACCCGCCCATCTGGGTCAGTTTCCCTATAAGTTAGGCCGTCAGCGGAAGTTGTTGAACTCCAACCGTCACTTGATACTTCGGTCATGCGTCCTTCTGCGTCGAAGGTAGTGACCGTTGTTACGCCGTATGGGTCGGAATAGGTTTCAGATCCATCTTCCCGTACGACTCGGTTAGATCCATCGGCATAACTAACAACTAGATCACCATCGGCATTCAGGTTACCTGTATCTCGGGTTCCGTCAGGGTAGGTGACGGCGAATGTGCCATCTAGTTCTTCCCTGCGTACTGACCCATCGCTCGATGTTTCAGTACGGGTTCCAGAATTTTGATCCACTACAATTTCGACGCTGAACCCGGAAGGATCGGTATAGCTTTCTCTTCCATTCTCGTAGATGGTGTGGCTAGATCCATCATCGAATTTTGTAACCATGGCAGCTGTATCGCCTTCGCCAATAGCAACAGTTCGGGATGTATCACCATACGGGTCCGTGTAGCTCGAAGTTCCGTCAACATTCTCAACGTAGGTAGATCCATCGGAGTAGCGTTCAACTCGTGCGCCATCTTCTCTGAATTCTTCTTCGTACCACGAACCATCTGGCCACGTAACCCGAAGACTTCCATCAGCCTTCTGTATCTCGACTGTTCCGTCATCGAAGGTTAGGACTAGAGCGCCATCGTCTCTGATCTCTTCTACAGGGGGCAGCCATGAGTCTGTATTGCCATTTTCGTCTGTAAACGTATGCGACCCATCCTCACACCAGGTATAGATTTCGCCGTTATCGTATGTTTCGGTAGTGCAACCTGAAGCCTCATCGAAGCTAATTTCTGGAGCCGTCCATGTCTCAGTGTTGCCATTTTCGTCGGTCCAAGATCCGGTTCCGTCCTCACACCAGGTATTCGAGGAACCATCAGAATAAATTTCTTCGCTGCATCCAGTTGCTTCATCGTAAGTGTGTGTGGTCTGGTTGCCATATTCATCGGTCCAGACATCGGTCCCATCGTCACACCAGGTCGAAGTTCCATCGGTGTATTGTTGGGTGTAGCAACCAGTTTCGGGGTTGTAGTCAGTAGTTCCCCAACTATCAGTTTCACCGCTGGCATCTGTGTAGGAACCTGAGCCATCTTCACACCATATGTCTTTGCCTCCATCTGAGAAGAAGGTTTCGCTACAACCTGTTTGCGCGTTGAATGATCCTTTTGTTCCATCCGCATCTTCCCAACTGCTGTCGCCGTTAGGGCACCACGTATTGGTCCAGTCGTCGTAGACTTCGATAGTACATCCAGTTGTCGGATCAACATTTATTTCAGGGGCAGACCATGTCTCAGTGTTGCCCTCGGGATCAGTCCATGAACTAAAACCGTCTTCACAGTAGACACCGGATGCTCCATCAGCCATGGTTTCTGTGAAACAGCCGGTCGTTTCATCGTAGGCAGAGATGTTCATACCGCCATTTTCATCTTCCCAGTAGGACGTGCCATCATCGCACCATGTATCCGTGGTGCCGTTGAAAATTTGGGTAGTACAGCCGGTCTCTTCGTCATAAACACTTGGAGACCAAGTTTCGGTAAGGCCAGTATTTGGATCAAACCACGACCCTGAACCATCTTCGCAATCTTCGTAACGACCGCCGTCTTCGTAAACTTCTACCCAGCAGCCTGTAGCTTCATCGTACACTCCAGCTGGTTCATAATTCTGTTCGTCCCATTCAGACACGCACCACCCATCAGTGTTAGCGGGGTCTCTTGCGTCAGCCCTTTCCCAGATGCCGCCACGTTCTAGACAGTCAGCTTCATCCCGAGCATCCCATACTTCGCCCGTATCTTCCCAACACCAGCCACCATCGTCTGCAGATTCCCAGTTGCCGCCACGTTCTAAGCAGGCATCACTATCTTGAGCGTTCCAGATCGAACCGTCGTCGTACCATGGTTCCATACACCAGCCATCAGTGTTATCCGGGTCGTTTTGATCAGCCCATTCCCATTCGCCGCCACGTTCTATACAAGTTCCTTCATCAGGTGCGGTCCAGATCGAAGAACCGTCGTCTTCCATGATGTATTCTTCCCAGCACCAGCCACCATCGTCTTCAGAGTCCCAGTTGCCGCCGCGTTCTAAGCAGGTAGTTTCATCTTGGGCATCCCAGACAGAACCACTGTCTTCCCAGCAATAGGACCATCCGTTGTCTTGATCTCCTTCAACGATCCAGAGACCGCCACGTTCTAAGCAAGTTCCTTCATCTTCGGCAGACCAGACCGAACCGTCGTCTTCCCACGGTTCCACACACCAGCCACCATCAGCAACATCCAATTCCCATTCCCATTCGCCGCCACGTTCTAAGCAAGTCTCTTCATCAGGTGCGGTCCAGACAGAACCGTCGTCTTCCATGACCCATTCTTCCCAGCACCAGCCCCATCCGTCTTCAGATTCCCAGTTGCCGCCGCGTTCTAAGCAAGTCTCTTCATCAGCTGCGGTCCAGACAGAACCGTCATCTTCCATGACATATTCTTCAAAGCAATAGGCATAGTATTCTTCTCCTTCTTCTTCCCATATGCCGCCGCGTTCTAAGCAAGTCTCCTCATCAGGCGCGGTCCAGACCGAACCGTCGTCTTCCATTTGTTGTGGCCCGCCACCATCAGGTCCACCCTGCTCATCCCAGCACCAGCCATCATCGCCTTCAGAGTCCCAATTGCCGCCGCGTTCTAAGCAGGTAGTTTCATCTTGGGCATCCCAGACAGAACCGCTATCTTCCCATGGTTCAAAGCAGTATGCTCCGTCCCATTCGCCGCCGCGTTCTAAGCAAGTTCCTTCATCAGGCGCCATCCAGAGCGAACCGTCATCATCCATTTCTTCACGAGCAACATCACAGAATCCGTCAGCCCCGAACCAAATCCCGCCACGTTCTAAGCAAGTCTCTTCATCTTGAGCGGTAAAGGGAGAACCGTCGTCCCAGTCGCCTTCATCTTCTTCCCACGGTTCAAAGCAGTATGCTCCGTCCCATTCGCCGCCACGTTCTATACACGTTCCTTCATCAGGCGCGGTCCAGATCGAACCGTCATCTACTGGCCCTTCATCTACTGGCCCTTCATCTACTGGCCCTTCATCTATCGGGGGGTTTTCAGCATCTACTGGCTGTTCATCTACTGGCTGTTCATCTTCTTGTCCTTGTAACGCATAAGCCGGAGTAGCGACGGTCATAGCTAGCACCGAGATAGCAGGGAAAAGTAGTAAAAGTAGCCGACGTAAGCGCATTAAAGCCTCCAAAGAAATTCTCTTTTTAACATATCCCCTATGCGCTCGATAAGGGAAGCTAAGCCAAAAGTTTTTTACAATTTTATTTCCTATTTAGTTACGCGCCAGCGGTTTGTATTTGATACGGGTGGGTTGATTGCTTCCACCTTTCTCACTATGCATAAAAGTCTCGTATTCGCTGAAATTTCCTTCAAACCATCGGACTTGTGAGTCGCCTTCAAACGCAAGGACATGGGTTGCGACACGGTCAAGGAACCACCGGTCATGGCTAATGATGACAGCGCAACCGGCGAAATCTTCTAGGCCTCCTTCGAGTGCCCTAAGAGTATCAACGTCAAGGTCGTTGGTTGGCTCATCAAGGAGTAGAACATTTGAGCCGCTTTTTAGGATTTTGGCAAGATGAATTCTGTTCCGTTCTCCACCGGAGAGGTCTCCCACCTGCTTTTGCTGGTCTGAGCCTCGGAAATTGAAAGAAGCAGTGTAGGCACGACCATGTATCTCCGTTCCACCGACAACGAGATTGTCGAGACCTCCGGTGATTTCTTCATAGACCGTTTTTTCAGGGTTAAGGGACTGGCGGGATTGATCGACGTATCCTAACTCCACGGTAGGTCCGACGATGATCTCTCCGCTATCTGGTGATTCTTCTCCGGTGATCATCCGAAATAGTGTTGTCTTTCCAGCACCATTGGCGCCAACAACACCCACGATCCCTGCCCGAGGTAGAGAGAAGCTCAATTGCTCAATAAGGAGCTTTCCATCAAATCCCTTAGATAAGTCCTTAACTTCAATTACTTGATCTCCTAATCGCTGTTCAGCATGAATGTTGATTTGTAATTGACGTTCAGCTCTATCGGCTGCCTTAGAGTCTGCGAGAAGTTTTTCATAGGCTGTCAAACGGGCTTTGCCTTTTGCTTGACGGGCTTTAGGAGCCATTCTTACCCATTCGAGTTCACGAGCAAGCGTTCTCTGACGGATAGAATCCTTATTTTGTTCCACCGATAACCGTTGTTCTTTTTGCTCAAGCCAACTTGAATAATTCCCCTGATACGGAATACCTCTTCCGCGGTCAAGTTCTAGAATCCATTCGGCAACGTTGTCAAGGAAGTACCTATCATGCGTAATCGCGACCACGGTCCCTACATAATCTTGTAGATGACGTTCAAGCCAAGCAACCGACTCAGCATCAAGATGGTTCGTAGGTTCATCAAGTAGGAGCAGATCGGGTTGATTGAGAAGAAGCCTACAAAGCGCAACTCGTCTTTTCTCTCCGCCTGATAACGACCCGACTTCCTCCTCCGGCGCAGGAAGTCGTAGAGCATCCATAGCGATTTCTATTCGCCGTTGAAGATCCCAGGCGCCAACAGCTTCGATCTCTTTCTCGAGTTCCGATTGCTGAGATCCCAGTTTTTCAAAGTCAGCTTCCGGATCGGACCACTTCGCTAAAGTCTCGTCATATCGAAGGAGAAGGTCAGCTACTTCACCGACACCATCCATAACGTTTCCATGTACGGATTTTGTGAGATCAAGTTCAGGTTCTTGTGGAAGAAACCCAACGGTAAATGTGGGAGTCAGTCGAGCTTCGCCGCTGAACCCATCGTCTAAGCCAGCCATAATTTTTAACAGCGAAGACTTCCCAGCTCCATTAGCTCCCAAGACCCCGATTTTTGCCCCTGGAAAGAAAGAAAGGCTTATGTCTTTAAGGACGTCACGATCAGGTGGATAGAAGCGGGAACATTTGTGCATCGTAAAAATATATTCAGGGGCCATGGGCAAAGATTACTTCTCCACCACTGGAAATCGCGCATCGTCTACGAGGTATGGTCTTTACGCAATGACTCCTATGCTCAGAACCAATGATAACAACGATCCTATTCGACTTCGGAGGCGTAATCACCACCAGCCCATTCGATGGTTTTGCTGCCTATGAACGCGAAATCGGCGTACCTGACGGGCTTATACGAAAAATCAACAGCACGAAACCTAATGAGAATGCGTGGGCTCAATTCGAGAGAAATGAAGTGGAGAAAGAACAGTTCCTTGACCTTTTCGCCCAAGAAGCATTAGCACTCGGATATGAAATTGACCCTGAACGGGTTTTACAATGCCTCTCAACCGAGGTCCGCCCCAACATGGTTCGGGTACTGAAGCAGCTAAGCCAGACCTACACAACAGCGATTCTAACCAATAACCTTATGGAGGTTCCAGATACTGAAACAAACCTCGGACCATCAAAAGAGCATTTAGGCAGTGTTTCCGCAATAGTCCACGCGATCATAGAGTCATCAAAGATTGGGGTACGCAAACCAGATTTAACTTTTTACGAAATTGCCTGCGATCAGTTAAACGTCTCGCCTAACGAATGCGTTTTCCTCGATGACTTGGGAATCAATCTTAAACCAGCAAAGTCAATGGGAATGACAACGATCAAAGTGATTTCAGAGAACCAGGCACTTCATGACTTGGAGCATGTGCTGAGCTGCACACTAACCTGAACTTTTCCTATGGTCTACCACCTGGACCTGATCAAACACAGAAAATAGATTCCATAGGCTCACAGTTTCAAACTGGCCTTCTCCGTAAGCTAGGATACTCGCATGCGGATTGTGACATGGAACGTGAATTCCTTAAATGCACGGCTTCCCAGGGTTATTGATTGGCTTGAGACGATGACTCCAGATGTTCTCTGCATACAAGAAACAAAGCTGGCTGAAGACGCTTTCCCTGCAGAGGAATTTGCCAAGCTTGGATACGAAAGCGTCCACCATGGCCAAGGGCAATGGAACGGTGTTGCTATTCTCAGTAAAGTCGGGATCGAAGACCCTTTATCAGGGTTTGCTGATGGCGGCGGACCAGATGATGACGCAAGGATAATCTGGGCTACTTGTGGTGGGATTCGAATCGCTAGCTCCTATATCCCAAACGGTAGAGAGGTTGGCCACGAACACTACAAATATAAACTTGCTTGGTTAGGTAGATTACAGGCCCATCTTGAGAAGAACCACACACCGGCGGATGATGTGGTGGTCGTTGGGGACTTTAACGTCGCTCCAGAAGACAAGGACATCTGGGACTCCAAAGCATTTACTGGTGCAACACATGTCAGTACACCAGAACGTGAGGCTTTCGAGCATATTCTTCAATGGGGACTATCTGACGTTTTTCGGAATCGTTACCCAGATGAATCAGGCCTCTATACCTTCTGGGAATACATGGCGGGCCGTTTTCATAAACGCGAAGGCATGCGCATCGACTTTATTCTCGCGACACAACCTTTGACGTCACAGTGTGAACTGATTCTGATGGATCGAAATGCACGAAAAGGCGAGAAACCATCTGACCATGCACCTCTTCTGGCAGATTTCAAACGCTAATATTAATTTTGAGCAATAAAGTTCGCAGCTATTTTTCTGAGAAAAGCTTACCGATTTCAGAACTTGTTGGAAGTTTTCCCTTTGGACCAATGATCGTAAGTTGATCATCTGAGATGAGGACTGTGTCTGGATGGTACGGAAGAGCCTTCCCCTGTCGGTACACAGCTTCGATATGAAGGCCATCATCCAATTTGAGTTCGCCAAGGACATGACCAATCAGGGCGCCCATATCTGCCTCAGGTAGGAGGGGGTATTGCCCAATCTCTAGGCCGGGCAGAAGAGCCTGTTTCACTTCCGATTCAAAAGATGCTTCAGCTACAACCGATGCATTATCGCTTTGAAAAGTTAATGCGGCTAGTTCTCCTGCTAAACGTAAGGCTCTTCCAGGTTCCTCAGAGGTTCCAGCGAGGAAGAACAGCGCGTTTACTTCCTCATTTCTCCCGCCCCATTCTGATGGAATGACAATTCCAGATTCGCTTCGAACTATAACTAAGTGATCGGTTTCGGATTCATCGAAGAAAGCTACAGGTGTAGCGGTGGGGTGAGTTTCAGATGGTTGAATCCATAATGATCCAGTTTCTAAAAATCGTTCGGTAACTTTCGCAGGGTCGATTTCCAAAATTTTACTTAAGACCTGCGAGGCTCTTCTGGCGGCCTCAGTGATATCTTCGTCACCTGGGACAGAAACGACCGCAGCTCGTGCAATGAGGCCAGCGTAATCATCTTGGGAGCGAAGTCCATGACTTTGCATCGCAGCCGATATTTCTCGATCAACACTGGTATCAGCAGCTTGTCCCAGTCTTTCAAAGATGTGATGTATCGCTCCTGCAGTTTGGTTCGTCTTCTTACGGCCAAAGTATTTGAACCACATAATTGTTAAGGCAACGGATGCACAAATGAGAACTATTGGCATGGCTCCTAGTTTAATTATGAGGTAGATGGAGACTACTATTCCGAAAATGTGCAAATAAGGGAATAACGGGGACCTGAAGCCAGGCGCATACGAATTAATCCGTGCGCTCCGGAGGACAATCACTGCGAGATTAACTAACCCAAGTTTTAAAAGAACAAACGCACTCGCTAGCTTTGCGATAGCTCCGGCACCAAAAACAACCACAATAAATACCATTCCGGCACCAGTTAGGAGGATCCCCCACGTTGGCGTATCAAACCTGCCCATTTTTAAAAAAGAATTGTTCATTAGCCCATCGCGACTCATAGCCATTGGGTAGCGGGCAGCCGAGAGTATTCCGGCGTTCGCAGCAGAGGCAAAAGCTGCGAGGGCGGCAGCTATAACGAAACCAGCGCCAACAGAAGGCATGAATGTCTCCGCTGCTGTGTGCAGAGGTGCCAAGTCTTCGAAGAGGTCTATCTGCGGTATGACAGCGGTAACTACTAGAACCCCTAGCGTATAGACAATAGTGCTAACGAAGAGAGAGAGAATTACACCTAAGGGGATATTGCGCGAGGGGTCTTCTACCTCTTCGGCCATGCTTGCAACTTTGGTTAATCCACCGTAACTAACAAAGACGAGTCCAATCGCTGCGATTAAGCCTTCACTGCCATTGGCAAAGAAAGGTTCAAATTCACCTGCAGCATTCCCTGTCTCAGGAAGGCCAACAGCTAAAAACCATACCATCACAGCTAAAAGAAAACTGACCATCGCAATTTGAATCCACGCACTTGTTTTTGAACCGACGATATTCAGAAGGGTAAACAGTAAGATCAACATGACCGCTGTGAGTTTGCTAGGTAGGTCTATGCCGATAAGGGCTAAATAAGCGCTCATTCCTACAAGGGCAAAAGCATCTTTCATTACTAGAGATAGCCAAGTGGCAACACCAGTCACCGTTCCGCCGGCAGGTCCTAAGGCACGAGCGAGAAAGTAGTATAATCCGCCTGCCCTTGGCATAGCGGTTGACAGTTCTGCGACAGACAACATCGCAGGCAACGCTAAAAGGCCAGCGATTAAATATGCCAGAATCGCAGAAGGGCCAGCCTTCGCTGCAGCAAAGCTTGGAAGGAAAAATAGGCCGGCGCTGATGGTCCCACCAGTGCTGATTACAAATACATGGCCGAGCCCCAGAGACCTTTTTAAATTAGTAGGTGATTCTCCGTTACCGGCCATGTGGAACCTTAACAAGTAATGATTCTATAACTCTGTTTATTCAGAGATTTCATCGGACAGTATCTTTATAAGCTCATCCCCGTAACGGTCAGCTTTAAAGTGATTCAAATGGCGCACCACATTCAACTGTTCTCGGGTTTTAGGCTGGTGGGTTATTAACTCCTCAAGAGCTTCGTCGGAGATAACATCTTGCGGACCCACACCCGCAGCTAAAGCCATTTGTCCACGCCACCGTTCAAGATTGAATCTGATACTCTCATCTGGGTCTCTGAAGGGCCTCTTTGGGAAGACTCTTTCTCGAAGGCTATGAATTTCTTCACGTATTGAAGCCCCGTTCGAATCTTTACTAATCCCTTTTTCAAGAAGGTGCGACATATCTTTTAGAAATTGTGATGGCTGTCGTGTGACTTTCCTCTTACCAAAAAGCCGTTCTCGTGCCCAAGAACAATGAATCTGGTCTTGAGCGCGTGTCATCGCCACGTACAGTAACCTGCGCTCTTCATCGAGGGCATGAGATGAGGTGGCGTACGCGCTAGGTACAAAGCCATCTTCAAGACCTGCAACATGGACTACTGGCCATTCCAACCCTTTCGAAGCATGGAATGTTGTAATAGCGACAGCATTATCACTAGGCACCGCGGTAGCAGCTTGGGTCTCAGTAGAGGCACTTTTCCTGGTTGAGACTGTAAAAGGAATACCGGTTTCGACAAAAGTTTCAGTGAGGGTAGCGATTTGGGCATGTGTCCGAACGAGGACAGCCTGATCCGACCAGTTTCGAGCATACGTTCGGGATTCATTGATCTTCTCAGAGATATTACGCGCTTCGGCTTTACAGTCCGTCGCTGCGCGAACCGAAGGAAACGGCCCATCAGGACGTGTGGTTGCGAGTGAGGAACCCACCCCGAGAACAGCAGAAGCTGCCGCAATAATTTGAGGTGTTGACCTGAAGTTGTCATCAAGTACTACGGTCTTAGCATTCGGGAAATAATCATTGAAGTTCTGTAGGTATCGAGCATCAGCCCCGTTCCATGAATAGATGGCTTGATCTGGATCTCCTACGACACAGATAGAGCTATCTACTCCTAGCCAAGCTCGTAAAAGAGCAAACTGGAGAGGGTTGACGTCTTGAAATTCATCTACAAAAATATACCGATATTTCCAATGGCGGGTAGCAGCATAATTAGAATCATCAGCAAGATAACGGATCGCATATTCCAAGATGTCGTCAAAGTCGATAAGGTTCCGTTTCTTTTTCTCTTGAATGAAAAGGTGCAAATATTCGCTTACTTGTGTTGACGATTCAGAAGGATTCCTCTGGGCTTTTTTTGCCGCCTCAGGGTACGTTTCCGGATTAAGTCGCCTCGCTGTTGCCCAATCTATTTCAGTACAGATCGACTCTCGAGACTCCATAGGTAAATTGTTGGAAAAGGTCGTACGCAACAGGCTCCTTCGACTCTCCAAGAGAGAAGGTGGACGGTTTAACCCAATGTCCTCCCAACGTGTTTTGATTTGGGCATAGGCCAAGGCATGAAAGGTTCCGGCAGTAACGGAGGTAGATAACCCAAGGCGTTCTAATCTCGTTCTTAATTCATTGGCAGCTTTCTTTGTGAAGGTGAGGCAAAGCGCATGTTCTGGTTCGATCCTTAAAGACTGACTCTGATGGGCTATGCGATGGGTCAGAACTCGAGTTTTTCCAGTCCCTGCTCCTGCCAATATCCTCAATTGTTGTGCATCATCTTTGACGGAGTCGTATTGGCTTGCTGTCAGATCGTCCCGTCGTTGCTCCACGGGGGAAGGTTACCGTTAGATGATCACCCTCACCCAAAAAACATCAACTCTTCTCTACATATTCTTATCGATGATGAGCTACCTTTGAGTAAAAGCAATTCCAGCATAAATTTGCCTACCGGCACACGCCACCAAGTAGGGCCAATTGTTGGCTGCGGAGTTCAAAATGGGATAGAAGGAACTCATACTCGGAATAAAAAAGGTAAAGAATGCTTAGATGCTAATGAAAGGACATCCATGGGGCCTTTGAAAGGTAAGCGAATCATAGAGGTAGCAGGCATAGGACCCGGGCCATTTTGTGCGATGGTTCTTTCTGACCTTGGCGCAGAGGTCATCAGAATCGATAGAGCATCGGCTGTCCCTGAAGATTTTTCAGAGTCCCCCAGCTTCGACATACTCAATAGGGGAAGAAAGTCGGTCGCGCTCGATCTTAAGAATCCGGACGGGGTTAAATCATTACTGCGGTTAATTGAATCCGCGGATGCATTAATAGAGGGATTCCGTCCAGGAGTAGCGGAACGTCTTGGA
The DNA here is from genome assembly GCA_022425805.1 of Acidimicrobiales bacterium. Taxonomy (GTDB): domain Bacteria; phylum Actinomycetota; class Acidimicrobiia; order Acidimicrobiales; family UBA8592; genus UBA8592. Next base: position 12,887 of record JAKMEQ010000002.1, read on the forward strand.
ATTGGCCCTGAGGTGTGTTTACAAAAAAACCCAAGACTCATTTACGGTCGAATGACAGGGTGGGGGCAGACCGGAACATACGCAGCGATGGCCGGACATGACATTAATTACATAGCCCTATCAGGTGTTCTCGGAACGATTGGGCGAAAGGGAGAAGCGCCCGTACCCCCAGTTAACCTCGTTGGAGACTTCGGAGGAGGGGGCATGCTTCTAGCCCTCGGGATTTGTGCAGGCTTGATTGAAGTTGCGAGTAGCGGAAAAGGTCAGGTCATCGATGCCGCAATGACCGACGGATCAGCGCTTTTGGCCACCATGGTTCATTCCTTTATTGCGATGGGGATATGGGGGGAACGAGGGACAAACTTGTTGGACACTGGAGCTCCGTTTTATGACGTCTACGAATGCGCCGACGGTGAATTTATTTCATTAGGGTCCATAGAACCCCAGTTCTATGGAGAGCTTCTGCGAATAACCGAACTTGATCAGGAGGATCTCCCTAAACAGATGGATCGGTCACAATGGCCAGCTCTGAAAGAGAAGTTAGCTACAACTATTTTCAAAAAAACACGCGATGAGTGGGCGGATCTCATGGAAGGAACCGATGTTTGCTTCGCACCTGTCCTCTCACCCGAGGAAGCTTACAGTCACCCTCATAATGTTGAGCGTGAAACTTTTATTGAGATCGCTGGCATCAAACAACCCGCTCCTGCTCCTAGATTCAGCCGAACCCCAAGTGAGATTCCAGATCCACCGCCACATCCTGGGCAGCACACTGACGAAATCTTAGCGTCGTGGGGTTTTGGAGAAGATGAAATTGCTGCGCTTCGAAAAACGCAAGCGATCAGATAACTATTTCTTCTCTCTGTAAGATTTGAAAACTCTTCAGGGATAACTATTGATTTCAAACTCTGAAGTGCAATGATTGAGTTATGACAGTAATAAAAATAAATGCGATAACTGTTCCTGAGGAACATGGAGATGAAGTAGCTAAGAGATTCGCAGCGCGAGCTGACGCAGTTGATGGCGCTTCCGGCTTTGAAGGGTTCGAATTGCTGCGACCCGATGATGACAGAAATCAATGGCTTGTAATCACACGGTGGGTAGATGAAGCCTCTTTTGAGGCATGGCGCAACTCTGATCAAGCAGCGCATGCCCACCAGTCTCCTCATGAGGGGCAACCACCAAAGCATCTTGGTTTATCAGCGGAACTTTGGCATTACACCATCGAAGTTTCCTCACAGGGAAATAAAGGGTGACGGTAGTTTTAACCATTCGCCAATTACATTCCACATTTGCACTAGTTGTTATTTTTGCAAATGCTTTTGCAGGTCTACTTGCTTTCGCTGCACATAAATCGAAAAGCCTTGCAGGTCGTCCGATCTGGTGGTTCGTGGCTATAGCGCAAACCCTTGTCTTCGTCCAAGCGATCTTTGGAGTCGCGCTCCAATCTGAGGAAAACCTTGAGCCAAGAGATTTCCACTATTTGTATGGGTTCTCGATGATTGTCTTTGTCGCTCTGTTATATGGATATAGGGCTCAAGTAGGAGAGAAACGGTACCTCCTCTATGGGTTTGGAAGCCTGTTTATCATGGGGTTAGGGATCAGGGCGTTCTTTATTGGCACATAGAGTTACTTCAAGACGAATCATAACAACCCCTCTTATTTAACTATTATATTGGCACACTTAGATATGGATAAGTACGTTCTAGTAACAGGTGGTACGGGCTACATCGGCAGTCACACTGCAGTCGCACTACTTGAAGCTGGCTATCAGATTGTCATTATCGACAATCTAAACAACTCATCTAAAGAAGTTCTTAGCAGAATCGAAGAAATCACCGGAACTACGCCACCCTTTGTTCAAGCTGATCTCCGCGATACAGATACGGTTCATGAAGTATTTGAAAAATATTCGGTAACGTCCGTCATGCACTTTGCAGGACATAAAGCGGTCGGAGAATCAGTTGAGAATCCATCCATGTACTATGCAAACAACATTGGTTCAACTCTGAGTTTGATCGAAGCGATGCAAGCAGCAGAAATCTTCACGCTGATATTCTCATCGTCTGCCACTGTGTACAGCTCTACAGCTCTATCTCCTTTCAAAGAAGAAACGGAGAAAGATCCCATCAATCCTTACGGGATGACAAAATATTTGATTGAACAACGTCTCACCGACCTCATCAAAACACACGCAGATTGGAGAATCGGACTACTGCGCTACTTCAACCCTCTTGGGGCACATCCCACCGGCAGACTAGGAGAAACTTCAATTGGTACCCCAAATAACCTAATGCCATATTTGATGCAAGTAGCTAGTGGGAAACTTCCCAAGCTCAAAATTTTTGGAGATGACTATGACACGCCTGATGGAACGTGCATCAGAGACTACATTCACGTAGCCGACCTCGCTAAAGGTCATTTAGCTGCTCTGCAGTTTCTGAAGGGCAGAACAGGAGCACATGCATGGAATTTAGGAACCGGTAAGGGAACTTCGGTTTTGGAACTTGTCGAAACGGTCGAGAAGGTCATCGGCTATCCCATCAATCGAGAAATAACCAGCCGGAGAGAAGGGGATGTAATAGAGGCAATTGCTGACCCTTCTAAGGCTTATGCTGAACTCTTGTGGAGGGCAGAACTCACCATTGATGACATGTGCAAAGATTCCTGGAACTGGCAACAACAAAATCCTGACGGGTATTCGTCAACTAGGTAGGACCGCGCAGAACTTTTTCAAGATAAGGGTTTGTAAAGTGGCCATCAGGGTCAAGTTCATTGAGGGCCATCTGAAAATTATCCCAACGAGGGTAAAGCTTTGATAGTTCCAGGCTCGTAAGGCTATGCATCTTCCCCCAATGGGGCCGTCCACCGTAATCGCTCATAATCTTCTCAACCATTTGGAAATATGGATCATGAGAGGTCCCTTGGTATACATGCACTGCTATGAAGCCTGAGTCACGTCCAAATGCGGGAGAAAGAGGAATATCATCAGCTCCGAGAACTCGAACCTCTACTGGAAATGTCACCGGCTGTTCCAACAAGTTAGTTACATCTCTCACCCGCTGGAAGGCTTCAAGTAGACATTCTTGCGGAATAGCATATTCCATTTCTTTGAACCGCACCCTACGTTTCGAACAGAAAACCTTATAGCTTGCAGACACATATGAGGCCTTGCGGTTGTTTGGCAGTGACTTCTCCAGTAACCGGTGGGCATGATGCGGGAAAAGTTTCCCATAACGATTTATTAATTCAAATCCACCATTTTGTATCACTTCATCGCTCATAAACGCCTTCACCGGGCTCCTGTAATTAGGAGGGTCTAGCGTTTTCATGTTGACTTTCAGCTCGGCTATTTCTGTGTGCGGGAACCAGAAAAATTCTATATGATCCGCTTTTTGCATTTCATCTTCGAACTGTTCGAGAACTTCCAAGATATTAGTCGTTCGCTCCAGCGCTCTTAGATTAAATGCTTCGACACATTGTAAAGTCACGTCGAGAATGATTCCAAAAGACCCCAGGCTCACTCTGGCAGCGTTGAAGATATCTTTGTTTATGCTTTCAGAGCACTGAACCAATCCGCCATCTCCTGTAATAAGCGTCATTCCAATGACAGCATTACTGATGGAATGACGCTGCATCCCCGTACCATGCGTTCCTGTACTGATAGCACCTGCAAGAGTCTGGACGTCAATGTCACCAAGGTTTGGCAGTGCCATCCCTAGTGACTCAAGGCGAGTATTTAATTCGAAGAGTCGAATTCCCGCTCCAACAGTTACTTGCAGTAACGGCTGGTTTATATCTGTAATGGAGTCGAAGTTACTCAAATCTATAATGATTCCATCCGTGGAACAGATTGGGCTAAAACTATGCCCAGCACCCACAGGGCGGACTTTCTGGCGTTCAGCTACCCCCAGACTCACCAAGTCGGCGACTTCTTTTGCGCTGCTCGGCCGCTCTAGACGGCTTGGGTGGCACCTTTGATTCTTTCCCCAATTCACCCAAGTTTTTTTCATTACTATTCCTCCAAGCTAATTCGCAAACGAAGATCACCAATCTCGAAGATCTACAAGCCACTCTTCAATAACTTTATTCCCCCGTACTGCGAGTATCTCGGGATGTTTCGAAACCGTTGGGTCAACATGAGCGGGTGATAAGTGGATGAGATCTCCTATAGCCCAAGGAACCTGTCTCTGCCCTTTTTCTGGGTAAAGAGTAGTGTGTTCATCAGAGCAGAATGCCACGATACCTCCGTAGACAGTAGGGTTCCCATGGTCCATTCCCAGAGCCTTTGATCCAGCATCCACCACTGCCCAACTCCTATCTTCGGCTATAGATATCACTCTTGCCAGAACCGACAAGCACTGTTGAAACGGGAGCCCTGATTTTCCGTAATGTGTATCCATGAACAGATACGAACCGGCCTGGATTTCTGTTGCCCATGTGTTCAGCTCAAATGTTCCGGTTCCACCAGCTGAAATTATCGGACCTCCTACATCCTGATGTGCAGCTAGAAGCGCTTCCATAGATATCCTGACTTCATCAGCTTGTTTTTCACGGTCCTGCATCATCATCAAGTGCCCTTCATATCCCATGACTCCTCGAATGTTTAAGCCATTCCCCCTAGCGTAATCTGCCAGTCTCCCAGCCTGCGGTACTGTGCAACCACATCGTCGAAGACCTACATTGACGTCTATCAAGACATTCTTGACTCCTCCTCGAGACGCTGCGTCGATTGTTTCAACAGAATCGACAGCCACAGTCACGTGAGCGCCATCCGCGATAACGGATCCAAGTCGACGCGTGTCTAGGACTTCATTGGCCAATAGCAGGTCATCGGCGAGTCCTGCAGATACCATGCCTTCGACCTCTTTAATCGTGGCACAGCAGAATGCTGTGTGCCCAGCGGCGAATAGTCGTTTCGCTACAGACGTGGATTTAAATGCTTTTACGTGTGGCCGGAGAGAAAGACCTGGCAGCGATTGGGACATGGTTGTGAGATTTGATTCGAATATTGGCAAATCAACAACCAACAAAGGTGTCGATCGGTTCTCTAAATCACGCACAGTGTCACATTACAAGCAGGTTTGATGAAGTGCATAAATCTCCTCCCGCCGGCAAGGCCATAATGTTGCTTAAGGACAAAAGTGTTCTTAAATTATGCGGGTTACATCACCGGCTTGATGCCAAGATCAGCAAATCCATTCTTGGTGTAATTATTCCTGAACATATCCCGAAGTTCAGTTGCCTGTTTGTCATAAGCATCAACGTCATCCCAAGTCTTTCGCGGATTGAGGATTTCATCTGGAACATTGGGACAGCTAGTAGGCATCTGGAATTTGAGAATCGGTTGTGTTTCCAGTTCCACGTTGTCGAATGCTCCAGCAAGTGCAGCATCTAATAATGCCCGAGTGTATTTCAACGACATCCGTTTACCCGTCCCGTAAGCCCCCCCAGTCCAACCGGTATTAAGAAGAATGCACCGCGTGTCATGTTCGGCCATACGGGTTGCCAATAGCTCAGCGTATATGTGCGGCTTCTGAGACATGAATGGGCCTCCGAAGCATGCCGAAAAAGTCGCTTGTGGCTCGGTTACTCCAACTTCTGTTCCAGCTAACTTTGAAGTGAACCCAGTGACAAAGTGATACATCACTTCTTCCGCATTCAATATCGATACTGGGGGAAGCACCCCGAAAGCGTCGGCGGTAAGCAAGACAATTGTTTCTGGGTGAGGGCCCTTAGCTCCTTCAGCGATGCCAGGGTTGCAAGTAAGTGGGTAAGCAAATCGGGTGTTTTCTGTTCGGGATCCATCCGTGAGGTCAAATTCTTGTGGGAATGTTTCTTCAATAGCTTTCCCCGGCAGAGACGGGACGTTCTCGATGAGTGTTCCCTTCATGCTCAGTGCCGCTGCAATAACTGGTTCGGCTTCTTTATTGAGATCTATCAACTTTGCGTAACAACCATCTTCAAAATTGGATACGCCTGTTTCAGTCCAGACATGCTCATCATCTCCGATCAAAAGACGGTTTGGGTCTGCCGATAGAGTTGTTTTTCCAGTACCAGAGAGACCAAATAGGATAGCGCTGTCGTTATCCGCCCCCACATTCGCTGAGCAATGCATAGAAAGTTGGCCTTTGGCAGGGAGAACATAATTCATAGCCGTGAACATCGTTTTCTTGTTGACACCACAATAGTCAGCAGGACCGACTACCAACGCAACACGGTTCTCTATATCCATGATGACAGCACGATTAGATTTCGTTCCGTCTCTGTCAGGATCTGCCAAAAATGATGGGACATTAAGGATCGTCCACCCAGCTTCTGCCCGATCAGAGTCATCTCGAACATTTTCCGGAAACATGATGTTGCAGAAGTATGCGTGGGTGGCATATTCCCCGATAAATCTATAAGGTTCTGCAAACTCAGGGTCCCACCCGCAAAAAACATCGGTTACGTATAAGACTGCTTCCGTCTTATTCAAATGGTTGATTACTCTAGGTAGGAGCTGGTCAAAGTCCTCAGGAGAAAATTTTGCAAAACCATCCTTCCACCACACAGTGTCTTCTACGCTCTCCCGAGCAACCGCAAATGTGTCAGTTACCGGTCGCCCTGTGCATGAAGGATCTGTAAAATAGACAAGAGGTCCGTCCGTGCCAAGTGCTGTCGGGAAGGCTTTCTGCTCGTTGGTCCCTCCATCGTGATTGACGCGACCCCGGTCATTTTCAATAGCTGCTAGAAACAACTCATCCTGATTTAGCCCGTATCTAAGGGCGACAGTATCTAGTCCGAATTGCTCTTTGAGTCCGCTTACTAAATGAGCATGGGTGTTAATTGTCATGTTGTTCCTCCGACAAAATTGTCGATTTTAATTCTCAAAGTAAAAAATCTGGAGTCCCCATATCAACCTCAGATCCCAGTCGTAAATTTGTCGCTAAGCCGTTGTCTTCCAGTTCGAAGACGACCCGTTGTCCTTGGCGAAGCATTCGAAAAACAGAACCTTCAAGGGCAGTTGGAGATAGTTCGTACTCAATAAAGTCTCTTTCAGACATCACGATCCCGTCCTTAGTATTCGGGTCGTACGATTTGATCACCCCTTGCACCGGAAATCTCCTTCTATTCTTAGTTTTAAACGAATCCCAAAACAGTATACGAATATTTGTAGATAGGGCGAACCATAATAAGCTTTAGATAGAATTCGTTAGCATTAAAAAAAAGGGATGTTTCAGGTATTTCACAGTAATAGCTATCTTATGAGTACCATCAAGTTCCGTGGAAGGTTTACAACGTTTTTCTGTTGAAGATATTAAAGGTATTCTGATCGTATTTCGAGATGCTTTATCAACCCACAGTGAACTACTTAACGCGTTAAACGTATATCCAGTCCCCGACGGTGACACTGGTACAAATATGTCACTTACTCTTCAGTCTGTTATTCAAGAGCTCGAAGATACAAGCGTTGATGCGTCATCACAATGGAAAGCGATCAGCCACGGCAGCCTAATGGGAGCGAGAGGTAATTCAGGCGTGATCCTGTCGCAAATACTCCGATCGATAGCTGACACTTTTTCTTCATGCGAAGAAATTAATACTGTCGCTATCGCACAAGCGTTAGCTCATGCATCTGACGCAGCATATGCTTCTGTTCTCAGGCCTGTAGAGGGCACAATATTGACTGTTGCTCGGCAAGTCGCAGAATTAGCGTCCGAAATAGTCGATGAAAGTGAAAATAGTAATCTCGTACATTTCCTAGAAAAAATCGTCGAAGAGGGAAGATTGTCTTTGCAACGAACTCCTGATCTGCTTCCGGTTCTGAAGGAAGCAGGAGTAGTTGATGCAGGTGGAGCAGGATATTTGCTTCTACTTTCTTCTTTCCTGCATATCGCTGACGGTCGACCTATACCTGCACCAGCGGAAGCCCCAGTTATCAACGCCGAAGTTGCAAAACATCCAAGGAACAACGATCCGACTGATGTAGGGGAGTTGCGGTACGAAGTTATGTTCTTTCTGGCCGCATTAGATGAAGAGATTGACGTATTTAAGCAGGAATGGGCGTCTATCGGTGACTCTATTGTCGTAGTTGGAGGAGATGGCCTCTACAACTGCCATATCCACACGAACGATATTGGTGCCGCTATCGAAGCAGGGATTAGAACCGGAACTCCGAATACTATTCGCGTTACTGACCTTCATGAGGAGATAGAACATCGTGAAGAAATACTCGAGATAGGCGGGGCAACTAAAGTGACGAAGGCTATCGAAGAAGAAGGCTTGACAGCAGTGATCGCCGTTGTAGCTGGTAAAGGAGTTAGCGCCGTATTCGAATCACTCGGTGTGCATGCAGTGGTAAGTGGCGGTCAATCCATGAACCCATCAGTGCGTGACCTAATACAGGCAGTAGAAGCCATTAAGGCTGAGGAGGTAATCATTCTCCCAAATAATAAAAATATCATTCCTGTTTCCGAACAGGTCAACTCTCAAGTGGATAAAAGCGTTGTCGTTATCCCGACGCGAAGCATCCCTGAAGGCATCGCCTCGTTGATAGCGTTTGACCCTAAGGCAGATGCCCAAAGCAACTTACCCTCAATGAGTGAAGCAGCACAGGAGATTACAACCGGAGAAGTAACTCGAGCAGTGCGAGACAGCGAAACTCAAGCAGGCAAGGTGAAAGAGGGAGACTGGATTGGTCTAGATCAGAGCGGAGTGTCCTCAATCTCGGAATCAATGACTCAAGCTGCAATCAATCTACTAGACACGCTCATTGACCCTGATCATGAGCTAGTCAGTATTATCTCCGGTGATGGGAGTAACGAAGAATCAATCAGAGAGATAAGCGAGTGGCTACAAGAAGAAAAACCATATGTTGCCGTTGAGGTTCACGCTGGCGACCAGCCTCTTTATCCATACTATTTCGGTGTCGAATAAATTTGATTGTCATTGATTGCTTCGTGCAAAACAAGCTTCGAAATTCTTCCGATCTTCTTTTTCTTGGACATTTTCACTCATAGGTACCAAAGATCGGCTAAACCAAGAATATGCAACGTGAGACCTCCCCCCTTACCCTCACAGATCTAGAATTTTTGCCAACAACGCGATTAAAAGGGATTGGAACAAAGAGACAAGCTGCTTTAGATTCGATAGGAATCCGAACAGTCCTTGATGTCTTAACTCATTATCCTCGACGGTATATCGACCGGACGAAAGAGGCTAAAATTGAGACTCTTCAAGTCGGCGAAGAAGGACTAGTACTTGCTCAAATCCTTAAAGTAGAAAGCATACGGACTAGAAATCGTAAACAGCTGGTATCTGTTGACGTTACCGACGGAACTGGTTTGCTTTCACTAACTTTTTTCAACCAACCATGGAGAGCGAAGCAGTTAGAGGAGGGGACGCAAGTAGTAATTTTCGGTAAATTAGACCGCTATCAGGGAAAAGACAGGATGACGAATCCTGTTGTTGACCTTGTCGGGGACCGAACTGGAAGAATAGTTCCTATCTATCCCCAGTCAGGAAAAGCGGGGTTGACTACTTGGGAATTTGCAGGTTGGGTAACTGATGCATTGAATAAGGCGAAGGATCGGGGGTTTGCAGAGCCATTACCTCTATCAATTCGGCGACGCCACAATCTAGTTGACCGGGCAACAGCATTCACGAATATTCACAGTGCTGGGTCGATGGAAAAAATCTTTGAAGCTCGCCGCCGCCTAGTTTTCGATGAGCTACTACGAATTCAATTGCTTCTAGTAGCTAGAAAACGGAGTTTCGAAACAACCAGCCAAGGTATTGCCCACACATTCGAAGGCAAATACATAAGCGCCCTGTTTGCTACGTTGCCTTTTCAGCTCACGCAGGCCCAAACCAGAGTCATAGGAGAAATCCGGTCTGATTTGCAGTCTCAGATACCAATGCATCGGTTATTACAAGGCGATGTTGGGTCAGGTAAAACTCTCGTAGCATTGGCGGGTTTACTCGCCGTCATTGAAGGCGGCAAACAAGGGGCGATTATGGCTCCCACTGAGGTGCTAGCAGAACAGCACTACTTCGGAATCTCTGAGCTCTTGACCTCATTCATTGTCCCTGACTCGACCACCTTGATGGGAGAAAGGGATCTCCGAGTTGCACTTTTAACGAGTCGCACAAAAGTGAAAGAAAGAAACCGCCTGCTTGAAGATTTAGCCTCAGGCAATATTGACCTTCTAGTAGGTACACACTCACTAATTCAAGAAGGGGTTAAGTTCTGCGATTTAGGACTGACGGTAATAGACGAGCAGCACCGATTCGGAGTAGACCAACGTGCGGCTTTACGAGCAAAAGCATCCGGAGAAATCACCCCAGATGTCCTTGTTATGACAGCAACACCGATCCCTCGTACCGCCGCCATGACTGTTTATGGAGACTTAGATGTGTCGATTCTAGACGAACTACCTCCGGGGAGAACCCCGATCAATACGGAATGGGCAGTAGAAGAAAAAGGCGTTTGGGAGAAAGTGCAGAACGAAATAGCGAACGGGAAACAAGCATACGTAGTCTGCCCTCTGATCGAGGAAAGCGAAAAAATGCAAGTTGCGTCAGCGGAGCAAACCCATGCTGCCTTAAAGGAAAATGAACTACTAGGTATGAAAGTAGGGTTATTGCATGGCCGGCTATCAGGGTCTGAGAAACATGAGATCATGAAAGCATTCCGGTCCGGAGATACGGACGTTCTCATCTCTACGACCGTTATCGAAGTGGGAGTAGACGTTCCGAATGCCACGACAATGGTGATCCTTGATGCCGACCGCTTTGGGATTGCCCAACTTCACCAACTCCGAGGGAGGGTTGGGCGAGGGAGTGCACAATCTTGGTGCTTTCTTGTCAGCGAAGCAAAAACATCTGATGCTGAAGACAGACTGACTGCTCTAGTTTCTACAACCGATGGGTTTGAATTAGCAGAGATAGACCTTGAAATTAGAGGTGAAGGGACAATTATGGGAGCAACCCAAAAGGGGAGGAATGACCTGAAAATCGCTTCATTGCGACGGGATAAGGAATGGGTGAGTCACGCGCGTGAAGCCGCTCTTCATCTCCTTAACTCTCCGGATGGCCTAGATGGGGCTTCTTTGTTGGTTCAGGAACTCGATCTTTTCTTTGGGCATGAAGAAACCGACTATCTTTTTAAATCATGAACAACCTTCCAGAAATAACAGACAATCAAGATTTAGTTGCCAAAATTTTGACAGAAGCTTTTACCGGCGACCCATTCTTTACATGGCTTTTCCCTGGCGAGACACATGTTGAAAGTCTTCAGACATGGTGGGAATATATGTCACAGCAATCAAGGCTTAGCCCCTTGTCAGAACTGTGGGTTATGCCTGACCAATCTTCCGGAGCCCTTTGGAAGGCCCCCCATGGATCGACAGAAGACAGCCAAGATGTTGAACCATTCATAGAATTGATGAAAGGTTTGGTTGGGCTAAGACTCGAAGAGGTGTTAATAGTCTTCTCAGAAGCCACCGCAGCCCACCCGAACGAACCGCATTGGTACCTTCAGGCGGTTGGTACACGATCTGATATGCAGGGAAGGGGAAGGGGAGCAGATCTCTTGAAACCAGTGCTCAACTATTGTGACCAGCAGGGGCTGGGCGCGTATCTGGAGTCAAGTAATCCACGTAACATCTCGTTCTATTACAGATTGGGTTTTGTGACAACAAACGAATTATCGCTAGCAGGAGGTGAAGCGGCACTGACGTGCATGTGGAGGTCGCCTCAAGATGCCCAGCTTGGTTAATAACTACTATGGCTGATCTAATTCTCTAGGACGATATCCCATCGATCCCAACACTCGGTACACCTATAGAAAACTATCATTCCCGAACTCCAGCCCTCGTCAGGGGGAGAGCTCCCTAAATAGCATCTACCGCCACAATCAACACATATAATTTCTTCAGGCACTTCCATTGTCATTGTCGCCTAGATGGTCTTCGGGCTAACGTTGCGCATCATGCGTATCGTATCTGGAATTGCGAAAGGGAGAAAATTACTTACCCCATCACTCCAAGATGTTCGACCATCAAAGGATCGAGTACGCGAAGCTATATTCAACTCTCTGACAAGTTTTGGATTAATAGAGGACCGTCATTTCATAGACTTATTTGCTGGCTCTGGGGCTCTTGGGCTTGAAGCTTTGTCACGCGGAGCGAGAAAAGTAACATTCGTGGATAATAAAAAAGCATGCATCGATGTGGTCCAAAAAAATGTTGCCGCTCTCGGATTAGAAAAGAATACTGAAATAATACTCTCAGACTACGTTCATCAGCTTGGTCAAATACAAGCGGAAAACGTGGTCCTCCTCGACCCCCCATATAAATTTGAGAATTGGGAGAGTCTTTTGAACTCCATAAAAGCCGAAGTCGTGGTAATAGAATCAGACCGAAATGTTTCGATAATGGAAACCTGGAACATCATAAAGACGAAAAAATACGGAACAACGATGGTTGCCATTGCCGTAAAACCATTGGGAAAGTGCCTGTAGTCTCGCAGGAATTTGAATTTAAGTGTCACCTGATCCAATACTCGGATAGATTTAATCTATGTTATTCATGGCAGTAACCTTTTAGGAAGGTTACGAAAGAGCACCGACAGGATAATAATATGGCTGTAGCAATGTACCCAGGGTCCTTCGACCCGATTCACTCAGGTCACGTTCATGTCGTTGAGGTCGCAGCTCAAATCTTTGAAAAAGTCGTTGTTGCCGCCATGTACAATCCGGAAAAAGAAGGATTTCTATCACTTGAACAAAGAGAAGAATTACTAAACGAGTGTTTTTCTCACCTCGATAATGTTACAACCATGCGAGCTACTGGTTTAGTCGTCGAAGCTGCAGAGAGAGTATCAGCTTCCCACCTGGTTAAAGGTCTTAGAGGAGTTGCAGATTTGGAAAACGAAATGCAGATGGCCCAGACCAACAAAACAGTCTCTGGAATACAAACGGTGTTTATTCCCGCTGACCCCCAACATTCCTATCTTTCAAGTAGGTTTATTCGAGAGATAGCTGCCCAAGCAGGAGATATAACAGATCTTGTACCAGCTGCTGTTGCCGACTTACTGATGAGGGAGAAGAAGAGTGACTAACCTCGATGAATCAGGCGAAGGCAGTGAAGATATTTTTGAACCAGTCACGCCGTATGAAGCCCCAGAAGTTGAAAGACTCCTCCGAGCCTTAATCGATTTGATCGAAGCTGCTCGGCCGGTGCCCCTATCAGCGTCTTCGATGATAAACAAGGATGAAGTACTCGGGATCCTCAATGACGTTTCGCTACGGCTACCAGATGAGATACGAGCATCGCGGTGGTTGCTCAAACAGAGAGAAGACTTCTTAATAAGGACACAAAGAGAAGGCGATGAGCTTATGGATCTAGCCAGAGCGCGAGCAGGGCAGATGGTGCAGAGGTCCGAGGTCGTCAAAGCAGCCGAAGTTCACGCTCGTCGCGTTATTGAAGCTGCCGAGGATGAATCTAGGCGACTGAAATTAGAAACAGAAGATTTTTGCGATCAAAGGCTTGGTAGTTTCGAAGCACTTCTAAATAAAACCATTCGTGTAGTCGCTGAAGGCAGAGTGAGATTACAAGGAGATCCTTTAGCCGACCTCACAGCAGCGCACCAGCCTTCCCAAAATGATGAAATAGATAATGGCCCCGACTTGTACGATCAGGATGAAAGTGACCCCGTCTTCTAATCCTCACCCTGCTCTTTCTTTCGACCTTCCGAAGTTATTCCAAAAATCAGGACGTGAAACTCTTCTCGTTGACTGGCATATCGAACAATTGTCCACGAGCTATTCCAACGCCCAACATGCTCTAGGTGAACTTCATGCTGAGACGTCGGGTGAGAAGGTAGTTATCAGCGGAAAGCTTTTCTTGCATTGGGAAGGACCTTGTCGAAGGTGTTTAGAGGTCACTATCGGCACTCTAGAGATGGACATCACTGAAGTTTATGAAGATGAGGCGACAGAAGGAGAAACTTTTCCAATTCCAACGACGGAGACTTTAAACTTGGAACCGATGTTGAGCGAACACATATTACTTTCACTCCCACTAGCTCCTCTCTGTTCCTCTGATTGTCTGGGCCCCATGCCACAAGAATTCCCTGCAAATACAAATCAAGATGTCGCACCTGAAGTAGGAATTGACCCAAGGTGGGAGGCTCTTGGAAGCATGACTTTTGATGAAAATGATGCAAGCTGACGATATCTGGGTGCAAGCTGCCCATAGCACAGGTAGGATCATTCTCTCGTGGGGATCCACGGATCAACTTTTTTTTCAGTAAATTGGACGTACTATGGCAGTTCCAAAAAAGAAAACTTCTAAATCAAAAACCCGGAGCCGACGAAACTCTGCTTGGAAATTGAGTGCATCAACTTTTAATAAGTGTCCTCAATGTGGGTCAACTCGTCGCCCTCACCATGTATGTGGTAACTGTGGCTGGTACAACGGTCGTGAAGCGCTAGAAGTCACGTAGGAAATATCCCGTTTCATATGGACTCCGATGCTTTACCGGTAGCAGTGGATGCCATGGGTGGCGATAATGCCCCGCATGAGGTCATTAAAGGAGCAAAACTTGCAGTTGCAGCCGGCATACCAGTATTGCTTGTCGGCCAACCTGAGGCATTGTCAGATGTTGGGGATATTCCCACACTATTTGCGACAGAAGTCATAGGGATGGATGAAGACCCAGCAAGTAGTGTACGTAAAAAGAGAGATTCATCCCTTGTACGATCCGCCGAAGCAGTCCGTCGTGGAGAAGCAGCTGGAATGGTCAGTGCTGGAAATACCGGTGCAGCTATGGCTTCAGCATTGTTAAAAATTGGCAGAATCCGAGGTGTTGCACGTCCCGCTATCGCTACTCCAATCCCAGTTCCTGGTAGGTCGCAGCCTAATATCCTGCTCGATTCTGGAGCTAACTCAGAGTGTAACCCTGAGTGGTTGGCCCAATTTGCAGAGATGGGGGCCGTGTACGCAAGCGATCGATTCAGCATCGAGGTGCCTAAGGTAGGGCTTCTTTCCATAGGTGAGGAAGCAGGTAAAGGCTCCCCATTAGTTAAGGAGACGTATGAACTCTTAACCAGCAAAGAATGGCAAGAGCGGTGCTCCTGTGAATTCATCGGGAATGTAGAAGGCAGGGACCTTATGGGCCCCGATGTTGATGTGATTGTTACGGATGGGTTTACGGGAAACGTTGCACTAAAGACAGTTGAAGGCACCGCTAAAACAATTGTTTCGGCTCTTTTGAATGCGTTTACCGCAAATAAAGAAGCTGAAGAAGGGGCAAGGTTGCTAGCACCCTCTCTTCTACCCCTATATGAAACACTCGACCCAGAATCCGTAGGTGGCGCAATTCTTCTCGGGATCAAAGGTGTGGCCTTGATTAGCCATGGGTCCTCATCATCTAAAGCTATCTTTAATGCAATCTCGACCGCTTATGAACTTTCGATCAGCGGGCATGTCCAACATTTAGAGAGTGTTCTTGGACATTAGGAATTTATATTACAAAAGCATTCCACGAAATTGACTTCATCGCTACAATCAAGCTAGCCGATATGAGAGAAGTGTACTATGCCCGCAGAAACACACATGCAACGTGACCCATTAGATAGAGATGAAATACTGGGAGTGGTGAGAGACCGGTTAGCCGAAATACTTGAGGTGGACCCTTCTTCTATCAAGGAAGGAAGTTCGTTTCGAGATGACCTCGATGCGGATTCCTTAGCATTGATTGAATTAGTAGAAGCGATTGAAGAGGAATTGTCTGACCGATCTATAGATTTCCGAATTGACGATGAAGACTTGGAAGACCTTAAGAGTGTTCGTGATGCTGTCGACTATGTCCATACACGACTGGGTTGATTGTAATTTTGCCGCACGAAGCGATCAGGAAACTATCTAAGAATCTCGGATATGAATTCCAAAATCTAGAACTATTACAAGTTGCTCTTACTCATAGTTCATGGTGCGCTGAAAATGAAGATGCAGTTTCGAATGAAAGATTAGAGTTCCTTGGCGACGCAGTTCTGGGAATGGCGGTCGCTAGATTGATCTATGATGGGTATCCAACATTGTCCGAAGGGCAACTAACGCAACTGAGAGCTACTGTCATAAGCTCATCGAGTCTTTCTCGACTTGCAGAAAACTTGGGAGTAGGTCCCTCACTTCGATTGGGGAAAGGGCAAGTGCCAATTGATAAAATAATGCCTCCTTCTATTCTTGAAGATGCGATGGAAGCAATCATCGGTGCGGTCTACCTTGATGGCGGACAGGATGCAGCAGCGAAACTAATTCTTGAGTTGTTAGGGGAACAGATCGAAGAGAATTCGAAACGTAATAACGAAGATTTTAAAAGTCGCTTACAATCTCTGGCTGGGCAGGAATACGCAACGACTCCTGAATATGAAATAGAAAGCGAAGGGCCAGCACATGCGCAACGGTTTTTTGTAAAAGTTTCCATTAATAACCGAGTTCTGGGGTACGGAGAAGGCCGGAGCAAGAAAGAAGCAGAGCAATTTGCGGCAGGAGAAGCTTTGAGAATCCTCCTAGACGAAGAAGATGACAACAAGAACGGTATGATGCGATAACCATCGCGGCATAGAGGAAAAAATGATCGAACTCCCTGAAATTGAAACTATTCGAAGAGATCTAGACAAGGATTGCAGTGGTAAAAAAGTCAAAAATATTGAGATAAAAATAGCCCGAATCGCTGGTGGAGCAAACCTTAAAAATGCAATTGAAAATAGCTTCGATCAGATGAAAGTTTTATCAGTTCGCAGAATCGGAATGCTTATATGTATTGATTTCGCCAATGAAATGAGTTTGCTATGTGGTCTCGGTACCGGAGGGCAAATGCTCCGGGTTCCTAATAAGGCGGAAATTAACTCACGAACCGGAGTAGTTATTTCATTTACACAACAGGGTCAACTGCGACTTATTGACAACAACGCCGATGCCAATATTTCATTTCACGTAACAGAAAATATTTTTGAAGACCGACCTGAACTTCTTGATTTGGGTATTGACCCAATCGATAATCCGGTGACATGGGGAGAATTCGCCTATCGACTTCATTCTCACAAACTGAAACTTAAAACTCTCCTTACCGACCAGACATTTCTCGTAGGAATCGGACCAATGTATGCCGATGAAATCCTATTTGAAGCTGGACTTCGCTTCGACAGAATTTCTGACTCTTTGACAACTAACGAGGTTCGTCGTTTGTGGCAATCAATGGTCCAGACTTTATACGATGCTGTAAAGTACGGAGGTTCAAGTGTCGAGGGGAGCTTTTATCTAGGAGTCAATGGTCAGCTAGGTTCCTTTCAAGACCATCATTCCGTTTATGGGAAGCATGGAGAATTGAGTCCTCGTTCAAGAAAGCCTATTGCGCGGTCCAAGTTTGGTGGCGAGTGGACTTACTACTGTGAACAAAGCCAGGTTTAGTTTCACGAAAAAATAAAGTTACAAACGTGTAATTTGCTCCTGCAGCGACTAGGTTCTCCCTGTGTTCCTGAAATCTATGACGCTCAAAGGGTTCAAGTCTTTCGCTGAGTCCACCGTCCTCGACTTTGAGCCGGGAGTTGCCGTAGTAGTCGGTCCTAACGGGAGCGGTAAATCCAATGTTGTTGATGCAATTGCTTGGGTTCTGGGTGCTCAAGCCCCTGGCGCCGTGCGCTCACAAAAAATGGATGACGTTATCTTTGCTGGCACCGCTAAGCGGCCGGCCCTTGGTAGAGCAGAAGTTTCATTAACTATTGACAACTCATCGAGAATGCTGCCAATGGATTTTGAAGAAGTGACTATAAAACGTACCCTGTTTCGCGATGGGGAAAGCGAATATGCTATGAACGGCATTTCCTGCAGATTGTTGGACATTCAAGACTTATTAAGCGATACCGGCGTTGGTCGCCATCAACACGTCATCGTCTCTCAAGGGCAAATAGACGCAGTATTAAATGCTAAACCAGAAGAACGACGATCGATAATTGAAGAGGCTGCCGGCATCCTGAAATACCGTCGTCGAAGAGAAAAGTCCCAACGGCGATTGAAATCCACTGAAGAAAATCTGATTCGATTGCAGGATTTAGTTCGGGAAGTTCGAAGGCAATTGAAACCCCTTGAACGACAGGCTGAAGCAGCTCGGATGCACGGATCCTTAGCCAAAGAGTTAAGCACCCTGCAGATACATTTAGCTGGAAAAGAAATTGCTGCTTTGCGCGAGGCGATTAGAGCTATCCAAGGAGGAAGACAAGACTTAACCGAAAAAGAAAAAAATCTTCGTTCGCAACTGACAACGCTTGACGCTGATATTGAAACAGCCGAGGATCAGTTATCTTCCACAGGCATAGGGGATGCAAGTGATCAACTCGCACAGGCCGAAGGCCTACGCGAACGTGCTAGAGGATTAAAAGCTCTCCTTACTGAGCGAATTAGCGGATTAAAGCGAGAACTCGACATGCAAGTCGATGGTGGAGTAATCGAAACTCTTGAAGCAGAATCAGCTCGACTACGAGAAGAACTTCAAAACACCAATAAAAAAATCAGTCTTCTACAACCATCTACTATTGAAATCGCCAACGCAGAACAAGAGTTGAAACAAGAGAGGCTTGAGTTTCAGCAAAGATATTTAAGAGAACTGTCACCCCATGGAGTGGAGGCCGCTGAATCCCGTGGACAGTTGGCAGCTATCGATACATCAATCGAAACTCTCCGAGTCAACAGTGCGCAATTGCGAAAAAAAATACATGAATTAAGAGAGTCGGAAGAGACTAACAATGCGCATGTAGTGCAACTGAACGCCCAGATGTCCTCGTTGTCCCACCGTGTGGCAGAACTTCAGAGAGAAAGAGGAACCCTTCTCGAGTCTAAATCACTTTCCGAAACTGCAGAAAAAGAGATAGAGAATACTTTGGTCGAGGCAAAGCTAGAAAGTAAAGCCTGGGTCTCGCGAGCGGACGCGTTGTCACTCGCATTTAATGCAGCCAGAAAAAGCAGTGGAGTTGAAGAAATCGTAGATCAGGAAGGTGTGTATGGAGCATTTCTTGAACTAATCGAGATCGATGAGGGGTGGGAAGCAGCTTTCGAAGCCGCTGTTGGTCATGTAGTGGCTTCCGTTGTGGTTCAAGATACGAAGAGCGCTAAGAGGGCATTAGAAACTTTGCGAGCAGGAAAACTTTCTGGCGGAGTGCTAGCAATCGAAGCTATAGCAAAACCGTATGGAGCAACCGGAATTCTTCGCTCCCATGTGCATTCATCAATACCTGTTGTGGAAGGCCTTCTTGATGCGTTGATAGGGAAAGTGGGTGTAGTCACTGATTGGAATTCTGGCGTAGAGATGGCAGTAGAGAACCCAAACAGTATTTACGTTACTCGCGACGGCGATAGATTCGCCCAAGACGGATGGCGTATTGGAGCTACCGGCACTGCGGCGACAGGAAGCGCTCTCGAAGAAGCCCTAGCCAGGTCAGAGGAAGCTATCACCGCAGTGAAGCAATTGGAAATGACATATGCAGACCGCAAAAAGATTTGGAAAGAAGCTAAGAAAGCATTTCAGAACTGTGAAAATCGTTTACTTGAAACCTCCCGAGATTATGAAGAAATACGCGATGCCTATTCTCGGAATCAAAGCGATTTACGTGCGTTACATGTCGAGATCGAAGGTCTCCAGCTGCAAGAAGTTTCCATCAATGAAACACTCGAAGACCAACTGCGTACTCAAGCAGAGATCATAGTGGGACTGCCAGAGCTCGAAAAGTATGAAAGCGATGCATTGGAAAGAACAAAAATTGCTGAAGAAGCTGGGCTAAAATTAGATAGAAAAACTGCTGCGCTAGGTGAAAGACGAACTGAAGTTGAAATACAGTTCGCTGCGTATCAAGAGAGAAAGCTCTATGTCGAGAACAGATTAACGGATTTGAATCAGCGCTTAGAGGGCTATGCAGAACAGCGTTTTCAAGCTACGGACCGAAGAGTACATATAGAAAAACGCCTTCGGTTGGCAGAAGTGCTTCGAAAAATTGTTGAAAAGAAATCAGAAGCCTTAGAAAATCAACTCAAAGACCTGCGCGCTGTACGTCAAGCACAATCTGAAGCGGCGCACTCTGCAGTAGGAAAATTAGATATTCTTCGGAAATCGCGGGCACAAGCTGAAACCGACCTCACCCACCTCCGTGAAGAACTTCACCGTTCAGAGCTCCAAGAAGCTGAATCCTCTTTGAAACTTGAAGCCGCCGTAGATGGATTACGAAGAGATCATGACTGTGAGCCAGGAGTTGCGGTTGAAACTGAATGTCCGAGACTTGACGGGGTAACGGCAAAGTCACGGGTACGAGAACTTGAACGTGAACTCAAGATAATGGGACCTGTCAACCCGTTGGCACTTGAGGAGTTTGAGGCTCTTCATTCCCGCAGCGAATTCCTGTCAGATCAGCTAGAGGATGTGAAGGCCTCCCGACGTGAGTTGAATAAAGTCATCCGCTCCGTTGATCAGGAGATAATTGCTGTCTTTAGCGCAGCGTTCGCAGACGTAGCATCGAATTTCGAACTTTTATTTACTTCACTATTCCCAGGTGGGGTTGGGAGCCTTAAATTAACCGAACCGAATAACCTCTTAGAAACAGGGATCGAGATAGAAGCAAAACCGTCTGGAAAGAATGTAAAAAAGCTTTCGCTCCTTTCCGGGGGTGAACGATCCCTTACATCGTTGGCTTTCCTATTTGCGATTTTCCGCAGCCGCCCATCACCGTTCTATGTTATGGATGAGGTTGAAGCTGCTTTGGACGATGTGAACCTTCAACGTTTCCTGCGTCTTTTACGCGAATTCCGTGAAGAAGCTCAGCTGATCGTTGTTAGCCACCAGAAGAGGACCATGGAGGCCGCTGATTGCATCTACGGGGTGACTATGCAACCAGGCGGGTCATCGCGGGTTCTGAGTGAGAAACCGGTCCAGGAGCCCCCTCTGATTGAAGCCCATCGGGAAATGTCTATCCAATAATCCCTAGAATATCTTGACAAGAATCTGAGAAAACCGTCGAACGGCTTGTTACCTAGCGGTCCGACCGCATGTAGAATGTGTGAGTACCAATCCAGTGAACAATGCCACACTTAGTTTTCTATCAGATCCTTAAATCCTTAAATCCTTAAATAGGAAAAAATGTACGATTCAAACGATTCAAACGATTCAAACGATTCAAACGATTCAAACGATTCAATTCTGGACCCTCCAACGCAATTCGGTGAGGGTGGCATTGAAGAAGCGAAAGCTTATACAGAAGATGACGGACAGGTTCCTATCGAGAACGATGGAGCGATGGTGCCCGATGGATTCAGGACCGTATTTGAATCTGATACTAGCGCTCTGACGGAGAACCTTCGAGCGAGATTTCAGAATGAGGAAGTAGTTGATGAAGTAACGGAAAAAGCCGAGTTAGTGGCCTTCAATGGATTGAAATCGCGCAGACTGAGAAAGTGGCTATCTAGGTCATTAGTGATGATTTTCGTGACAGTAGCGTTACTTATTGGAGGGGTCTTCATAGGAATTTATGGCTGGGAAGAATCCAATGATCTCGTTATTGATCAGCCAGTGAGTAGCGCCCCAGAGACAGATGTTGCGGCAGTCGAAGAAGAAGTCGATTCAGGGTCAGAGATTACTCCTACAGAAGTTATCCCCGCGCCATCCGAAACTTTCGAAGTGGTGGAACCAGTTTCCGTTGTTGCTGAAAAAGTGGCTCCATCCGTTGTCCGGATTGATACCACTACTGGAACTGGAAGCGGCATCATTCTTGACGAAACAGGTCGCGTGGTTACTAACGCGCATGTTGTCGGTAGCGAAGAGGTGGTGGATATTCGTCTTGCCGATGGAACTCGAGCCGAAGGAATTGTGCTTGGGTCAGATTCGAATGTTGATATAGCAATTGTCCAGATTAATAACTTGGGATCGACTGCGTTGTCATTCCGAGCAGCTGATTTTGCTTCCTCGGATACAGTTGAAGTTGGGCAATTGGCTGTTGCGATCGGAAGCCCCTTTGGGCTTGAGCAGAGTGTGACTGCTGGAATTGTTTCTGCCGTGAATCGTGCTGTGCGGAATACAAATTTTGCTAATGGAAGTCCCACAGTGGTCGAAATGTTTCAAACAGATGCGCCTATCAACCCGGGTAATTCTGGTGGGGCCTTAGCTGATCGGCAGGGAAAGGTCATCGGAATGAATACCTCAATACGAACCGATGGGGTAGTTGCAGGCAACATTGGAGTTGGTTTTGCGATCCCAAGCGACACGATTCTTTTAGTCGCAGATCGTATTGTCAGCGGAGAGTCTCTAGAAGTTGGTTTTCTGGGAATAAGTGGACAAAATCCAACGTTGGGTCGACCCGGAGCGCTCGTGATTGAAGTAATCGAAGGAGGTCCAGCTTGGTTAGGTGGCCTCGTGTCAGGAGACTTAGTCGTGGCGGTCGATGGAGCTCCAATCCTTGGCATGTCGGCACTTGCAGCAAAAATAAGAATTATTTCTCCTGGAACTTCAGTTGAGATTGAAGTTATTAGAAATGGGGCTCCCGTCTTCCTTGCCGTAATACTGGGGATTTTAGGACGCAATTGAATATGAAATCCTTGTTTTAATGGTTAATTTTTCTGCTCGGCTATCTAACACTCGAAAAAAATTCTCGTTCTTTGGGAATTCACCCACCAGTAAATCCATTGCCGAATCAACTTGGAGCGAAATCGAAGAAACCCTTATCGGAGCCGATGTTGGTGTAAATGCTTCTTTGGAGATAGTAGGAGATCTTAAAAAAGAGACAGACCGACTTGGAGTCAGTTCGATTAGCGAACTTACCGAACTTCTCAAAAAGCAATTAAAAGTTAGGCTTGGGGGATTAGATGTATCACTCTCGGATGATGGTGACCCAGCTGTGTGGTTGTTTGTCGGTCCAAATGGAGTAGGAAAGACAACCAGTATAGGGAAAATCGCAAGTAAAAAAATCGCGGAAGGTCACTCCGTTGTTCTTGCTGCTGGAGATACTTTTCGCGCAGCAGCTTCTGAACAATTGGCGATGTGGGCAGACCGTGCAGGTGCACATATCGTAACAGGAGCTGATGGTGCAGATCCAAGTTCCATTATCTTTGATGCGACGGAATACGCTAAGGCACGCCAAGTATCGCTAGTTCTCGCTGACACCGCTGGGCGTTTACACACAAAGAAAAATTTGATGGAAGAGCTCTCAAAAATCCAACGAGTAGCGGGGAAGGGGCCAGGAACAGTTAAAGAAATACTTCTCGTAATGGATTCAACGACTGGCCAGAATGGGTTGGTTCAAGCAGCACAATTCGCTGAAGTTGTCGACATCACAGGAATCGTTCTTACAAAACTTGATGGTTCTGCGCGTGGAGGCATAATTTTCGCCATCCAAACTGAGCTAGGGATTCCTGTCAAGCTCGTTGGTTTAGGTGAAGGCCTTGAAGACCTAGCGCTTTTTGATGCTGGTACATTCGTTGATGCTTTATTTGAAACTAAGGCATAGAGTGAATGCTGTTTATTGGTTCAAGCGTCTTGTAGCCTCCGCGTTTACAAGAGCAACTAGCTAGGTTGAGGTAGAAGTGTTCGATATCCTATCTGATCGTCTCACAGGAATCTTTGGACGACTTCGAAATAAAGGACGGCTCTCTGAAAGTGACGTAGATGAGGTTCTCGGAGAAGTCCGGATTGCATTACTGGAAGCGGATGTGAATCTCAATGTTGTTAAAGAATTCCAGATAGCGGTGAAACAGCGTTGCCTTGATTCAGAAATTCATAAAATCTTAAACCCAGCCCAGCATGTAATTAAATGTGTGAACGATGAACTAATCGAAGTATTGGGTGGAGAGTCTGTGCAGTTCTCCTATGCCACCAAACCACCAACAGTGGTCTTGATGGCCGGACTTCAAGGCGTTGGAAAAACGACAAGCGCAGCGAAGCTAGCAAGATGGTTCAAATCACAGGGAAGAAACCCGCTGCTCGTCGGGGCAGACCTTCAACGCCCAGCTGCGGTTCAACAATTAATGACGTTAGCTGAATCCATAGATGTTCCAGTATTTTCAAAGCCCGGGAACCCCGTTGAAACAGCAAAGGAAGGTCTCCAAGAAGCAGTGCGCCTCGGGAGAGATGTCGTAATTTGCGACACTGCTGGCCGGTTAAGTATTGACGAAGAAATGATGGATGAAATTCAACGAATTTCCGATGCTATTTTACCTCATTACACCTTTTTCGTAATCGATTCTATGGCCGGACAAGATGCTGTAAATGTCGCAGAAGCGTTTCATGCAAGGCTGGAACTGGACGCGATGATTCTTACAAAACTTGATGGGGATGCTAGAGGAGGAGCAGCGATATCCGCCAAATCTGTTGTGGGTAAGCCGATCGCTTTCGCTTCCACAGGCGAAAAGCTAGAAGATTTTGAACAATTTCATCCAGACCGATTGGCTAACAGAATTCTTGGAATGGGTGATGTCCTTACTCTTATAGAAAAAGCTGAAGAAGCTTTTGATAAAGAAGAAGCAGAAAAAACAGCCATGAAATTCATGGAAGGTCAGTTTACGCTTGAAGATTTTCTAGAACAGATGCAACAATTGAAGAAGATGGGTCCTCTGCAGAACCTTGTAGAGATGATGCCGAACTTGCCACAAGGAGTCGACAGTTCTGATGTTGATGATGGGCAATTAGATCGCCTTGAAGCGATTATCCAATCCATGACCCCTGATGAACGACAGAACCCAATGATCATTGATGGGTCTCGGAGAGGTAGGATCGCGAAAGGGTCAGGAGCAAACGCTCATGAAGTCAGTCAGCTGTTGAAGCAGTTTAAAGAAATAAAGAAAATGATGAAAGGTTCGAAAAAGCCTAAGAAAAAGAATCGTAATAAGAAGAAACAGGCTGGGAAAAGAAAAAAAGGAAGACCTTCGCCGAGGATTTCTGACATCGGAGACCTAGCGGAGGTGTCGAAAGAAATAGAAAACTTTCTTCCATCCCAGCAGTTGAAAGAATTTGATCTATCTGAGTTCGGTTCCCTGTCAGATTCAGATGAATAAAGAAACTCAGAATGTTTCAAGGAAATATCCTGAAGATCATTGAACCTGTGTTTTTTTTCGGCACACTATGAACTGTACGAAAATTGATTTAAACATGCATCAATTGGGATAAGTCCAAATATGATGCTTTCCGAACCAAATTAACGTTCCGGCAGTATTGCCGAACAAAGAAAGAAGAGAGAAAGTGGCAGTTAAACTTCGCTTAGTGCGAACGGGAAAGAAGAAGCAACCGACCTATCGCCTTGTCGCCGCTGATAGTAGATCCCCCCGTGACGGGCGATTTATCGAGATTCTTGGAACTTATGAACCTAGGCACGATCCATCGCGTATTAAGATCG
>JAKMEQ010000015.1 GCA_022425805.1 Acidimicrobiales bacterium
TTGGTGCAGGTTACTTTGATGCAGTTGCTACCGTCATCTCAGGTGGAACAGCAAGCACGCTTGCACTAAAGGGAAGCACTGAAGAAGAACAGTTCTGACACAAAGCAAATTTTGAACTAAATTAACCCTGATTCGAATAACCCACAAAGGGGACGATGCAGATAATAGGGCGCAATGGCAAACGATAGAATTTCTTATGGATTACTAGAAGTCGATAGTACTTTTTCTGATTTTTTACTATCTGATCTTGTACCAGGGTCCTCTATAGATATTGATTTATTTTGGAGTGGATTTGAACAGCTACTTGCCGATATGCAGCCGAAAGCTAAAGCTCTTCTAACTCTACGCGATGGCATACAAGAGAAAATTGATCAATGGCACAATCAACACCAATCAGTGGATTACAGCCAAAGCGAGTATGTGGATTTCTTACGAAAAATCAACTATCTCCTACCAAGACCATCAGAGGTACATGTCAGAACGCAGAATGTCGACTCAGAAATTGCTTCGATAGCCGGTCCTCAGCTTGTCGTCCCTGTCGACAACGCTAGATACGCTCTTAACGCTGCGAACGCCCGCTGGGGTAGCCTTTACGATGCCTTATACGGGTCCGACGTAATTGATGAAAACGATGGAGCGCACAACAAGGGCCCCTACAACCCTAAACGTGGTGAAAAAGTTATCACTTTTGCCCGCGGGCTTCTTGACACCCACTTTCCACTTCTAAATGGTTCCCATCATTCTTCTAGCAGCTACTTCATTAAGAACTCCGCTCTTACAGTGACAGTTAAAGAAGGGGAAACGTCGCTCTGCGATGGTGCACAGTTCATCGGCTTTACGGGTACTGAAGATGCACCGAATTCGATAATTCTTCGAAAACATGGGTTACATATAGAACTACTGATTGACCCAAATGATCAGATCGGTTCTACTGACAGCGCTAGCATCGCAGATATTCATGTCGAGTCTGCTTTAACTAGCATCATGGACTGCGAGGATTCTGTCGCTACCGTCGATGCCGAAGACAAAATAAAGGCATACCAGAACTGGCTTGGCCTTATGAAAGGCGACCTTGAAATAGAATTTGTGAAAGGTGGAACATCGACTACACGATCGCTCGCCCCTGACAGCATTTTCACAACTCCGGAGGGAAAAGACGCAAGCCTGAAACGGCGGGGCTTGATGCTAGTTCGAAATGTAGGGATGCATTTGGAGACGGACATAGTAACTTTCCGCGGAGAACCGATCCCTGAAACTATTTTGGATGGAATTGTTACAGCATGGTGCGGGCTCCACGACATACGTTCAACCGGTTCAATAAAAAATAGTTACGAAGGCTCTATTTATATCGTGAAACCCAAAATGCATGGGCCTGACGAAGTGGCCTTCTCTGTTGAACTTTTTAGCCGGATAGAAGACCTTCTCGAGCTACCGCGAAATACATTAAAAATGGGGATCATGGACGAGGAACGAAGAACTTCTGTAAACCTCCTCGCATGCATAGACGCAGCGAGAGAGCGCGTAGTTTTTATTAACACTGGATTCCTTGACCGTACCGGAGATGAGATTCATACAAGTATGGAAGCTGGTCCTTTCGTCCCGAAGACAGAAATGAAACGGCAACCGTGGCTTTCTGCCTACGAAGACATCAATGTTGAAGAGGGCTTATCTGCCGGTTTGCTTGGGCATGGTCAAATTGGAAAGGGCATGTGGGCACGTCCAGATGATATGGCTGCCATGCTTGAAGAAAAAATCGAACATCCAAAAGCAGGAGCTAGTTGCGCTTGGGTTCCCTCTCCGACTGCAGCGACACTGCATGCATTGCATTATTTGGACGTTGATGTTGCGGTTGTTCAAGCTGGATTACAAGGAGAGCGTTCAACTCCACGTGAAGCCATGCTTCAAATCCCACTCCTCGAAGATGGTCGAGAGCTAAGCCCTGATGAAATCAGCGCCGAATTGCGGAATAATGCTCAAGGGATTCTCGGCTATGTTGCCCGATGGGTTGGGCAAGGCGTGGGCTGCTCAAAGGTCCCGGACATCAACGACATACAATTAATGGAAGATCGAGCGACACTTCGAATCTCAAGTCAACATATCGCTAACTGGCTTCGCCATGGAGTCGTATCGAAGGAAGAGGTACGAGCAAC
>JAKMEQ010000022.1 GCA_022425805.1 Acidimicrobiales bacterium
CTAGTGCCTTCTCGTGTCATGTGAACTCGAAAATAACACCCAGCCTCTGCTCGTCCGTCACCAATACGAGCCCAATGGTTCCCATTCATGTGTTGCACGCTATCGAGAGGTTCGAGAGCATCCCGACAAATACCTTTCAACGACTCCAAACCCGATCCTGTTCCTGCTACGCCATAGTCAGCTTGAATATCTTCGGTGAAGATCTCGTCAAAGTATTCATAACTACCATGGTCCATAGCCATGGAATATGCATCTTGTAACCCACGAATTTGTTGCTGCCATATAAATACGTCCTGAGTATCTGTCATACTTTCCTTCTTCGTTAGTGAGATAGCAGTCAGTCTAGTCGAAATATAACAAAGCTTTAACAGCAGCAGATACCGCTGGTTCACTCGAAGAAGAAACGGCCCTCGTGCATGAACAAGTTTACGTTATGGAGGTACTTGTGAACGATGGGCGTTTCTCATGGTTACAGATCATCGACCACTAGAGCGCCGTTGTCGAAGGATTAGATATCTCCCAAATCGGAACGCAGGAAGCCAACCACGTCCAATAACAGATATCTATAACTAGAAATCCCATACCCCGACAGAAAGAAGACAAGCTGACAACTGAAGCTTGGAATTAGTTGGATAACACAGAAACTAATAACGCTGAGGCGAACTGTGACCATGTGAAGATCTGGCTTTCATGTGTTAAGAAACATAAGAGGTTAGGTTCATTTCAGCGGCGACTTCTCAAAATGGAAATCCAATCCGCCTTATGGAAAGCCAATAATTATTTTACCTATGTAACCTATACAGCAATATTCGTCTATTTTTTAATAAAGGTAAACACTATTATTGTCTTACACCATAAATCGTATGCAAGTATTTAGGTTAAGGTTGCGTTCTCATTGGGCTAGATTAAACATATGGGAATCTCTAAGTGCTTGACTCCACATCCGACACCCGTTGGAGAGACAGACAAGGAAATTACCATTTCACTATCAAAGTTGACAGTTCACTCTCCAAGACAGCTTTCGCACGCATTATTCATGCACAGGGTTGAAGATGACTAAAATTTCGAGAGAAGACCAAAAGGCATCGTTGTCATTTTCTCTTGAGATTTTTCCGCCCCGAACTGACAGCGGGAATAAGGTCTTACTTCAACAGCTTCCCCTGTTAGAGACCATTAAACCGAGAACCATTTGCGTTACCTCTGGAGCTGGGGGCTCGAATAAAGGCCGTACCTTAAAAACAATCAAAGCTTTGGACGGAGCAGCGAGCGCGAACCCTACTGCACACCTAACCTGCTCAGGTAGTAGCAAAGAAGAGACACACAACTCATTGGATCAATACGCAAGTGAAAATATATTTAATATCGTTGCACTCCGCGGAGATCCTAGCGAAAAAATGATAAACACATCAGACGTCGACGAATATGAAAACGCCGCAGAGTTCGTTAGCGGAATCCGAAGCCGTCGAGATGGCCACAAGTTTCACATAAGTGTCGCTGCATACCCTGAAATACACCCAAAAGCTCGTTCCAAAGAAGCCGACGTAGCAAACCTGAAAGCAAAAATTGACCACGGAGCCGATCTCATATTGACTCAATTCTTTTTTGAACCAGATATCTTTTTCCGTTTCATGGATGACATCGAAAAAGTAGGAATCGAGGCTCCTATAGCACCCGGAATTATGGTTATTTCAAATTTTGAACGAATATGTAACTTCGCGTCAAAATGTGGGGCATCTATACCTGAATGGATGACAGAACGGTTCTTCGGGCTAGCTCCTGGCTCTGACCAAGCTAATGTAATAGCAGAAGAAATCGCCTTAGATCAGTGCTCAGCTTTAGCCGATCAAGGAATTCGGAAATTTCACTTTTATACCCTGAACCGTATTGACCTCACTGCACCCATCTGCCAATCACTTATGAACACTTACAGTTCTGCTCAGAATATGGATTCTTCACAACCATGAAGAATTCACCCGACGACCAAATCACCAAAATTCAAGATGCTCTCCTGGAACGTATCCTAATATTTGATGGAGCAATGGGGACAAGCATCCAAGACATGGGACTGGACCAAGATGCCTTCGCCGGAGAACGCTTTAGGAATCACCCATTTGACCTAAAAGGCAATAACGATATTCTTAGCCTGACTGCTCCTCATACGATAACGGCAATCCATGATTCATTTCTAGATGCCGGCGCGGACATCATCACAACTAACACTTTCAATTCAAACGCTATTTCCCAAGCAGATTATGGTCTCGAAAGTCATACGAGGGAGATGAATAGAATCTCCGCTCAATTAGCTCGAGCGTGTGTCGACAATTACCCAGGAGACCAATGGGTAGCCGGCTCCTTAGGGCCGACTAACGCAACGGCAAGCCTATCCCCCGACATTGACCGACCGGAAAAAAGAAGTGCGTCATTTAATGACTTAGTCAACGCATATCAAGAAGCTGTTTTGGGACTTATAGAAGGAGGGGTCGATTTCCTTCTTATCGAAACAGCTTTTGACACTCTCAACGCAAAAGCAGCTTACTGCGCAATCGCAGATTATCGAGAACAAACAGGTTCTGAGATCCCTCTTATCATTTCAGGAACAATCACTGATTTGAGTGGGAGAACACTTTCTGGACAAACGCCTGAAGCCTTCTGGAATTCGGTGGAACATATGCACCCACTAGCTGTCGGATTTAACTGCGCGTTAGGCGTTAAAGATCTTAAAGGTCCAATTATCGAACTTGCGCGCGTGGCTAATGTCCCCATTTGTCTCTACCCAAATGCTGGGCTACCGAATGAGAACGGTGAATATGATGAAACCCCCACCTACATGGCTGCAATCATTCATGAACTAGCTATAGATGGCGTGTTGAACATCGTTGGTGGATGCTGCGGAACAACCCCATCCCATATCAAAGCAATTGCCGATACTGCCGAAGGGGTGCTACCCAGACTCATACCAAAGCGATCCAACGATACTCGTCTCTCAGGGCTTGAACCAATGACGATTTCGCCTCAAAGCCTACTCATCAACGTAGGAGAGCGCACCAATGTTACAGGGTCACGACGCTTCGCGAATCTCATCAGAAGTGGAGATTTTCATACTGCCGCTGCTATAGCTCGAGAGCAGGTTGAGAATGGGGCTCAAATCCTTGATGTGAACATGGATGATGCGATGTTAGACAGCGAAGATGCCATGGTGACTTTCTTGCGCCACATAGCCACCGAACCCGAGATATCAAAGATACCTATTATGGTCGACTCATCAGAATGGGATGTCATCGAAGCAGGGCTTCAACAGATTCAAGGGAAATCGATTGCTAACTCTATAAGCCTAAAAGATGGAACTGATTCCTTTTTGTCCAAAGCCAGACGTGCCCGACGTTACGGAGCTGCAGTTGTCGTCATGGCCTTTGATGAGGATGGCCAAGCAGAAACAGCAGAAAGAAAAGTGGCTATATGTGAACGAGCCTACAAACTCCTAACAGAGGAAGCAGATTTTCCACCTGAAGATATCATCATGGATCCAAACATTTTCGCAGTCGCTACAGGCATCAGCGATCACGATAATTATGGTAAAGCTTTCCTTGACGCTGTCGAGCAAATTAAGTCAAGTTGCCCGCATGTTCAAATATGCGGAGGCGTAAGTAATCTCTCATTCTCTTTTCGTGGAAATGATTCTCTCCGAGAAGCCATGCACACAGTTTTCCTATTCCACGCCGCCGAAGCAGGTCAAAGCATGGCCATTGTCAACGCCGGCCAATTACCTATCTACGGAGACATACCTATCGCATTGAGAGAAACGGTAACAGATGTACTGTTCAACCGGTCGCCTGATGCAGGAACACGCTTACTTGACGCCGCACAGGACTCTCAAGATTCATTTGTCACAAAGGAGTTGGAAGATTCTTGGCGCGATCTCGACACTCTCGACCGACTGATTCATTCCATAGTCCACGGGGTAGATGACTTCATCGTCGATGATACTGAAGAAGCACGAACCATCTTCTCTAACGCCGTGAAAGTCATTGAAGGCCCATTAATGGATGGCATGAACATAGTAGGAGACCATTTTGGAGCAGGAAAAATGTTTTTGCCTCAAGTCGTTAAGAGCGCACGTGCTATGAAAAAAGCCGTTCACTACCTTGAACCTTTCATTGAAGCTGAAGGAGGGGAAAGAAGGAATGCCGGAACTATCCTTTTAGCCACCGCCCGTGGAGACGTTCATGATATTGGAAAGAATATTGTCGGCGTTGTACTGAAATGCAACAACTACGAAGTCGTTGACCTAGGCGTCATGGTCCCAGCGGAAGAAATCTTGGAAAGAGCCAAGTCAGAGCAAGTCGATGTAATCGGAATTTCTGGACTTATAACACCGAGCCTCACCGAAATGATCTACCTAGCAGAACGGATGGAAGGAGAAAAATTTAACATTCCTCTGCTAATTGGGGGTGCAACGACAAGCCAGCTTCATACCGCCCTAAAAATTGACCCAGTATACGAACACCCAGTCGTGCATGTTAATGATGCATCTCGAGCCGTCGGTGTTGTATCTCGACTCTTAGATGGGACAAATGATTTCAAAAATCAACTATCTGAAGAATATTCTTCTATTCGTTCTACTTACAACCAGCAAAAAGTGACAACGGCAATCGACCTGAAGGCCGCTCGTAAGAACGCTGCAAATTTAGACTTCCCGTACGATGGAATGAAAGAACCATCTTTCCTTGGATCCAAAGTTATCTCTGATATAACAGTCGCGTCTCTATCCCCTTTCATTGATTGGACTCCTTTCTTTCGGACATGGGACTTAACAGGAACTTACCCGCGAATTTTTGAAGATGAGATAGTAGGCGAGGTAGCCCGAGAACTCTTCGCTGATGGTACGCAGATGCTCGAGAAAGCGATTGCACACGATTGGATAACGCCACGAGCTGTTATCGGATTCTGGCCTGCCTATTCAACTGGCGATGATATAGCTGTCTTCCAAAATGACACACTGACTGACCAGATAGCTACCCTGCACGCATTACGACAACAGGTACGGCACAGTGACGATAGGCCACAATATTCTTTAGCTGACTTCATCGCCCCCGAATCGAGCGGAGTTAAAGATCACATTGGCGCTTTTGCTGTGAGTACCGGCCACGGAATTGACCAACATTGTCAATCATTTATCGCAGATGGTGATGATTACAGTGCAATAATGCTGCAATCTCTTGCTGATAGATTGGCTGAAGCTTGCGCAGAGTACCTCCACCACCGAGTCAGAAATGACTATTGGGGATATCAAAAAACAACATTCTCTAATGAAGATCTAATCCGTGAACGCTACCAAGGAATCCGACCGGCACCCGGATACCCGGCCTGCCCAGACCACACAGAGAAAAGGACGATTTTCTCCCTACTCAATGCGGAAGAATCTATAGGAGTGGCTCTGACAGATACCTTCATGATGTCCCCAGGAGCTTCGGTGTCCGGTTTATATTTCGCTCATCCAGGTAGTCGCTATTTTGGAGTCAGACGAATAGACCGGGACCAGGTAGAAGACTATGCGCAACGTAAGCAACTTTCTATCGACGAAATTGAACGTTGGCTAGCTCCGATCATTTCCTACAGTGAGTAGACTAGAGAATCTAAGAACGGTAAGCATCTAAAGGTTTATCGTTTACCTCTCAAAGACGAGTGAGCTAATCATCAACACTGAACCCCCGAAAACTTCAACTGAGAACGAGTTACGGGTAGGAATTCTTTCTTGTAGCTTCGGTTACATACTTATAACAATCGCTACAGTGATTGTCTCAGACTCCGAAGTACACGGATTAACTATGGCTTTTTGGCGTTCATGGATCGCCGTTCCATTTCTGGGCCTTTATGTACTTCTGAAAGAGAAGAAAAGATTCACATGGCAAAATTTTTTCTTATGTGCCCCCGCTGGACTCTCCTTTGGATTAGCCATCGGACTATTTTTTTGGTCAACACAAATTACAAGTCTGATTAACGCAAGTCTTATTAGCTCACTACAACCATTGATCATAATTTTCCTAAGCTATTACTTCTTTTCAGAAAAAATTACCTCAGGCGATATCAGTTTATCTCTCCTCTCAATCGGAGGAGCCATCATCATAGTCCTAGCAGGGAGCAGCGATGGAAGCGGAAAAATCAGTGGAGACCTAGTAGCCCTACTAGCAATAACACTGGGGTCTACCTACTTCGCTTTCGCGAAGAAAGCTTTAACAAAAATAGGCGTCGCTGAATTCATGACGGGATATTTTATATGGTCGGGAATTGTCCTCACCCCCATGATGCTGTTTGCTGGAGCAACTATCATGCCTCAAACCCAACGCGATATCATACAAATTCTAGCAGTTGCTTCTATCCCCGGAGTAGGTCACATTCTCCTCAATTTCTCTCAAGGAAAAACGCCGCTTAGCTTAATCGGAATTCTTCAACTACTAATGCCAGTCACAGCTACCGTATCAGCGGTTCTTTTTCTAGGTGCAACGATTTCAGGTGTTAAAGGAATAGGAATGGCTATCGTCTTTATAGGGCTTGGGGCAAGCAGCTATCTTCGAAGTAAACGATAGGAACGAAACCCATACTTACGGTTACGAAACAAGAATCGCTCTAAAGAACATTAATTAGTGTTGGGATGTGCCAAGACCCCCATCTAGAACTTTTTATCTGCTGCACAGAACATGTTCATAAGTTCTCGTTTTGAGTGTAAGAAACTCTATGTGGGATCATCTAACTAGAGAACAGATACTTAACGCATAGAAAGCGAGAATCAGTTGAAGAAAAAAATTGATACTAGAACCCCTCAGAATTGGCTAAAGGTGGCAGCTATAACAGTTGTTGCTCTCTTTTCTATCTCCTCTTGCGGATCAAGCTCTGATTCGGATGAGGCGTTAAATACACAACTCGCAGAGACTCAAGAAAAAATCGAAGAGCTTCAACAAACAGTCAAAGAACTTAAAGAAAAAGCTGAAAGAGAAAATCAGCTTGTTGATGAATCTCAAGAAGAGGTTACTGAGAGTAACGAGCAGAACACGGAGGAAACAAACCAAGAAAATTCCAGTGATATGGATCCAGATGACCCTTCGGAAGAAGCTATAACCGCAAACCTTCTAGAAACATATTCATGGTTCGAGAACAGTGAAGCGGTGGAAGAACTCCAAGAGATACTGGGAATAGAAGCAGACGGGTGGTATGGAGCAATAACTAGGGAAGCTCATTTAGCAATCTTGGAAACGAAAGAACTATCAACCGCTGGGGTGCCAGACGAGGAGCCCCCACCTTGTCCCCCTCAAGAAGCAATGCCTGAATCTGAAGTGATACCAATGGCATCAATAGTGCTCGACATAGACGGAGATGGCAATACAGAAAATGGACAGACGTACTACAACGCAGATCTCGAAGTGTTCTATGCCAAAGTCTCCGCTCCCGATTTCGGCCCATATTGGGTTGAGCTTGACGATATTGGTCCGGGCCCTTCAAACCAATGGAAAGCAAGTTTTGGTAC
>JAKMEQ010000040.1 GCA_022425805.1 Acidimicrobiales bacterium
GCTCATCAGCTGTCAATAGAGGAGTCATCTGGACATTTACTGTTCCAGATGAGGACACTGCTAAAGAAGCCGCTGCTGCAGAAGCAGCATCAGGCATTTCGCAAATTCCGACAATATCGTCAGCGCCGTACGCGAAATACATGGCTTCCAGTGTTCCGCCTAGAGACTCGATAAGGCCTTTGGCTTGTTCTAACCGGTGGCTTCCACCTTCAGCTATTAACGCTTTCGCTCCATCAGCGTTGTATGAACCAGTAATCATGTAATGAGGCATGAAATCTCCTTTGTTTAGTATCCATTAAATGCAATCATAGATTGCTATTGCGAATTGTGCCCTTCTCTGAAGTTAACACTGCATTAATTATTTGATGTTCTATTTCCTCAATGTGGGCAAGGAGTTGAGGCAGTCTAGTAGGGCGGATGCGATATTAGTACCTAATGGTTAATACTTTTCTCAAGCCCGGAGATTATCTCTCCTGGTTCGGGAAACCGCCCAGTTGTGTGCTTTGAGTAGATGAGGGTGTCATTGACTTTCACGTCAAAGATACCTTTGTCTCCTGGGAGGAGCGTGAGCGAAACCATTTGGTGTTGGCATTCGCTCATGATTTCGTGGGCAACGCGCACCGCGTCACTTGAATAATCTCAAGGAATGCAGTACTGAATCGTTATCTCAAGATTTGCCATCACTGTCAACGCTACCGTCCTTATTTTTGGTTTCGTCAACTTCTTCCGCTTTGTCTTCGTCATCTCTAAAACTCCAAAGACCACTTAATAAACCTTCGTCGCTTCCTTCGCCGCTAGCTTCACGATCCAAGAATTTATCCAAGGGTTTCAGCATCACACCATGAATTATTTCTGAACGATACGTAGAAAACCGCTTATTTCTATTAGACATCTTAAACGGATTATCATCAAGGCTAGAGAAACGTTCACCGCTGCGTTCTTCAGCGCGTTTCTCTAGAAGGGCTTTAACCCCAGCACCTTTAGCTCTTACTCTTTTAAACCACGATTGTTTTTTTGTCATGTCACTCCATTTCCGCATCCTAGATCAAGAAGTTGTCCCTAGCTGGTTCTATACAAAGTCACTTCCACGAACACACGTGTTTGTCATCGTCCCGATTCCCTCAATCGCTGTCTCAACAACATCCCCGTTTTGCAGGTACGATCCGTTTCTGAATCCAACGCCTTCAGGAGTGCCGCTGAAAATAATATCGCCATTAGCTAATGACGTGATCGTCGAAAGGTATGCAACGAGTTCCGGCACTCGAAAAATCATGTTGGAAGTCCGATCACGCTGACGTATTACCCCATTCACTCTGGTCAGAATTTCCAAATCGGCTGGATCCTGAAAGATATCAATAGACACAAGGAAAGGACCTATAGGACCGAACGTATCAAAGGACTTCCCTAAATTAAACTGGGGTGGATCACCTTTAAACTGGACACTCCGGTCAGAAAAATCCTGACCAACAGTGAAACCCAATACATGGTCCCACGCGTCACGTTCAGCGATATCTTTACCTTTCTTTCCGATAACGATCACCAATTCACCTTCGTAATCGCATTGATCGCTTCGCATCATCACATCAGCGTCAGGTCCAGTAATGCAGGAAGGAAATTTTGTAAAAACCATTGGAACGTTAGGAGTTTCCATCGACGCTTCATCAACGTGCAACTGGTAATTCAAGCCAATGCCATAACAATTACGGGGTTGAGGAACCGGAGCGTCAAGCTTCACTTCATCAACTAGACCTGACGGTTCATAATTATCTAGCCGGTCAGCGAATGCATGCAATAAAACCGAATGCCGAATCGCTTTCATCGGATCAACTGATACGGCGCCATTTGAAACCTGTTCAAGATCAAAGTAAGAACCGCCGCTAATTAACGAACTTCGACCATCGACATTCGCGAATATAAAAGCCATAGCTCTCCTTCATTAAGTAGGTTAACTCAGCGTAGGCCACTACCCAGTAAGACCTAAAGATACAGCTCGCTGTGTTTCTTCCTCAATCATAATGTCTGCATCAGATTGCAATAACCACCCATTGGATACAGATTCTGCTGCTGCTACTTGTAACTGCTGCACGTATGTATCAAGGGAGCCATATAAATCATTTAAACTTTCTGGATCTAATTCGGTTGTGTCGCCAAATAAGAAACAAAATCCCTCAGTGGCTACAGGATCTCCTGATAATATTCTAAGCGGAGCGGTGACTGGCGGTGTCCGCACGCCACCTATTGCTATTCCCATTGCATCACGGGCTATAACAACTTCTTCCCCTTCAATCAGTTTAATTCGTGGAGATGAACTCGGAGCATTTCCAGTTGTAACCCAGTTATTTAGCAAATGGAATGCTGCTTGTAGGGTTTCGTGTTGAGGTCCATCATTGATTAAGTTTTCGCAACCGATTACTGCACCTAGATTCGCTCTTCGTGGAAGCCCATTAGGGTAAGCTAGAGAATAGGTATCAGAGTGAGCGGCTCCAGCGATCTCCCAGGTGCGAATATTCTCTGCATCGTCCTGACGGGCAGATGCATATCGCAGCACAGTTAAATCTGTTTCAGTTTCAAAAATGAATACTGGAACATCTACATCATCGCGAATTAGAACGGATGGTAACCGATCACCTTCCGTCGATGGGTTAGGAGCGCCATCGCCACGACCATGAATAAGGTATCCATCAAATACCCTCACGATCGGATCAATACCATTTATATATGACGTCAAATACCCTGCTGATTGTGACTGGCCCATAGCGATGAACGTATTAGCTTGTTTCCCATATAAGCTAACAAGCCAATCTCGAGCAGCTATCGATGATTGAGTGAATATATCAAACGAAAACGCGTCGCCAGGGTGGGTAAGGTCACCGTAACGTTCAGGATCACGGATCGGCAGTCCTCTCGTATCTATCAAGCCACCTGGTACACGGCCGGTATCTCGCCCCATCACGCCAACAAGTTGAGCAGAAACTCCAACAAAGGCATGGCCCTCGCGGCCAAACTCCTCTGATAGGAACGCCCAATCAATACTATTATCAACGCCTGCAGTGACATTCATCCATTCAGATACCACCACACCGCTGAACTGGTCAGCGGGTGGGAAACGAACTAGAACCCTAGTCTTGTATAACTCTTGGGTGTCTTCATCAAAAACCCAGCGGCCGTCACTTGTTATAGAAAGATCGGAA
Organism: Acidimicrobiales bacterium; assembly: GCA_022425805.1. Lineage (GTDB taxonomy): Bacteria > Actinomycetota > Acidimicrobiia > Acidimicrobiales > UBA8592 > UBA8592. The sequence goes on from JAKMEQ010000040.1 coordinate 3,192, forward strand.
CGATATGACGTAGCTTCACCCGCAACTAGCAACTCGACTTCGGTGAAACCATCGGGAAGAGGCGCAGCTCCAAGTGGTTGAAGAATTCCACCACCTAATCCCTCGGCGTCAATAGTTTCTGAAGCTACTCGGAGAATCCCTGTCGGTTTGGAGACTTCGACTTCTTCTGTTTCCTCTTCTTCCCCTACTGAATCAGGGGCCTCTTCTGCAGGGGGAGTAGCCATAGATTCAATTTCTGACTTGTCTTCTACCTGACTGTCAACTGGCTTTTCAGTGAGATTCTCCTGACCAGTCGAAGATGACGATGATTCATTTGAACTACACGCGACCAAACCGCAAAACAAAACACTTAACGCAAGCACTATTCGTGACATATTGCCCCCTCGGACGATCTTAGCGAAAGAATTTCGTTCGTTCATCTTTGACCTAAACGAAAAGTAGGGAAGAATATCGGTAGAACGAGGAGAAACATGACCTACACACCGGAACAGCTATCTGACAGAGAACAGATTCGAGAAGCGGCAATGCGGTACTGCTATGGGGTGGACCGTTTAGACGCAGAAGTAATGAAATCAGCGTACTGGCCAGAGGCAACCGATGATCACGGAAATTTTGTTGGCAACGCTCACGAATTCGTCGATTACTGTATGAAAGCTCACTTACGGTGGAAATGGACGATGCATTCCATCTACAACCATCAAATTTCATTAGAGGATGATCGAATTCACGCACGAGGAGAAATTTATAATATCTCCCATCTTTGCCGTGAAGGAACAAACACCGTAGATACGTGGTTCGGACGGTATTTAGATAGGTACGAAAAACGTGGAAATGAATGGAAAATAATTGAACGAGTATGCGTCCATAATGGAACACAAGTCATGGATAACGAACCTATGCGCATGCAAACCAGCACATATAGGAG
>JAKMEQ010000042.1 GCA_022425805.1 Acidimicrobiales bacterium
CTACGTGGAAGCCCGTGCTCCGGGACGTATACCGAATATGGGTGTTACCCTTCTTGGCCCTACGCTTCTTTCCTTTGGTTCAAAAGCCCAACAAGAACGATTTATTCCGAAAATTCTTTCTGGGGAAGAGCTCTGGTGCCAAGGTTACAGTGAACCAGATGCTGGATCTGATCTCTCGAATATTAAAACTCGCGCCGCACTAGTTGATGGACTTTGGGTGATTAACGGTCAAAAGGTATGGACATCCCTGGCACAGTATTCTGACTGGATATTTGTTATTGCAAGAACAGAAGAGGGGTCACAGCGCCATGCCGGTTTGTCGTATCTTCTCGTACCCATGACCCAATCAGAGGTAACGATTCGTTCCATAATCCAACTAACCGGAGGAGCGGAATTCAACGAAACATTTTTCGATAATGCGAAAACCCATAAAGAACATGTAGTCGGAGAACGAGGTAATGGGTGGGCAGTCGCTATGGGAACCCTAGCTTTTGAACGAGGGGCGTCAACGTTGGGTCAGCAAATCAGTTTTCGTCAAGAACTCGATGATCTCCTTGATGCCGCAAAGTCAAATAGAAGCTGGGAGGATCCGGTAATTCGTCAGAAATTAATGGATTCCTATATCGGCTTAGAGATCTTACGATTCAACCAGTTGCGTATGCTTACTGCTTTGGCAACTGAGAAAATCCCAGGAGCAGAACAAAGTATTGGGAAGCTTTATTGGGCTTCTTGGCATAGAAACCTTGGAGAACTGTGGATGGAAATAAGAGGAAGTTCAGGGATGGTGGCGCAAGATCAGGGACATGATGGCTATGAAGGAATTCCGTACGTTCTAGACAAGGAGCAGAGAACATTTCTTTATAGTCGCGCCCACACGATTTATGGGGGGAGCAATCAAGTGCAGAGAAATATTATCGGAGAGCGTATTCTAGGATTACCAAAAGAACCTAAGCCGAGATAAGAATTTGGATAAGAGAGATTTACGAAAGAAAATTTTATTGCCATATCAACGGCTAGCTAAGTTCCTGTACCGTGGGTAGAAGAATAAGAAAGGACAAATCATGGGCGAAGCTTACATCGTTGATGCAATTCGAACTCCAGTTGGGAAGCGAGGAGGAGGATTAGCAGATGAACATCCTGCAGACCTTGGCGCACATGCGATCAAAGGGCTGATAGATCGAACGGGTATTGACCCTTTGGCTGTGGATGACGTCATTATGGGCTGCCTTGACAACATGGGTCCTCAAGCAGGTGATATCGCCCGAACCGCTTGGCTCGCAGCTGGAATGCCCGAAGCAGTGCCAGGAGTAACCGTTGACCGTCAATGTGGATCCGGGCAGCAGGCCGTCAGCTTTGCTGCAATGGGGGTGATGTCAGGAGTTCAAGACATCGTCGTAGCTGGAGGTATGCAGAACATGAGTCTTATTCCTATAGGTTCTGCAATGGACGTGATGAGTCATGAAACAATAGGTCACCCGGAGATAGAGGACCCGTACTCTACTTCGAAAGGTTGGGTTGAACGGTATGGGACCCAAGAGGTTAGCCAGTTCCGAGGAGCCGAATTGATAGCAAAAAAATGGGGACTCTCACGTGGTGATCTCGAAGAGTTCGCACTTGAGTCACACGAACGTGCTGCGCGGGCGCAGGATGAAGGACGTTTTGACAACGAGATCCTCCCATACGGTGAAGTGACTCAGGATGAAGGGGTTCGTAGGGGTAGCACTCTCGAAAAGATGGCACAATTATCACCATTAGAAGAAGGCGGTGTCATTACGGCCGCAGTCGCAAGTCAGATTTCCGACGGAGCAGTGGCACTGATGATTGCCGGAGAGCAGGCCATCAAAGATCATAATTTGAAACCTCGTGCACGTATTCATCACATCAGTGTTCGAGGAGATGACCCTATTTACATGCTTACAGGACCTATCCCTGCAACGGAATATGCACTATCGAAGACGGGGATGTCTATCGATGATTTTGATTTGTTTGAATGTAATGAAGCATTTGCGCCGGTCCCGATCGTGTGGATGCGGGAGCACAACATACCTCATGAAAAAGTTAACGTGAACGGCGGTGCTATTGCTTTAGGTCACCCCTTAGGCTGTACGGGTGGTCGTCTAATGACAACTTTACTCAACGAACTTGAGCGAACTGGAGGAAGATTTGGCTTGCAAACCATGTGTGAAGGTGGCGGGCAAGCAAATGTGACTATCCTTGAGCTTCTTTCTTAATTCCTAGGTGGAATGGTCATATATAGGTTCCAACTTCGTCAACTAAGTTCCATGCTCTTGCAGTGTTTAGGTCAATCGTTCTACCGGTAATCGCTAGGTAAACTGTTCTTTGCGCTCCAATGCGTCTTGGGAGACTCACCGTTCCTCCAGAGCCTGGAATGAGTCCCATCTGTATCTCTGGTAAAGAGATCTTCAAAGTTTCGTCAGCGATTATTTTATGAGCAAAGGATGGGAGTTCAATTCCAGCTCCTATGCAGTTACCTGTTAAGTAGACCGTGACTCGATCATTTAATTTATGGATCCACGAAGCAGGGTTACGAGTCATTCGAATCAAATGGGCATCTACCGGATTATCGAACAGGCCAAATTCGCTCAGATCTCCACCCGAACAGAAAGAGTCGCCTTCACTTCGAAGAACAATATGTTTAAGATCTTTATCGATATCAGCTAGTTGTAACTGTTCTACCAATTGGTCCCGCATTTCAGCTGAGAAAGCGTTAGCCCGATTTGGGCGATTTAGGGATAGCTCCAATAACGACCCTTGCCGAAGGCTAAGTACAGTGGGTTCGGTACCCCTGTGTTGTGGGAGATCTCCACGGTTTGTAAGCCAGGTGTTGAACTCCGGGCCGCTTTGCAGCATAGCGTAAGTTACTGATTCAAGAGCGAGCCCATTGGAGACATTAAAGAAAGCCCGTTGGCGTAAGAGCTGGACGAGGGTTATAGCAGATTGAGGATTGTTAGTCACCGCTTGAACAATCTCTGATATTCCCTCTGCAAGGTTAGGAACGCTAACCCCTAAGCCACATGAGGTATCTGGTCCTGACAAGATTACGTCAAACATATCGAGTTCAGGACGAGTCTTGCCAGAAATAGGACTCGATACAACACCAACAGTGACTACGTTCAATAACTTTATTCTTTCAAAAAACTCGTTGGCGTCACGAGGAGTAATGTGACCAATATTTTCCGGTATCTGAATTACTAGAACACGCCGGTTTTCATCAAATATGTTCTCAGCGACAAATGGATTTCGTAAATAATCAAGAGCGATATCAAACTCGAAGGTCTGAAAATCTTCCACGTTAATCCTTGTCTAAGGAGGAGCTACTTAGATTATCTCGAAGAACCCGACGGAGAAGTTTACCGGTTTCGTTATAAGGGAGTTCATCCACGATTGCAACACGATCTGGGGTTCGAGATGATCTCAAACGACCTCTAACAAACTCTTGAATCTCTAACATGTCTAGTTTCGCTTTACTAGAGGGGACTACAACGGCAACAACGATCTCTCCCCAGTCGGAATCAGGTATTCCCACTACTGCTACATCTTTAATCTGGGGGTGCAGCAAAATAACTTCTTCAATTTCACCTGGGGAAATATTTTCTCCACCTCGGATAATGACGTCATCCATGCGACCTTCAACGTACAGATATCCGTCTGGGTCCAAGAACCCCCCATCATTAGTCGGGAACCACCCTTCATCTGTAACTCGTGTTCTATGCTCCAAGTATTCTCCGGAGACCTGTTCGCCCCGTACCCATATTTCACCAGTAGATCCACTTTCTAAAATTTTACCCTCCTCATCTCGAATCGATACTTCAATATTGGGTAATGGCTGCCCAGCAGATGATAGCCTTCGGCGAATAATCTTATCCTTGCTTTCTAAAGCACTGCGGTGATCGTCTGGTCCCAGAACAGAAATTGTTGAACTAGTTTCTGTGAGGCCATACGCATTAACAAAGTTAGTTTGAGGAAGGAATCGAAGGGCTTTCTCGATGACTGGTCGCGGCATTCTCCCACCGCCGTATGATAAGAAACGCAGGGAGTTGAGGTCTACCCCCGAGTGTTTTTCTAACTCTTCTACAATTCGCGAGAGCATCGTTGGGACTACCATTGCGTGCGTGATCTGTTCTTCGATTACTAAGTCAATCCACTGTCTTGCATCAAAATTAGGGAGTTGTACTATTCTTCTTCCGGCATAGACGGAACTACATAAAGCAGCCATTCCCGCTATATGGTACGGAGGAACGGAAACAAGCGTCGCTTCTTCTTCGCCCGCTCCCATGAACTCAACAGAGCCCAAAATATATGACACTAGGTGGGAATGCCTTAGTATCGCAGCCTTTGGTGCACCGGTAGTCCCTGACGTGAATAAGAGAATAGCGATCTGTTCTGGGTCCATTTCCCAATCAGGATCTGGAACATCGCCACATTGATACGTGGACATAAATTCGGTCCGGCTAACACATTTGAATCCAGCAATATTCTCAACGCCACTTCTTGTTATCTCATTTACTATGGCTGTAGCGGGCGAGATCTCACCTGCCAAAGCCTGTATCTCCTCTTCGGTCAGCCTGTAATTTAACGGAACGAACGGTAAACCTGCCCATGCTGATCCGAAAAGCGCCACCGGTAGGGCGACGCTTGAGGTATCAATGAGTGAAACTCTTTCAGAGATCCCATCTCGAAAGAACTTTGCTGCCCGTCCAGAGTTTTCGAAAAGGTCCCTATAGGAAACACCCGAACCATCTCGGCTTCCGATCGCTATGCGGTCCCCAAATGCATTAGCGGACATTTCTAGCAACATCACGAGATTCATAGTCCGGTCTTTCTATTAATCCGAAGCGGGAAGAGGTTTGCTTTCTTTTATTGTTAATAAAGAGTCGCCTAGACTGAGAGAGCCGGCACCTGGTTTTGTACAAAGCAGCTCAAGCGTCTCATCAGAGCTGACATACCGTTTCCCCATCAGCGAACCGCCATCTGCTTCTTCTAACGGAGCGCCATTCCCCATGTTGGGACTTGAGGGATCGGACATCGTAACTCCTCCACACCTTACGTCGATCTCTCCATCTGGAGCTTTCACAGCTATTACTTCGGTGCTACAGACGGTGCTTTTAAGACGACTTCCAGCTCGTATTTCCATGTCTTTCCTCTTTCAATCTATTTCCTATAATTATTTCGCGCTCGTAAGAGTACCGCCAATGTAAACGTTCCTCTACGGTATGAGGAATGAAAAGCTCAACGTTAAACGATCCCTTTCTTGTTGCAAAAAATCATTTACTAGAACTTACACGCAGGTTCCCTCCGGAGACAGTTCCACCTCAAGTAATTGAGAACATGTCGTCATATCAGCTTGATTGGCCTGTTTGGCCAACTCCAGCCTTATCTGACCTTGTTGGCCCGCCAAACGTAGTTTTAAAGAGGTTGGATCTCCGTTGGCTCCACCGTTTTCAAATGACGGTCAGCCTACTGGGATGGCTGTCCTCACAGTTAGGAGGTCCAAATGGTGGGCCAAGTGCGCTTTCCCTGTTGGTAGAAAGGGCGCCCCTTCTCGGGCTTCGAGGGTGGGGTGCGACATCTGCTGGAGGGTCATGCAAGATTCTTGCTTCTGCAGATAGATCAATAGCGGTCAATCTCCCCAGGGCAGAAGATCAAGCATCTGTGCCAGCATGGCTTAACTCTCACGTTATGGGCGATAATTGGGATGCGATCGCAGCGGAAGTTGCTCTTCAAGGGTCGAAAGAACTTGTCCATCGAGGAGAACTTCTAGGAATACCAGTTACGTCGGTGGGGGAGGCTGAGCCCATTGAAGACTATTCGGATAGATCTGGAGGAAACACCAGATTCGTTGGCCTTCCTAAGGTAGTAGACCTATCCAGTATGTGGGCCGGCCCTTTGTGTGGATGGTATCTTGCTCGTTCCGGGGCGGATGTTACAAAAATTGAATCGAGTACGCGACCGGATGGGACACGAAAAGGATCTATAGATTTCTACCGTCGCTTAAATAGTGGAAAGAATATAGTCACTCTTAACTTCGAAAACTCTGAGAATGTAAGCCAGCTTCGGAGTCTCATTAGGGCATCAGACATAATTATTGAAGGGTCACGCCCTCGAGCTCTGATGCATCTTGGTATCGATGCCAACGAAGAAGTGGAAAGAGGGGCTATATGGATTTCGATTACAGGTCATGGTAGGGCCGAGGCACCGAACCGAGTTGGGTTCGGGGATGACGCAGCAGCGTCGGCAAATCTTCTAGCTAAAGTAGATGACTCGCTTTGGTTTATCGGCGATGCTATCGCTGACCCAATAACTGGCGCAACAGCAGCAACTTTAGCTCTAGGGAATTGGCTAGCACATTCTGCTGTTCTCCTTGATGTTGGCCTATCACCCACCGCTGCTCTTCACTCGCAAGGAGCTCTATCGTTCGGAACAGTTTTTTAACGGGTGGATTCTGAACATGAAGCTAATTCAACCTCGGGTCGGGCGGGTAGTTGGATAGCCACGCCATTGGGCCTTCCTGGCGACGAAGAATTATTGACCAAAGTTCCTCGTGGTTTGAGCTGAAAATATCAAATGGGTCAGCCTCAACAACGAACCATGCATCTGAAGCGAGTTCCGAGTCGAGTTGCATTGGACCCCAACCTGAATAACCTGAGAATATTTTTATTTCGCTTACCGTCGGTGGTAACGCCAGAGGGTCAGTTTCCAAATCTATAATTCCCACATTAGCGAAGACATAATGACGGTCGTTGTTAGCTTCCCCTATGAACCTTCCGAGGGCTAAAAATGAATCCGGTTCTACTGGGCCACCATTGAAAATTGTCTGGATCAAGTTACTGTTATTTGTCCATTCAGGGAGCAATTCTGTTGTAGGCATTTGCGTTGGTCGATTGAGTACTAGTCCCACTGCTCCATGCTGAGCGTGATCGATCATTAACACTACAGATCTTTCAAAGTTTTGGTCGCCCATTAGCGGGCTCGCAACGAGAAGCTTCCCGGTGGTGTTCAGAGGAGTAAGTCCAATATGTAGTCGATACTTGCTGTGAGTGCTTTAATATCATCAGGGTTAATAGCTGGAAAAGTAGCTATTCGAAGCTGATTGCGTCCAAGCTTCCTATAGCCGCCGATATCGAGAATTCCATTTGCCCTGCAGATGCCTGCTAGGTCATCTGCGTCGATTACCTCATCAAAGTCTATAGTAACGACGACTGGGCTTCGGAGGTGTTTTTCAGAAACGAACGGGCGCGCATGTTCGTGTTTCTCAGCCCATTGGTATAGGTGAGAGGAAGAATTCTGTGAACGTGCTGTAGCCCAATCTAGTCCCCCGTGTTCATTCATCCATTCGACCTGATGCACTGTGAGGAAGATGGTAGAAAGAGCGGGTGTATTGTAGGTTTGCCCTTTTCGACTATTGTCCATGGCAATTCCTAGATCGAGAGCTGCTGGGGTCCAGCGGTCAGAAGAGGTTAGTTTTTCGATGCGAGATATTGCAGCAGGAGAGCAAGCAGCGATCCATAGTCCTCCATCGCTTGCGAAACCCTTCTGAGGAGAGAAATAGTAGCAGTCGACTTCCTGTGGGTTCCATGGCATGCCACCTGCAGCTGACGTAGCATCTACGGCTACTAGAGCTTCAGAAGCGGTTATACCTTTTGGTCGTATTAGCGGTACAGCAACTCCAGTTGAAGTTTCATTTTGTGTGAGAGCGTACAAGTCAACATCTGATGCTTCTAATAAAGGTGCGGAGCCAAAATCAGATTTTATAATTTCTGGTTTACCTAGGTGAGGGGCTTTAACAGCTGCTTGTGCAAACTTCTCTGAAAATTCCCCAAATACCAGATGCTGGCTTTTTGTTTCTATAAGCCCAAATGTTGCAGCATCCCAGAAGAGGGTTGCACCCCCATTACCTAAAAGAATTTCCCATCCCGGCGGTAGTTGGAATAATTGCGTTAGGCCTTCTTGTAACCTGATAACCATATCTTTTACTGGGCGTTGTCGATGGCTGGTACCGAGATACCTAGGTGCAGCATTTGCTAGTGCGTTTACAGCTTCTTGTTGGACGAGCGAAGGTCCACTACCAAACCTTCCATCATTCGGTAACAGGCTGTCAGGGATGACTATTCTGCTTGTTGGATCCATTGTAGAAATCTACTCCGCTTCTCTAGTCTAATGGCGAAAGGAGGTAGGAAAAATCGTCTGGTTAGACTCTGAAACAAAAAAGAAATAGTCTGCATTCTCACCACACATAGACCATGATGGTGGCAACTCTACTTTTCGGAGGAAATTTGTCTGATCAATCTCGTATCTCGAAACGTGTTGGAGCGATTGCTCCATCAGCGACTTTGGCTGTTTCGAATAAGGCGAAAGAGCTAAAAGCATCTGGTGCCCCGGTTATCGGGTTTGGTGCTGGGGAGCCAGATTTTCCTACTCCGACCCATATTCTTTCTGCAGCTGTTGACGCTATTTCAGACCCAATAAATCATCGGTACAGTCCAGCGGGGGGCCTCCCAGAGTTAAAGCAAGCACTAGCTATGAAAACAGAACGTGATTCGGGTTTAAGGGTCTCCCCTGACCAAATAGTGGTTACAAACGGTGGTAAGCATGCCGTATACAACTGTATGCAGGTTTTGCTCAATGCTGGTGATGAAGTCCTACTGCCAGCTCCATATTGGACGACCTATCCCGAACCGATTGGACTCGCTGGAGCTAAGACAAAGGTATTGCATACCGATGAAAATTCTGGGTTTCGTGTGTCTGTCGATCAGCTCAATGAAGCAAAAAATGAGAATACAAAGGCGTTGATTTTTTGTTCGCCTTCGAACCCCACAGGTGCTGTCTATCCTCAAGAAGAAATCAAAGCGATTGGAGAGTGGGCTGTAGAGAACGATATCTGGGTCATTACCGATGAGATTTATGAGCATTTGGTCTATGGCGATAGCGAACATTTCTCACTTCCTGCACTCGTTCCCGAGATCCAGAACCGCTGTGTTGTGCTCAATGGTGTTGCTAAAACGTATGCGATGACTGGTTGGCGCGTTGGTTGGATTATTGCTCCACCCGATGTAGCGAAAGCTGCGGTATCGTTGCAGTCGCATCAGACCTCGAACGTCGCAAATGTTTCCCAACGCGCTGCATTGGCTGCTGTTTCTGGCCCTCTTGATGCGGTTCAGAAAATGCGAGAAGCTTTTGACAGGCGTCGAGAAGTTATATACACCATGCTAAGCGAGATAGAAGGAGTGTCCCTTCTAAAACCGGAAGGTGCTTTCTACGCGTTTCCGAATTTTAGTGACTTACTGGATCGTTCGTTTGCTGGTCATGTTGCTTCAACGACGGTTGACTTGGCAGAGATTCTACTTGAAGAGATCAGCGTAGCATTTGTCCCTGGCGAAGCTTTCGGGGCGCCCGGGTATGCACGATTCTCGTTTGCGCTTGGTGATGAGGACCTTAAAGAAGGTATGCAGAGAATCGCTGATTTTCTGCAAGGCTAGATAAATAGTGGAAGAGCCTAGATACCTGCCACATGGAAGCTGGCCTTCTCCTATTTCTGCCAGTTCATTAGTGGAAGGAACATCAACGATTATTGAAATGATGGTTGATGAAGATGATATTTGGTGGTCTGAATCTCGTCCAGATGAGAGTGGGCGAATCGCTATCATGCGTGCAATACCAAACGCCGCTCCACAGGAGATAACTCCCAAAGAAATAAATGTTCGTTCAAAAGTGCACGAATATGGTGGCGGTGCATGGTGGGTAGACAAGCAGTCTCTCTATTGTGTTAACTTCGGCGATCAACGTCTCCGTCGTATATACCCTGATGGGCGAGTTAAAATTCTGACATCTGAACCACCAGAAAGCCAAATGTGGCGGTTTGCTGATGGAAGAGTTACTCCCAATGGCGAATGGTGCATATGCATCAGAGAAATACACCACCATTTTGATGATGGAATCGTTGTTGAGCCCGATAATCAGATCGTTGCTGTAGCGACAGACGGGAGTTGTGAAATCAGGGAGCTTGTTGTCGGTGCCGACTTCTATGCGTTTCCTCGACTATCTCCTGATGGTGAATTTCTAGCATGGATACAGTGGCTCCATCCATCTATGCCCTGGTATGAGACAGAGCTTTGGGTGGGTCGGCTAGCCGATGGGCAGATAGTCAATGCAAAAAAGCTTGAAGGGGGACATGAGGAATCAGTATCTCAACCTGAATGGTCTAAGGGCTCTGACCTTTACTTTCTCAGCGACCGTTCGGGGTGGTCAAACCTCTATCGATTTACCGAAGAAGGGAGTGAGCTAGTGATTGGCGGAATGTTTGACATCGGGGGACCGTTATGGGTTCTAGGGCAATCACGTTACGCTATTAGTCCATCTGGTGAAGCTATTGTTGCATTCAGCGATTCCACCGGTGACGTTCTGATACAGAATTCTCCTGCGAACGAAATGCTTCGATCGGCGACGATCCATGTAGTTCGCTGTTCTGCATCAGGGCTACCGGTCGTTGTAGCTTCCACACATCAAGCCGGCTCTTCAATAACACGGCATACAAAGGAGCTAGAATTCATCCATCGGGCTGAGCCGCATGGCCTAGTAAAAGAATATTTTCCAACTCCCGACCTGATCTCTTTCCCAACACTTGATGGAAGGGAGGCTCATGGGTATTTTTATGCCCCTGCACACCCGAACTACAACGGTCTAGAAAATGAAATTCCCCCACTATTGGTCTTGGCACACGGCGGACCTACAGGGTCGGCACGCTACGAACTGAACTTGGCTTTAAGGTACTGGACAAGTCGTGGATGGGCGGTTGTAGATGTGGATTATCGAGGAAGTACTGGGTATGGGCGTTCATATATGGAGGAACTCGATGGTGAATGGGGAGTCATTGATGTCGAGGATTGCGTTGCGGCTGCCCGACATCTCGTTTCGGAAGGTCATGTAGACCCTGAACGTTTAGCTATCAAAGGGGGTAGTGCAGGTGGCTTCACTGTCCTTGCAGCACTAGCGTTTTATGATGATTTTTCCGCAGGTGCTAGTAGATATGGTGTAGCTGATCTCGAGATCCTTGCGCGTGATACACACAAATTCGAATCCCGGTATCTTGATCGTTTAATAGGTAGTTATCCTGAACAAAGAGATATCTATCTAGACCGATCTCCGATCAACCATACCGAAAAATTCGATAGCCCAATGTTGATTTTACAAGGGACAGAAGATGCAGTGGTGCCCCAAAATCAGGCGGAGCTTATTGTTTCTGCTTTAGCACAGAAGAAGATTCCCCATTCGTATCTTCTCTTTGAGGGAGAAGGCCACGGGTTTAGGAAGGCAGAAAACATTGTTGCTGCACTCGAAGGAGAGTATTCGTTTTTTGCTCAAATATTTGGTTTTGAACCTGCTGATGAGATCCCTAAGATACTGATACGAAAAGATAGTTAAATCTTTTGTTCCTATTTCGCTACAGACAGTTGCCTACTCATACCCAGTAAGGTCCCATCGTTAAGCCACAGAAGTCCATCTTCTTCTAAGAAGCCATTTGATGCATGTCGAGTGACGAACTGTGCAAGGACCCAGCTCTCATGTGACCAGTCAATCGAGTGCAGATCGGCTCTCAAGTGGACAGTTAGATCAACCGTAGGAACATGATTTAATTTGTTCGAGCTTGCAAAAATTGGTGGAGGTAAGGCATCAGAAATTGCCACAATTAACGGTGATGAGAGTGGAGTGTGGCGAGCTGGCCGTATCCACCATGAGAGATCAGGTTCGGTTCCGAGTCGATCAAACGAAGCATTATTCTCTTCGATATTTAGAGATCGTATTTCCCACTGTTCATGTAGGCGAGTGTGGTGTGGGTGGAATCGTTGAAGCGGTGAGCATTTAGAAGGGTGAGGCACTTCAGGTTTTGTTAATTTTGGTGTGGTTAAGTCATCTCCGCTAAGGCCCCAGGCGCCCGTGGCGAGCAATAGGACGTTACCATCTTGACGTAATTCTAAACTTAGGAAATCTACCGATCTTCCTTTTTTCTTTGTCTTTACGGTTATGGTGGCCTCGCCTGATTTAGGTGGAGAAAGAAAATAAGTTGTAAAGCTTCGTAATTGTCTTTCCGGTTCGCTGATGTGCAGATCACCTGCGTTGGCTAGTAGCGCGGCAAGGTACCCTCCATTCGGTCCAGCAATGACCCAATAATTCTCATGGATAGTAGCCCGATACTGCCCATCATCGATTTTTTTAAGAGTAATATCATTGTGAAAAGCCATTGTTCACACATGGTTTCTTTCGCTCGTTATCCGCTAGGGATGTCGAGTACTTGGAGAAACCAATCCCTTCCCGTTTTCTCGCATCACTTTCAAGATCTCTTCATCAGTGAATCCCTTAAGATCATGAACGAAGTCCATTGGTCGTGCTAATCCTTCAGCATGAGGAAAGTCAGAGCCGAAAAGTATGTGATCGATACCAATGAGGTCCCGAAGTTCTAGAAGGTCATCTTCGTAGTAAGGTGCTACCCAAATATGCTTCCGCAATGTCTCGACTGGGTCTTGGGTAAACGCATGACTTGCTTGTTTGTAAGCCTTTGCTAAACGTTGGATAAGTCCGTTTACCCAATCGGACCCACTCTCGATAGTGCAAACACGTATATTTGGAAACTTGTCAAACGAACCTCCGCTAATCAGCGCTGCGACAGTATCAGCAATATTTGAGTAGCTGAGCAGGCGTTTAAGTGGATCATATTTAAATGCTTCAAATTCTGTGGAGAGACCCCAATGGGCGAACAGAAAATCGTAAGCAGGGTCGCCTGAATGAAAAGCAACTGTTATGCCTGCGTCGTTTACACGTTCCCAAAAAGGGTCAAAAGATTTATCTGCAGGGCTTTTTTTCCCGTCAGGTGTAGTGACAGCAGAAGCGCGCATATTGATCAATCGTGCATTCTTATCCAAAGCGAATTCGAGCTCGTCAAGAGCATGCCGAAGATCGGTAAGCGTGATGTAGGGTGCAGCGAAAATTCGGTCCTTGTAGCTAAATCCCCAATCCTCTGCCATCCACCTATTAAAGGCAGAAAAAGCTGCTTGTAAGGCCTCTAGGTCGTGTTCAAGTGCGGATTCCATCCCAACGCCCAACGTCGGGAATAGGAAACACCCCTCAAGTCCTTGTTCTTCTAGCAGTTGTATTTTTGCATCCCGGTTACGATATGCAGGGTAGTCAGCGATGGGTTCTAATTCGCCGAATGCTTCCCGCATGTTTGATACTGATACCCTCCCTCTGAAATAGGCATCGAGACAGCCAGGTTGAGCAATAGGATCGAAGGTCGGATTCGGTATGAACCTGTTGACTTTTCCCCCGACCATTAGTCTCTTTCGGCCATCGATCGTAGCCCAATTTATTGCACGTTCTGCCATTCTCGGATCGATATGGCGGGTAAAGGCATCTTCTGCTTCATAATAATGATGGTCGCAATCGAAAGCTTTAAAGTCTATGTCAGCCACATCAGATCCCTTCTCTTAGGGTCAGATGGTATCGGCGAAGTTAATAAGGGGTGCATCAACTTGCATTGTAAGTACTTATCGATGGGCTTGATGTTACTTAATCGCTGATCACCTTCTACATTGGAATCATGGCTCGAGTACTCATAACAGAAAAGATCGCTGATGCGGGAGTTCAACGTTTACGTAATGCTGGGCATACTGTTGACGTAAAACTTAATTTAGGAGAAGAACAACTGCTAGCAGAAGTGAGTACGGCTGATGCTGTCATTATCCGGTCTGCAACAGGTATCACAAAAGAAGTTATTGAGAAAGGTGAAAATCTTGTCGTGATCGGTAGAGCGGGAATAGGTCTCGACAATGTTGATGTTGACGCAGCAACAGAACGAGGCGTCATGGTCGTGAATGCTCCAAAATCAAACGTACTGTCCGCTGCTGAGCATACGATAGCGCTGATGTTAGCTCAAGCACGAAATATTCCACAGGCGAACATGGCTTTAAAAAGTGGAAGATGGGAACGAGATGCTTGGACCGGAGTTGAATTAGCAGATAAGACCTTAGGGATTATTGGGCTTGGGAGGATAGGGAAACTGGTAGCCCAACGTGCACTTTCTTTCGGAATGAACTTGGTTGCCTATGATCCGTTTGTAGCGCTGGATCGGGCACGTCAGTTGTCTGTTGAGCTTCTACCTCTGAGAGACCTTATGGAAATCTCTGACTTTATTACGGTTCATGTAGCAAAAACACCTGAGACAGAAAATCTGATTGATGCTGAGATCTTGGCATATGCAAAATCAAACCTACGAGTAATAAATGTTGCTAGAGGTGGAATTGTCAGTGAGGGTGCAATTGCAGAGGCGATACGAAAAGGAAAGATTGCGGGTGCTGCTATAGATGTGTTTGAAAACGAACCGACAACCGAATCACCATTGTTTGATTTAGAACAGGTTGTTGTAACACCTCATCTGGGGGCGAGTACGACTGAAGCGCAGGATAAAGCCGGAGAGTCGATTGCAGAGCAAGTTGAGTTGGCTCTACTTGGGAAGTTCGTACCCCACGCCGTCAATGTTGCTGCTAATGAAGCGACAGAGACGGTACGACCATTTCTCCCGCTAGCCGAGCAACTTGGAGCTCTTTTTGCTGGTCTCGCCAGCACTCTTCCCGATGTACTCGAAATAGAATTTGCGGGAGAAATCGGAGGGTATGACAATAAAATTACAGAGTTGTCAGTTATCAAAGGACTATTTGCAGCTATTAGCGATCAACCGATTTCGTATGTTAATGCGCTCGATATTGCTAAAGAACACGGTGTGCAGATCCGTTCCGTTACAACTACGTCGGCAGCTGATTACATCAACACCATCACGATCCGTGGAGAAGAGCATGCGATCGCCGGAACACTTGTGGGACTTCGAAGTGAAGCGCGAATAGTAATGGTGGATGACCACACGGTTGATTTACCTCCAAGTACACACATGATTGTGTTGCGGAACGATGACCGGCCAGGGGTCATTGGGAAAGTCGGTACGATACTTGGAGTTGCAGAGATCAATATAGCTGATATGAATGTCGGACGAAGTAAAGACGGACTTGGAGCACTAATGGTGATATCCACACATGACTCGGTTCCCAGTGATGTCGCTGAGCTCTTAATGGATACAGATGGGGTTACCAAGTGCTCGATTATTAACTTGGATACCTCACATTTAAACTAGGTAAGTTAGTTAACGCTGGCTCGTGCTGTATCAGTTGGTTTCGGTATTCTTATAGAAGCGTAATACCTGTCAGGGTCGCCCATTCGGAAGTGTTTCTTTCATTTAGTAAAGGAACTTTGGGTATGAGCTTTCACAGGTTGACAAGTAGACGAGTTTCCAGCATGACTACATGGAATCTATTATCTAGGCTCGAGAGGGCTTCCATCCGTTGGCTCAACAACAGGATCGTCAGGAGATTCTGAGGAGTCATCTAGGTTGATTGGCGGCCAGGAAAAATCGCCTTCATCTTCATCCTGGTCCTTATCCGAAACCCGATTACGTAAGCGCGACACAACTAACGCAATGACCGTTGCCATCACAGTAAATTTTAAGAGTTTACGTAATATTCTCATCTCATCTCCACTTTAGAGGGTTCTAACGCAATGCGACAGGTTGAATAGCTGATAACATTATCTATCCAACCCTTGACCTCATTTTAACATGAGGTAGCGAAGGCGCCACCTTGGTGGCGCCTTCTACATTTTTATCGAGAATTTGAAATAGGAATCACTGATTTTGTATTTAAGCCATCAAGTTCATTCGATTGGATTTGCCCCCAACTCATGGTCCAAAGAACATCATTGATAACAAAGCTACGTTGGATCTGTAAGTTCCAATTCATGGGTTGTGGCCAGCACTGCTCTATGCGGTCTGTGTCTTGTGCACCAAGAATTCTGACTAATTCTTCTGCTGCTGCTCCAAGGTAATCATCAAGGTTTTTAACTTCGATAGATTCACACCACGTATCTCTATACCCGCCTTCATCTGTTTGCTTGCAGAGTTGTATGTAGGCTCCAAGCATTTCGTCAACATCTATATCTGGAATCCATTCACCTTCTAGGTCCTCATAGTTAATCTCTGTGCAATCGCTTACAGGGTCCGTGGAAATATTTTCGTGAGTGATTTCACCTATTTTACTGATCGTTTTTTCACCTATTTCGAGAAGCACTGCACCGTTGAAACCTGTTGACCAACTATTGACAGGTAGTATGACTGTCCGGTCAAAGATCTGGAACGCTCGATGGTCATTTTCGGCGGGAGAGTAAGCATCATTCATAGTCCAGGTCGCTGTTTCGATGGGATCAGCCTTATCAGTAATGTCAAATAGACTTACTTTTAACCCCAGAGTACGACCTTCTTCAGTAGCATTCTGACCAATTCCTAAGACATGATTTTCATCGATCGGGTGGAGGTAGGTAGAAAACCCGGGGATTTTCAACTCTCCGACAATTTGCGGATCAGCCGGATCGGTTAGATCGAGTACGTAAAATGGATCGATCTGCTTAAAAGTTACTGCAAATCCTATGTCATCTAGAAGGCGAGCTGAATACAGTGATTCACCTTTGCCAAGCCCCTCTACTTGTCCAACTTTCTTTAGAAGATCATTTTCTTCTTCAAAAACAGTTAGCTGGGTTTGGCTTATATTGCGATCATCCCAAGGTGACCCAGTAGTCGTAATGATCCGAAGATATCCTTCATGTTCATCCATTGAGAATTGGTTGAGAAGAGTTCCCGCGATAGATCCAGAAGCAGCATACTGTACTGGAGTATCGATACCAATACTGAATGCGTGAATGTCTGTTGTATAGGACTCAGACCATTCTGTAAAGTCTTCCTCAGAGAGTTCAGCTTCAACCCATTTAGTCGTTGCAATGTAAAAACGGTCTAAGGACGAATAGACCGTCTGCCCACTAGCGAGCACTCCGACCCCATTTCCTTCCGTTAACCCGTCAGTGATATCAAAACTCAATACGGATAGAACATCGAACCCAGAGAAGTTCTCAGGTCGGTGGAGATCCTCACAAGGTAATAGAGACCCGGTTGATGTGACATCGCCCTTTTTTAGAGTGAACTTGGGAGTCCAGTCATAGATGGTTGTTTCATCGATGAGTTCTCGATTGAATCGGGTAGCGCGATCTTCTGAGCCAGGGCTACTTGGGTATACCCATTCCAACTGATTTGGAGCACTGTTTATGGCCATCCGAACTTTGTCCCCAACTAGGCGTGCACTCAGGTAGTTGCCTTCTATTTGCATTTCCCCGACGATTTCTAGGTTGTAGGGGTCAGTCAGATCGATTTCGACTACATGTGCTGTCGGAATATAGGACGAAGGCCCCATAGGCATAGATTCAGCATCCATGTCTTCGCTTAGATCGCTGTCATCTTCGAAGATAATAGCATCGCCGTACCCGCTGCCATTGGTGAATAGAAGAGCTCGGTTGTCGGAGATGAAGAGCTCATGCCCCCAGCCGTCATCTATCTCTATCTGGTCTGTTTTTGTTCCACTTGCTCCGTTGATGGCTATGTGAGTGAGTGTCCCATTATTAACTACCAGTATCCGGCTTCCGTCCGTTTTGATTATGTCTGGTTCATCAACTCCGACTTCCTGAACATTCGTACCAGTAAAGGAGTCTTTACTGGAGTCTCCAGAGCTGTCTGAGCTAGATATTTGAGACTCTGAAGCCATGTCGCTTCCAGAAGACTCCGTAGATGCTTCCATCTCCATAACAGCGTCATCAGCGCGCATCATTTCCGGTTCGCCCCACCACCATGGGCCACCTTGCTGATTTAGTCCATAGGGTCCCACACGTTCTTTCGCTTGTTCCTTTAAGTGGGATAGTAATTCATCACAATCGGTGAACGCGACAAGGCTTGAGACGAGTTCTATATCATCGGAACTGAGATCAACAGAACTTCCAGAAGATTGAACTTGGCCAGAGTCGGAACAAGCACCAAGTACCATGCCGATAGATAAAAAGATAGCTAAAATATTTTTCTGCATACTGCCCCTTTATATATTGTCTACTTATCTCCGACGTTTCAACTTTAAGTTTTGTTCCCAAGGAGTAACTGTTTACAAACTTTTTCAGCTTAGGTAATTTGTGTCGGTAGCCAAGCTAGCCGAGTTTGTTCAAACTGGCTTATAGATGTTTCTGAAGCGAGGGTAATCTCAATATCATCGAGCCCCTTTAAGAATCTTTCCCGAATCGATTGCTCGAGTGGAAAGCTGAACTGAAGATCTATCTCAGCAATCTCGACAATTGCTTTTTCTACATCAATGACAAATTCGATGTTGGGCTGTTTCTGAACTTCCGCTAGAAGACGTTCTCCGACGTCGCTTTCAACTTCAACGGGGACTAGTCCATTTTTTGTTGAGTTGTTTTTAAAGATCGGTCCAAACCTTGGTGAGATAACTGCTTTAAACCCCGCCTGTTGTATAGCCCACACAGCATGCTCTCTCGATGAACCAGTTCCGAAGTTCGGCCCAGCAATTAGAATCGAAGCAGCAGAATATGCTTCATCGTTCAAGATGAAGTCTTTGTTATCTTTCCACTCAGAGAATAACCCCTTCTCGAATCCTGTACGTTCTACGCGCTTTAACCAATCACTTGGGATGATCTGATCAGTATCTACATCGGAACGATCTAACGGAACTGCTGTACCTTGGATAATGTGAACTGGTTCCATTCTACAAATCCTCCGGAGTAGAGAAACGCCCAGCAATCGCTGTCGCTGCAGCAACACGAGGTGAAACAAGGTGGGTGCGACCGCCGCGACCTTGCCTTCCTTCAAAGTTTCTATTACTGGTGCTTGCAGAGCGTTCACGCGGGTCAAGTTTGTCAGGATTCATCGCTAAACACATGGAGCAACCAGGTTCTCGCCAGTCAAACCCGCTTGCCTTAAATATCTCATCCAAACCTTCTTCTTCTGCTTGTTTTTTAATAACTCCTGAGCCTGGAACAACAAGTGTACGGATCCCCTCGGCAACCCTTCTTCCCTGAATCACTTCAGCAGCATCTCGTAGGTCTTCGATACGACTATTTGTGCAACTCCCGATGAACACAGTATCTACAGGAACATCAGAGATGGGTGTGCCCGCCTGAAGTCCCATGTATTCGAGGGCACGGACCGCTGCTTCCCGTTCAGCTGGGTCATCGAAATTTGCTGGGTTGGGAATTACCCCATTGACTGGGATCACTTGTCCGGGGTTTGTTCCCCACGTTATTTGTGGAAGAATATCTGATCCGTTTAAGGTCACTTCCCTGTCGAATATGGCATCTGGGTCTGTGTAGAGTTTTTCCCATTCATTAACGGCTGCTTCCCAGAATTCCTCGGAGGGTGCATTCTCTCGGCCGCGTAAGTATTCAAAGGTTGTTTCATCTGGAGCGATAAGTCCGGCTTTGGCGCCAAACTCGATTGACATATTACAAACTGTCATCCGGCCTTCCATAGTTAGATTCTCAATAACGGAACCTCGGAATTCAGCTATTGCACCGATTCCTCCTCCAGTCCCGATAGCTCCTAGTACTGCAAGCACAACATCTTTCGCTGATGATCCTTGGGGTAATTCTCCATTAACTGTAATAGCCATTGTTTCTTGGCGAGGCTGTTGAAGCGTTTGAGTCGCAAGAACATGCTCCACCTCACTTGTACCTATTCCGAAAGCCAAAGATCCGAAAGCTCCATGTGTGGAAGTATGGCTATCTCCACATACCACGGTCATTCCGGGGTGGGTCAACCCTAATTCTGGTCCGATGACGTGGACAATACCCTGATTCGGATGACCCATCGGATAATGCGTGATACCGAATTCTTTGGTGTTAGTTCGGAGAGTTTCGACTTGTTTTAGGCTTGTTTCATCAGCGATCGGTTCATGGATGTTTATCGTCGGAACGTTATGGTCTTCAGTTGAAATTGTTAGGTCAGGTCGACGTACTGACCTTCCACTCATCCGGATCCCGTCAAAAGCTTGCGGTGAAGTGACTTCATGGATGAGATGAAGGTCGATATAGAGTAAGTCAGGTTCGCCTTCTCGAGATTGGACGATGTGGTTGTCCCAGATTTTTTGACTTAATGTTTTTCCCATGCTTCCCCTATCTCTTGGGATAGTTTATCGAATGCTGCTCCGATGCCTATCCGTTGTTGCCGGCAGTTGGAAGAGAGTTTCCGCTTTGGGTGGACTCGGAACTCTCACAGCTAAGGATAGCAAGGGAATTAAAATCTAAAATTGGTAGCTCACTAGCCTGTGCCCATAATTGGTTAAGGGGTGAAGCAGGGTCGCGGAATGCTATCCATGTTCCTGCTGCATTCTTTCCTTCAAGGAATCCTTGTGTAGGAGGTACTATTTCGTTTACAGGCGTGGAATCCCCTGCACAAGAATAAACCCGCACTGAGGTAATTTCTTCGATAGGAGAAGAGTCGATTATGGGCGCAGTCGGTTGCGATTCGAATTGGTTGAATAAGTAGACAGCAAGCAGAACAATCCCACCAATGAGGAGTAAGGAAATGAGTCCACCAACAATTACCCTTGGCCAATCTGTACCAAGGTAGTAGTCATTGGGGTGGTAGTAGTTAGTTTGTGGTTTTTTCCGTGACCGTCCTGTAGGTGATGGCTGTGGTGGGACACGGCTTGGCTTTTGTTGTTTTGGGGGAGGAGTAGCGATGGCCTTTGACACTGATGGGAATAGATCTGAGGTTGCTGCTGGCGTTGAAAGCAAATCTAGATTGAGTTCCTCAGAGTTCTCTCGCGGAGATACTGGAAATAAATTATCTAGCGAGTCATTAACTGTATCTGGTTGAGGGAATTCTCCCGGCTTAAGAGAAGAGGGTTCTCCTAGTGGGCTAAATAGGCCGTTAGATATTTCTTCTTCGCCATCAGTCATATCTAAGAAGTCTTGTCGAAAAACGTGGGGGAGTTGGTCATATCTTTTTTAATTGGTTTCCTATGAGAGCATGGTTTACTGCGATGAGAATGGAAGAGATATTAATCGATCGATATTACTTCGACTTCTAGGGTTCCGCCAGGTGCTTGATATGTCAAAGTATCTCCGGATTTTGCTCCCATTAGGGCTTCCCCTAAGGGTGACGTGGGGGAGATGACTTCGACATCTTCAAGACGCTCTTCAATCGAACCAATAAGGTACTTTTCGGCTTTATCATCACCGGCATAGCAGATAGATATTGTTGATCCGGCTTGAACAGTGTCGCCACCGGAAACATCTTTGACTATCTCCACATTTTCTAAGATCGAAGAGAGGTGGGCTATACGGCCTTCCATTTTTCCTTGCTCTTCTTTCGCTGCATGATAATCACCATTCTCAGAAAGGTCGCCGAGTTCACGGGCTGTTTCAATTTTTTTAGCTATGTCTATTCGCCCAGCTGTGGTTAATTGGGCGTACTCGTCTTTTAACCGGTCATACGCGACTTGAGAAAGTTGTTGAATTTGTGCCATGAATAAAAGGTTACCCTGTCTTTAACGTTTGTGATTCACGATTTCCCAAGCGAGACTATATATGTGTGAATTTTTTAGACTGATTTTCATTTAACTATGCTTCTAGTGAAGGATCGGAAATGCCCCATAAAGTTGATGGTATTCGGGGCAAAAGAACGAGAACGATAAAAATACAAAAGTAAGAACTGAGGAGATGTTGTGGCTCACAAAGTAGGTGTCATCGGCGGTGATGGAATAGGTCCTGAAGTGATATCCGAGGGGTTAAAAGTTATTGAGTCATCTGGCGTTGATCTTGAAATTCATGACTATGACCTCGGTGGGGAACGGTATTTGAGAGACGGTACGATACTCCCAGACTCTATTCTTGAAGAATGGAAAGGGTTAGACGTTCTTTACTTAGGGGCTGTTGGGACTCCAGACGTTCCCCCAGGGGTTATCGAACGAGGCTTGCTATTGAAAATGCGATTCGAACTTGATCTCTATATTAACTTGCGGCCATTTATCGCTTCGAAAGGAAAACGAACCGATGGTCATGACTTCATAGTGATCCGAGAGAACACCGAGGGCACTTATGCTGGGGAAGGAGGGCTTCTCCGAAAGGGAACACCGCATGAAATAGCTACTCAGGGTTCGGTGAATACACGTTATGGGGTTGAAAGATGCGTTAAGTATGCTTTTGATCTATCAAGATCACGTCCGAGGAAACACTTAACTCTCGTACACAAAACAAACGTTCTTACCTTCTCTGGAGACCTATGGGAACGAACATTTTATGATGTCGCGGAAGAGTACCCTGATGTTGAGATAGCTTATAATCATATTGATGCTGCGTGTATTTATTTTGTTGAGAACCCCCAGCGCTACGACGTAGTTGTTACCGATAACCTTTTTGGCGATATCCTTACGGATCTGGGAGGAGCTATTTCAGGGGGAATTGGCCTTGCTAGCTCCGCAAATCTCAACCCTAAACGTACATCTCCATCGATGTTTGAGCCAGTACATGGGTCCGCGCCCGATATCGTGGGAACAGGTCAAGCAAACCCAACGGCTGCGATCCTTAGTGGCGCACTCATGCTTGACTTTTTAAATGAAAGTGAAGCAGCACGAAAGATAGAGAAAGCATGTGCTAAACCTGAAACACAAAATGGAACTACCAGACAAATCGGAGACGCAATCGCCGCATTGGTCTAGAAGAAACGAGGGGTAACGAAATGCCGATCGAACCAACGAAAAGTATATGGATGAATGGAGATATGGTTCCGTGGGAAGACGCCCAGATTCATGTCCTAACCCACACACTTCATTACGGAACAGGTGTTTTTGAAGGTATTCGGGCATATGAGACATCGGAAGGCCCTGCTATCTTTCGTTTGCGAGAGCATATGGATCGGTTGGAGAACTCTGCCAAGATTATGGCTATTCCAATGCCGTATACGTCTGAAGAACTTCAGGTAGCTGCCAAACAAGTGGTACGTGAATCAGGGTTAGCTAGTTGCTATATACGTCCGATTGTCTACTACGGGTATGGCGAAATGGGTCTGGCAACTTCAGACTGTGTCGTTGATGTAGCTATAGCTTGCTGGCCGTGGGGTGCATACCTTGGAGATGATGCCGTGACTAAAGGGGTTCGGATGAAGATTTCTTCATGGGCCCGTCATGATCACAACATAATGCCTCCGGCTTCCAAGACGACAGGAAATTATGTGAATTCAACCTTGGCAAAGATGGAAGCACTTCGGGCAGGCTATGACGAAGCCATAATGCTAAATAGAGATGGACTTGTTGCTGAATGCACTGGAGAGAACTTGTTTATTATGAAGAAAGGGAAACTACTTACTCCTCCTCTCGTATCTGGAGCTCTCGAAGGCATCACCCAAGACACAGTAATGACTTTTGCGCGGGACCTAGGCTATGAAGTACGTGTTGAAGGTTTAGCTCGATCGGATTTATATACAGCAGATGAAATCTTTCTTGTAGGAACAGCAGCTGAAGTTAGCGCAGCCAATAGTGTCGATGATTCCCCGATTCCTTGTCCGGGACCCATAACGCAAAAAATTGCTGAAATGTATGCAGATACAGTTCGTGGCAAGAGGAACGAATATGCGCACTGGTGTGAGGTGGTTTGATGTCCGCGGTGGAGAATAACTCCATAGAGGTCTACGACACTACGCTTCGAGATGGTAGTCAGCTTGAAGGTATCTCATTAACAGTCGAAGACAAGCTGCGAATAGCGGAACAACTTGATTACCTTGGAGTTCACTTCATTGAAGGTGGCTGGCCGGGCGCCAATCCCAAAGACGATGAATTTTTTGCACGGGCTGAGAAAGAACTTTCATTAAAAACATCGGAATTCGTAGCATTTGGCTCAACTCGTAGGGCAAAGGGAAAAGTCGACCAAGACCAAACTCTTGGAAATCTTCTCGCTGCTAACACTGAAGTCGTCTGTATCGTCGGAAAGTGCTGGGACTACCATGTTCTCGAAGCTCTCCAAACTTCTCTTGAGGAAGGTATCGCCATGGTTTCTGACTCCGTCGAATACCTTGTGGCAAACGGCCGGAGAGTTTTCTTTGATGCTGAACACTTTTTTGATGGATATAAGAACAACCCTGAATTCTCGTTGCAAGTTCTTGAGGCTGCTGCCATGGCTGGCGCAGAACGACTGATTCTTTGTGATACAAATGGAGGTTCGTTACCCGATGATGTGGAACTCGCTGTTGGAGCAGTAGTTACACATCTTGACAGTGGGGTAGGGGTGCACATGCACAATGATGCAGGATGTGGAGTAGCCAACGCTATTACAGGAGTAAAGGCAGGGGCGATTCAAGTTCAAGGGACGATAAACGGTTATGGAGAACGCACAGGAAATTGTGATTTAGTAGCAGTTATCGCAAACCTGACGCTCAAAATGGGAATTAAAACAATTTCTGAAGAACGACTATCCCGCTTGACTCCCGTGAGCCACCACGTAGCTGAATTAGTAAATCTGACCTTGCACCCTCAACAGCCATATTCAGGGAGCTCTGCGTTTGCGCATAAGGCAGGCCTTCATACCAGTGCAATTTCACGACGGCCTGACGCATATGAACATATAGACCCGAAAGTAATCGGTAATGGGACACGGTTTGTCGTTTCAGAAATGGCCGGAAGATCGACCTTAGAGCTTAAGGCACGTGATTTAGGTATTGATATCGATGGGAAAGTACTTGGAGACGTTGTCGAAGTTCTCAAAAAGCTAGAATATGAGGGATATCACTTCGAAGTTGCAGATGCTTCTTTGGAATTGCTTATGCGTGGTGCCAGCGGCTGGAAGCAGAGTTTCTTCGATATCGAGAGTTTCCAAGTTGATATGAAACATGTGGGATCTGGGAGCCGAGCTTGGAACGAGATCTCTGTCGATGTTGACACAAGGGCAGTTGTGAACCTGATTGTCGATGGAAGAAAGTTAGCTGGTGTCGGAGATGGAAACGGTCCGGTTAATGCTATAGATACTGCATTGAGATCAATTTTGACTGATACCTATCCAGAACTCAATACTATTTCCCTAGTTGACTACAAAGTTCGAGTACTAAATACAGAAAAAGGAACCGGTGCAGTCACGAGAGTACTGTTAGACAGCACAAATGGAGATACAGCTTGGACGACTATAGGTGTTTCGGAGAATATTATCGAGGCGAGTTGGCAAGCTCTTGTCGATTCAATTGTCTATGGTCTTTTGCACGCTCCTCACCGTGAAGGTGAAGATAGCGAATAGACTGGCAGAATGGCTGCTCCTCGATATGTCCCATCACCAAAGAATCAGAGAAAATATTACGAATCTTCGAAAAGAAAAATAACAGATCAGTGGCGGTTAGAGCGTCCCGCCGAGCAGAAAAGCGCTTCATCGAAGAATTCAAGATTCGGATATCAAGGGCCGGATCAAGGGTATGCACTAAAAATTGTCCAGTATTTTCATGAAAGAGTTTATCTAACGAGCGATGAACGATGGACCGATGCCGCGCAGACTGCTGTCGTTGTAGGGTTGAAACGAGCATCGCTCTTTGGGCGTGCTCCTACTCGCTTTGACCTTGAAGCTGCTTTTTGCCTTTGGGGATTTTTTGACCCCACACCTGATGTTGAATTAGTTGAACTGCGTATCGATAATTTAACGAATATCGGAACTTCTCATAATTACCTTCAGCGTCGTGTAGTCGCCGATTGCATACCAGTAGATGGGCTGAAACAAGGACTAGAAAAGATTTTGGAAAGCTATACGAACGACTGGCATTCCCTGATTGATGTTTCGATACTCGGAAAGCCTGAAGTTCCTTGACTACTTCCTTCCCTCGAGTTCGCTTTGCCCCAGCACCATCTGGTTATCTACACGTGGGGTCGGCAAGGTCTGCTCTTTTCAACTGGCTATTTGCGAAAGCTACCGGGGGCACATTTATTCTTCGTATAGAGGACACGAATACCGAACTCGCTGCGCCAGAATTTTACGATGCGATCACTGAACCGCTTGTTTGGCTGGGTCTCGAATGGGATGAAGGCCCATTTTTTCAATCCCAGAGGCAAGACTTGTATCTCGCTGCAGTGGATTCTCTTCTAGAGTCTAAGCGGGCATATTTCTGTGATTGCTCACGTTCAGAAATCGATCAGCGAAATAGTGATACGGGTTTTCGAGGAGGCTACGATGGCCACTGTCGCGATAGGGGACTTGTTGATCCTGTCGGGGCTAGCATCAGATTTCGTACTCCCGATAGTGGAGAAACGAAAGTGCGTGACCTCATACGCGGAGTTGTTGAATTTGACAATGCAGAGCTTGAAGACTTCGTCATCCGTCGAGCGAACGGGACGCCTGTTTTTCTTGTAGCAAATGCAGTTGATGATGCGGAGATGCGTATTTCCCATGTCATTCGGGGAGAGGATCTTCTCAATACCACGCCAAAGGTTCTTCTGTTATGGGAGGCGCTAGGTTACGGGGTTCCTCCCATCTACGCCCATTTACCTCTACTTATTGGGGACGACAGAAAGAAACTTTCGAAGCGGCGCCAATCAGTGGGGTTAGCAGAATTCCAAAATGATGGAATTCTTCCTGACGCGATGGTGAATTATCTAGCTCTTCTTGGGTGGGGGCCACCTGATGAGAAAGAAATCAGACCCATAGAAGAGATGGTTGACTTATTTGAATTAGACAACGTCAATAAAGGTCCGGCTTTTTTTGATTTGAAGAAACTAGACCATATAAATAGTAACTACATAAAGGTAATGACCGCCGAGGAATTCACCAAAGAAGTCGATGCATTTCTTTACCGGCTCTCATGGAAACCCATGTATTATGATTTTGAAATCCTCACCGTTCTTGCTCCGTTTCTACAACAGCGAGCGGATCGCCTCATCGACGTTATTCCGCTTCTCGATTGGATTCTCGAAGATGAACTTCCTCAAGAAAAAAATGAGAAGGAAGTAGCGAAAATAGATAAAGCAATGAAGGCTGAGGTAGTTCCGCAAATTCTCGATGGTGTTATAGAAAGGTTTGAAGATTGTACTTGGGATGTTGAAACCCTTTCGAACGTGGTTCGGGAAGTTGGCGATATGCTCGGTGCTAAATCGCAAGTACCCGTCAGGATTGCTGTCACTGGTCGACGTACAGGGTTGCCATTATTCGAGCCTATGGTTTACCTCAGTCGCGAGCGGGTACTTAAGCGTTTACGGAAAGCCCGAGCTGCTTTGGATTAGATGCATTGCCATGTCGAAGTACGCTCCGAACGTTGAAGGAAATAAAGCCCGGTTAGTTCTTTCACGCATTTCATCTCAGAAATTTCGTAAATTTCTTATGATCAGCTGTAGCTCTCTTCTTCTCTTATCTCTTTCCTATGTCCTCATAGTATTTGTTCAAGTTTGGTGGAACAGTACCCGTGATCAAGCACACCCAGTTGATGCCATTGTTGTCCTTGGAGCTGCTCAATGGGATGGAGTGCCATCACCAGTTCTTGAGGCCAGATTGGAAGAGGCACTTAGACTTTATAACGAAGGGCTATCGCCGGTTATTGTTACGACAGGTTCCAAGCAAAGGGGGGATCGTTTTACCGAAGCATATACCGGACTCACTTACCTTCTTGAACGTTCGATCCCAGAAAGTGCCATCCTTGTCGTTGTTGATGGAACCAATACCTTTGAGTCGCTAAGTGCTACAGCAAATGTTCTCGTAGAGAAGAAAATGGGAAATAATGTTCTCTTGGTCTCTGACCCGTATCACGCTTTACGAGCGAAAGAGATCGCTAGAGAAGTTGGTTTAGAAGCATCGTTTTCTCCTACAGACCATGCGAGTTCTTTTAGTCAGCTGATACGGGAAACTGCTGGTACTGCTGTCGGGAGGGTTATCGGCTTTCGCCGAGCGAGCACCTTAAGTCGCTAGTTCTCCATATTTTTGTACCCCGTACGGGATTTGAACCCGTGCTACCACCTTGAGAGGGTGGCGTCCTAGGCCGCTAGACGAACGGGGCTGGACTTTATTAATGTTTGTTCGGGGAGGAGGACTTGAACCCCCAATGACTGGATCAGAACCAGTTGTGTTGCCAATTACACCATCCCCGAATGTTCCTTTCCGTAATGACGGATTAGCCTAGCGACCTAAATGGTATCCACCCAACATGTGTAGCTCATATATGCTTTCACATATGAGCTGATGAGTCGGTCAGAGGTTGTTAGGTTCCGAACATTCCTGTTCGCTGACTGCCTATTGTATGGTTTTTTGATCAGTTGTTGGCGGGCGTAAGTCAAATAATTGATTTCCATACCCAAAGACCGGACCGGGGTCATACCGCCCGCGTTTCCCATATTGGCTAACTGGCATGTACTGCTTTGGTGTGGGGTTGTTGGGTATGGGAGTTAAGAATTTGATGCTCTGTGAATAAAGCTGAGATGGTTTAAGAGAGGCTATTTCGATAATCTGTAACTTCGTTTCGATAGCGACTGCTTCTCCGGTGGTAGAAAAAGTGCAATACGGAAACCACAGGCCTTCTAGCTTCTCTCTGTCATTCATTTGTTCGTAAAGGCCGGACTTTGCAAGACTCTGGTTTCCACGTAGGGTCAGCCACCAGAGGATTGTCTGTTCAACGTACATGGCTGACAGGTAGGGAAGTTCAACCGAGTAAAACGCTGGACGAGTAGGGCTTTCAGTGTTCTCTATACGCACATTAACTACCGGACCTATAGAAAGTTCACGATAGCTGAGGCGTAGCCGAGCTATTTTAACTGCCCAGCCATCCTTGTTCCGGAGACTTTTTCTCAGATGCCATCGAAAACGAACTTGTGAAGAACCTGATAAACAATATTCGCAGTGGCACTTCATACTAAGCGAGATTAACGGTGGGGTGAGACGAAACAAGTAGAGGCTTAACCCGTGTAGGGAATCCCTCCAAAGGTATCCGGCGCAATTTTCCTTAAATTGTATTCTCCTTAAGTTGAACCACTAATGTTTAAATATATGAAACGAGCAATTGCCCTTATCTTTCTTCTTGTTTTCTCATCATGTGGTAATTCCAATTCAGGATCTGACCAACAGGGAGGAGATGAAGTGGGAACGGAATCCGCCACTACGGATTTCGGTGATTGTGATTTGCCACAGTCCTTTGATGAATGCCCTGGTCCTTTGCCAACGGAGTTAATGGATGTAGAGCAAGACCTGTTAGAAGGGGTTAGCCCTGAATCAGTTCCGTATTTGCAAAGAAAGTACCTAATGGATTGTGTCTCCAGATCTGATAGCAGTATTGACCGGAGCGAAATTGCTACGACCTGTGAGTGCCTATATCAGGGGTTAGTTGACCATTTAAGAGCGCAAGGTACCGAAACTCAGGCCGTACGCTGGTTTGTTGACTTGGAAGAGAGCGTTGTAGAAGGGGGGCTACCTGCTGCATGGGCTTTGGAGGTCTATATAGCTTGCGGGTAGCAGGGGTAACTATCTCTTAAATCTCAGATTTGGTTAGTCTAAAAGTGTCTTTAGGAGTAGGGTCAAACTTTATTTAGTTTATGAAAGCAGAGGCCAGATATGGATAGTTCCGATGACAACCTTGAAGATCTTGCTAGATGTGCGCTAACCCCTGAACGCGAACAAGAACTTTTAGATGCCCAGCGTGAATGTGTATTTAGCTGGACAAATAAAAAGGGTGAAGCTGTGGGAGTTATAGTCTCATACCTTAATCATGATGGGAAGATATGGATGACCTGTGCAGAGAAGCGAGCGAGAGTGTCAGCGATACGACGTTTCCCACGCGCGTCTGTCTGTATTACGAGCTCAGGAACGAAGTTGGGAACAGGAAAAACAATTACGTACAAAGGGGATTGTGTAGTTCACAAAGGCCGTGATGTTCTGGAATGGTTTTTTGAAGCATTTGCTGACGATAGACGTAAAGAATCAGAAGGCAAACAAGCGTATATAGACCATCTTGACTCTCCAGGGAGGGTAGTAATTGAATTTATTCCTGACTGGACATTGAGTTTTGACAGCCAAGTTTTATGGGAGCGTGCCCCAAAGGCAGCGACTGATAAAGATGACCCTAGAAATGCGGGGCTTGTCTAAACCGTAGGTAAATCTCTGAAGCTTGAAGAGTTTTTTAATTGTTTGTTACGTATGGTCCCAAATTGCAATTGAGCGATTACTGCAGCGTTGCTTATATTTGAAAAACTCTGTATGCGTAAGGTTTGAGATATTTAATAGTGCTCTCTGTGAGTTATTTAACTGACGAATGACAGGGAGATAAGCGGACGTTCGTTGGATTGAGGCTCAAAGAAATATGTTAGAAGAGTTCGAGCTTCAAAAGTTAGAGGGTGGCTCTTCGGTTATTTTTACGATATTCCCCAGCATTCTACGAAAGATGAGAATATGAAATGGAAGTAAGGCATACCAGTAGGCCCGGCCTATAACTCCTTTGGGAACGAATAGAGCTTGTTGGCGAATTCTGCTCCCATCATTAGTTTCTTCAACAGTCCATTCCAACCAAGCATGTCCAGGAACTTTCATTTCAGCGAGTAATTGAAGGCGGAACTTGGTTATCAAAGTTACTTTAAAGAAATCAACAGTATCTCCAACCCGTAAATCTTTTGGATGTCTTCTTCCTCTTCGTACTCCAACACCCCCCAGCATTTTATCCATGAAGCCACGAATGGCCCATATCCAATTGAATGCAAACCATCCTGTATCTCCTCCGAGCGAACGAACAGTATCCATGATTGATTCAGGACTAGCGGTAGAGCTCAAGGAACGTCGATCTACGAGTACTTTTCCACCAGCCCATTTGGGGTCAGACGATTCCGGCCGAGCGGGGTCACTGTAGGAGCTGGTATCTGACCAACGAGTCGGGATTTCCATTTCTTGAACGCGAGTGACAGCTTTACCTATAGCATTTTCTAGGCTGTCAGGGCTCCTGCCAGTAACAACTTCATTGTCTGTTCCATGGACTATAACGTCTGTGGTCAATGAATCTATTAAGGCTCTTGCAAGCGTGAACGGCAGAGGACTAACAAGATTGACCCAATGCGATGAGAGTCGAGGTGTCAGAACGGGGACAGGTAAAATGATACGTCGTCTCAATCCAGCAACGTCAGAATACATATCCATCATCTCCTGATATGTGACGATCTCTGGACCCCCGATTTCGAATACTCTGTTAAAGCTTTCATCGCTGCCAAGGACATGCAGAAGATTTTCTAAAACATTCCCGATAGAAATTGGTTGACACCTTGTTTTTGTTACCCATTTGGGGACGATCATGATAGGCAGAACTTCAACCAGAGAACGCAACATTTCAAATGAAGCGCTACCGGATCCGATAATTATTGCAGCACGGAGCTCTGTCACCGGTGTTAAACCATCAGCTAGAATTTTTCCGACTTTTTGTCGGCTTTGGAGATGTAGGGATTTTTCTGTATTCTCCATTCCTAAGCCGCCTAGGTAAATAATTTGTTTTAGTTCGGCTAGATCAGCAGCTTCAATAAAGTTCTCTGCCATTTTTTGCTCAGCAGAGGCAAAGTCGCGAGTAGCAGACATTGAATGCACGAGGTAGAAGGCTCTATCGGCACCCGCGAGGGCATCTTTAACTTCATTTTTTTTATCTAGATTGGCGACTACTATTTCAACATCTTGGGTCCAACTTCGATCTTGCAACGATTCTATTGACCGAGTGACACACCGGACCCGTTTTCCAGCCTCAAGTAGCCGAGGAACTAGACGTCCCCCAACGTAGCCTGTTGAACCGGTGACAACTATAAGTTCACTCTCGACCATGAGATCGTATCGTACCGATGTTGATGAAAAAGAGTCCTTCATTTTTAAGATATTGATGCGATGTGTCGGATTTCACATGATTGGATGGACGAGATTTCTTTGTTCCATACCCACAGTAAAAAGCGAAGGAATTAGAATACTCTTGGATTACTTTTACCATCTGCTAAAAGTATTAGCACACTAAAGTTGAGAAATAGATAGAAGGAGCATAGGTATGAATGACAATGCGATTCAAGAGATAATAGACCGTCAAGAAATTACTGATGGTCTTCATTGGTACACGCGTTGGGTGGATCTCAATCGGGTTGACAAACAAGTACAGATTTTCACTGAAGATGGTCGCATCACTTTTTATGGCGAGGATGGCTGGACTGTTGGGCGAGACAATATAGAAGCAATGCTTGTTCCAGCAGTGGCAAAGTATACGGCGACCCATCATTACATTAGCAATATTGAGATTGACTTTGAAGGCCCTAATGATGCACGATCAGTGTGTTATTTGCAGGCATGGCACCGTCCAGCTGACGGCAGTGAAGACTACACACTTCGAGCCCAGTACCACGATAAATGGAGTCGTACCCCAGTCGGTTGGCGTCTAAGCGAACGTCGTCTTAAAGCTGCTGGCGTCTCAAATCGTGGAAGTGGACCAAACATGGAATCTATCGGACGAGAAAGTTAGAAATTAAATTCTTTAGCTGGTCCGGGGTCAGGTCTTACATCTGGCATAGCAAACTAACTTAATTAAAGAATAATCTTCGAGGTTCGGTGACCTAATCAATAAGATGGGGTGCTCTTTTTTTGAGGCGGAGCAGGTCCACGGCGTTGGCATTGAGTTTCTCACTTAGGTCATCAACATGTCGAAGTGTTCCTTTGTCCCAGCCACCAAAATTAGTTCCAAATACCAAGCGATCTGTACCAATCTGATCTATAGCGAATTCAAATTCTTTATCGCCAGTGACATGGCAATCAAACCAAAGGCGGTTTAGCGCGTTATCAAAGGCACCCGGTTCCCTAATCCATTCAGGTGAAGATGGACGACGTTCAGCTATGGCACGAAGTTTCGCTCTGTGCATCATGGTAGAACCACCACCGTGGGACATGCAGATATCGAGTTCGGGGAAACGGCGAGAAACTCCTCCGAAGACAAGCATGGCGGTAGCAACCAGTTCCTCATAAGAAAATTCAATAACGAGATCAAGGCTATATTTTCTCATACGTTTGTCCCGAAGTGGTCCGTCAAGCCCAGATGTAGCCGGGTGAAGAAACAGGGGAACGTCTAGTTCAACGCAAGCGGCATAGAACGGGTCCATACGCTCATCGTCCAAATCAATACCAAAATCAGTTCCGATATACCCTCCTAGAAGGCCATAATCGTTCACGCTACGTTGCAGTTCAGCTATCGCAGCATCAATGTCCTGCATGGGAAGTGCGGCAAATCCCACGAAACGGTTCGGATGTTGGCTAATGACAGAGGCCAAGTCTTCGTTATGTGCTCTACAGAAATTAATAGCATCAGCGGCTGGAATCCAATGCAGGTAAGTCAAAGGGTTGGGCGAAAGTGCTTGAACCCGAATTCCGGCCTCTTCCATGGCCTCCAATCGGAGACTAGTTTGCATGAAAAGAGATTCTCGATATGGCACTCCATCGAGACGCCAGTCGCCGACCCTGAACCAAGTAGTCCCATCTTCGTATGCGCCAAGTTCTGGACCGCAGGTTGGACCTGCAGCTCCTAAGCTTCCTTCAAGAACAATGTGTCCGTGCACATCAATAAGGCCAGTCATACTTCCCCCATTTCTTTAGAAAGAATAGTCCATAAGAAGCAGTAATGAGTGAAAGTAAGATCTAGCGTCTCGATTTTGTTGATTGAGTTCTTGATAGACCCGATGAAGAAATGGGTGGAACTTGGATAGCTAATTCGGATGAGAGTCTAATTTGGCATTATTAATTTCTTCTCGATGGAACCTGCAGAGGGCGGACTCTTAATGTAAGACAGAGGTAGTTTCACGGAAATTGCTATTTTTAGTCCAGTGTCAGGCTTAGCTAGTGAAAAATTGATATATATTATGAATTGATTCAACTTAACTGTGGCCTCTCTAGAAGCAGGTATAGCAATGATAACTTTTGAAAAAACTGGGAACGATATTGGAGCCTTTGTACATGGATTGGACCTTAATGATTTACCAGATCCAGGTTTACTTAGAAAAGCTCTTTATGAAGACCATTTACTGCTAGTTTTCCGCGGTCTTAGTGGAGCGACTTCAAACCAGTTATTAGAAATTGCTAGAATTTTTGGTAAAAATTTATCGAAATATTTTCGTGAAGAGGACCGTAATCACCCTAAGACTGACGAGATTCTTATTCTCTCAAATGTGGAAGAGTTGGGTGCACTTGGTGCTTCAGCCGAGTTACCTTGGCATACGAATCTAGCGTATCTTCCTCAAGTCGCATCAGTTGCATTGCTCTACGGCGAACTGCCTACTCCTCCAGAAGCGGGAGGCGCTACTTTGTTTGCTGATACAAGAAAAGCTTATGATTCTCTTACAACTGAACTTCAAGAACAAATCGAGAATCTGCAAATGGTTCAATCACAAGGTGGCTACCATGTTTATCCAGGTGAGGATGTCTTCGGCGGAGTAGCTCCAGGGGCACAACATTCGCTAGTGAGAGTTCACCCAGTCACTGGTAGAAAGTCCCTCTATTGTCCTGGCGGACGTTTTTTCCAAAGCATTGAGGGTATGAAGTACGACGATGCCTATGCATTAAGCCAGTCGCTTCTAAATCGGTGCACGGAATCCGCCTATAAGCATCTTTGGGAGCCCGGTGATTTACTTGTTTGGGATAATCTCAGCACGATTCATATGCGAGAAATTATAGACCCCTCGTTCAAGAGGGTTGTTCACGTGATAGACGTACTTGAGGATGAGATGAGCGGTATAAACCGTTCATCTTAAGATGTTCAGTGCAGGTGGTTTTTCTATTGCGCCATACTATTTCATAAAGGTATAGCTTGGACTTTGAATGAACTCGTACAGAGGTCTGTGATGGTTGAATCGGTTAGAGAGCTGTTTGGGTGCAGATTATGTATTTAAGTTTTTGAAATGGCACCATCGATAAGGTAGGAAGCACCTGTAACGTATGCCGCTTCGTCAGAGGCCAGGAAAGCAATCAGTCCGGCTATCTCTTCTGGTTCCCCGTACCTTCCAAGTGGGATGTTAGGAATCGTTGCTTTTATGAATTCTTCAGGGTCTTCTGGGAAGGTCATTTCTTCAATCGATCTCATCATCCGTGTATTGATAACACCCGGGCAGACGGCATTTACTCTGATTCCAGCTGGACCAAGTTCAACTGCTCCTGTTTTGGTCATGCCAATTACAGCATGCTTGCTTGCTCCATAAGCCACCATGGTTGGTGTTGCCATCACTCCTGCTGCTGAAGCAGTATTCACAATAGACCCCCCTCCGCGAAGGCGCATTGCATCGACAACATGGCGCATTCCTAGCCATACCCCTTTGACATTGATTTGGAGAACTTTGTCAAACATCTTTTCGTCACAGTCTTCAAGCATCGCGATTTGTCCTTCGATTCCAGCATTATTTACTAGGACATCAACACCATCGAAAGTGTCAATTGTTTCTTGCACGTAGTTTTCTACCTGTTCTGATTTTGTTACATCAGCAAGGACTCCATGTCCTAAAGCACCAGTGGCTTGTATGAGAGATACAGTTTTTGAAATAGATTCTTCGTCTATGTCTACTGCGACAACTGCGGCACCTTCGCTCGCTAAACGTACAGACGCAGCACGTCCTATACCTCCACCTGCTCCTGTCACGATTGCTACTTTATTTAAGAATCTTGCCATAATTATATCCTTCCATTTTGGAATTTAGAATAGTTCTTAAGGTGTAGAAAATCCTCTTTGGGCTACTGGAACCTCTCCCTTTTCATGAGGATTTGGGATAATCAAGTAAAGATGGCTTTGTGGGTTGCTTCACTAGGGATATAAAATCGGAGTCGGAGTTGTTTTCCTTTTATTTATGAGTTAAAAATATTTTCAAGATTTAGTACTACAAACTTGTTAGATACGCTTAGGGCTATGCATATAACCATTGACGGCTTAGCAAAAGAAGGAGATGGGGTAGGCCGGTCCCCTGATGGTAGAGCTATTTTTGTTCGAGGAGCATTACCAGATGAAAAAGTAGACATTCTGACGATAGAAGAACGAACCAAATTTTTGCGAGGAAGCGTTGTATCGGTCTTAGAGCCAAATCCTCATCGGATAGAACCTTTCTGTATACATTTAAGCGAGGGTTGCGGGGGATGCAGCCTCCAACACGCTGATCAGGAGTTGCAGAAACAAATAAAACTGCGAATCGTAAAGGAAGCGTTTGAACGGATAGGAAAATTCGATGCATTCTCTTTTGGATATGGCGGTGGGGTACAGCCAACGAGGTACCGCACAACAGTCCGATGTTCAGTTCATAATGGGAAGGCGGGAATGCGTGGATTCCACAGTCATGACCACGTACCATTAAATTCCTGCGGAGTAGCTCATCAACAGGTTGAAGAGATCATGGTGAATAGTTATTTTGGTGACATTGATGAGGTTGTTATACGAACGAGCTCCCATAGTGGGAAGTCCCTTGCGATAGTTTCCGCTTTTGACCAAACGATAAAGACCCCTCAAGGTGTTCAGGTTGTTACCGTCAATCAAATTCGTGAAGGGAGCTCTGCGTATATAGTCGAATACGTTTACGGTAAGGAATGGAGGATATCAGCTGAGTCGTTTTTCCAAGCCTCACCTGAGGGTAGTGAGTTGCTTATCCGTACGGTTAAAAAAATTATCGAAAATAACGTAAGTGCATCAGCTTCGATGGCTGACTTTTATTCTGGAGTTGGTATTTTTGCTGGAACAGTTGGCTCTGGTCGTCAGGTAACGGCAATTGAGCAAAATATTTCAGCTATTGAAGACTCAATCCATAATTTAAAAAATGAAATTGACCATGTCTGTTCTCGTATCGAAAAATGGGAGGTCTCGTCACATGATTTTGTAGTCGCTAACCCTTCGCGAAGTGGACTAGGGAAACAAGTTCCTAAGATTATTGCGCAAACAGGTGCATCGTTCGTTGTTCTCGTCAGTTGCGATGCGGCAGCAGCAGCCCGAGATGCAAGACGAATAGTGGATGAAGGTTTTGAACTAGGAGAAATCGTAATTCTTGATCTCTTTCCACAAACTTCTCACGTTGAAGTCGTCAGCACATTCAGTCGGTAGGTTCTCTAACGTCTTCACTCATGCTTATGG
>JAKMEQ010000045.1 GCA_022425805.1 Acidimicrobiales bacterium
AAGTAGCAGTAGCTCTGACAACAGCGCTATCAGCGATGATTCAGCTGAAGAAGAAGAAGCTGAAGAAGAAGCACCAGCAGCTGAAGAAGAAGCTGAAGAAGCACCAGCAGCTGAAGAAGAAGCTGAAGAAGCACCAGCAGCTGAAGAAGAAGCTGAAGAAGCAGGTGAATTTTCTGATGCAGTAAACGGTGATGGTTCAGAACTGCTAGAAAGCGTCATGGATGCTAAGTCAGGACCAGCAGATGACAGCCTAGATGCATTTGTCGTTACCATGTCCAACATTGAAGGAACACCTGTTGGTTCATTCCCTGAAATTCGTGAAGGTGCAGCAGCAGCAGCTAAAGCATTCAACGAAAATTACGGTGGAATGAATGGACGATCAATTGACTTCCAACCATGTGTTCATGGACTTGACCCAGCTGAAGCTACGAACTGTGCGAACGATATTGCAGATGAACAGCCAAACGTACATATTCAGGGTATTGACTTCTTTAACCCTCTAATGTGGCCAACTATTGTTGCTTCTGGAGTACCGGTAATGCAAACCGTGCCGATCTTCGTTTCAGACTTCAACACACCAGGTCTGATTTCAACTGAAGGTGGTTGTGTGTCCGCATTCCCAACTGGTATGCAGTACATGGCTGAAGTAATAAAAGCTGATCCATTGATCATCCTTTACGCAAACAGCGCACCTGGGATTGAGTGTTACAACGATACTGAAGCCCGACCAGCTCAACAGCTTGTTGATGAAGGCAAATTAACTTCATTCATTGGTGTTGAAGATGCATCCGGTGACCCAACTGACAACGAAGCAGTTGTTCAGAAAATTATCGAAGAAGCAGCAAAGGGTTCAAACCCTGGCGTCTTCTTCGGTCTCCAAGCTTCTGACTGCGCTGAACTTATTGCAGGTATGGTAGCTGCCGGTTATGACGGGGCAATCGTCTCTTCTGCTTCATGTAAAGATGACTCTGTAATTTCACAGTCATACTCCCATGGCATGACCATGCAGGGTGAGGAAGAGATTTACACACCAAATGATGGCATTCAATTAAGCGCTTACCAAACAAAATATAATCCTTGGCGAGAAGCTAACCTTGATGCCTACGGCCCAGATGCGCCGAAGTCACAGTTTATGAACGTCGCTCATGACGTAATGGTCACAGCGATCATTACCGCTATGCGCTTCGAAAACGGTGGAGGCGACGTTGATGACAACGCAGGTCTCATCGCCTTCATGGCAGGCCAGACTAACTGGAACCGTGCAGGACGTTCAAAACCAATGGACTGTACTTCAAACAGTGCAGAATTCGTATCCGTCTGTAAAAAAGACGCCGGGTTCTACATCTGGAATGGATTTGACAATGGTGGTTGGTCATATGGCCCTCTAGGAACTGAAATCCTAGATGCAACTGACATTCTACTTCGTCTAGCTGCAGGGGATAACGCTCGACCAGCAGCAGGTTAATTAAGTTAATAAGAGTACTTTAAAATACTCTTACCTAGCGGCGGCGCAACACACCAGTTGCGTCGCCGCTATACGTTTTGATCAGCGCTATACGTTTTCGTCAATGACTGCATTTGCTCCCAAAATAGCCACGCTTTTGTTATCCAGTTAGAGCTTTTTGAAGAACATTGGATGAATTTAAAGACTTGTTATATCTGAAGTTGCAAGAAGTAGACATTCTCGTCTATAAATGCAATTGGTCGAAGCATTTCTAGGGGGGTCCTGGACAAATGAACCAGTTTATCATTGCACTAATTGCTGGAGTTGGCACTGGGTCACTTTATGCAATGCTCGGAACCGGTCTCGTTGTCGCATTTCGCGGATCCGGTGTCATCAATCTCGGACATGGAGCAGTCGCAGGGTATTCCGCATATGTGTTCAATGAGCTTCGGACTTCTGGAGATCTTTTCCTTCCATGGTTCGACATCATCCCTGAATGGGGAGTCCTCCAGACTCTGCGTATAAGTAATATCCCGACTCGCATTCACGTCTTTGATTTTGAAATGTACATAGGGAAACCTCCATTACTTCCAACTTTCCTAATCTCCATAGGAGTCTCAGTTCTACTTGGGCTTATGATGCACCTTCTGGTTTTCCGACCTCTACGAAACGCACCAGTTCTCGGAAAAGTAATCGGCTCTGTAGGAGTTCTTCTGTATCTTGACTCTGTCATAGCCGTTAATTTCGGTGGCCAAAACAGAAGCAGTTCAGGGTTCTGGATTTTCAGGCCAGACCTAGAACCAGTGAGTAATTTCCTTGGTCTCGGGGGCACAATCCCGCGTGCTAACTTCTACATGCTCCTCGTGGCCGTCCTCATGGGAGCTTTCGTCTTTATCCTTTACAGGTACACGAGATTTGGTGTCTCTACCCGCGCCGCTGATGAAAACGAGAAAGGCGCATCTTTACTTGGGTATTCTCCACAACTTATCGCCGGTATCAACTGGGTATTTTCTTCTGTCCTAGCTGGTATCGCCGGAATCGTATTCCTCCACAAAACACAGCCTTCACTGTATGCAACCTTTGTTGTCGGGGCACTCGGTGCAGCTTTATTTGGTAAATTGACCTCTATTCCCATGACTGTCTTAGGAGGCCTTATCATCGGCGCGATGTCAAGCGGTGGTGTTTCACTCGCAACGCAAGACTGGTGGCCTGGTTGGCTCGAAAGTGAAGGCGTCCGAACCTTTATGCCGCTTCTTGTAATCATTCTCGTTCTCTATTTCCAAGGGGACAAATTACCAATCCGTGGAACTCTTAGCGCTGGGAAACAACCGGCTGCTCCAGCTAGCCGCAACGTAACCGTTGGCGTAATAGCAGCTATGGGGTTTG
Organism: Acidimicrobiales bacterium; assembly: GCA_022425805.1. Taxonomy (GTDB): domain Bacteria; phylum Actinomycetota; class Acidimicrobiia; order Acidimicrobiales; family UBA8592; genus UBA8592. The sequence goes on from JAKMEQ010000045.1 coordinate 2,831, forward strand.
CACTCATACTCTCAAATGTATTTGTTTCAAAATGGGAAGCTGTTCTCACTACCAGTATTTTGGCGACACTATTTATGTTCAGCCTCATCGTGATAGTCGGATACCTAGGACAGATATCGCTCGCCCAATACAGCATTGCAGGGTTTGCAGCCTTTATGATGATCCGCTTTATTGGTGACGGCACGCTCCAGAGACCGGACGACTACTACGTAATCACCGGACTTGGCATGCCCACGATTTTGTCCTTCGTTTGCGCAGTTATAGCTGGGACTCTTCTTGGACTCCTTATCGGTTTACCTGCTTTGCGTATTCGAGGTGTGCAACTCGCAGTCGTTACGATCTCATCGGTTCTTGCTATCGAGGAACTACTCACGAAGAGTCGATCACTCATGGGCACCGGTGCAGCTTCGATCCAACCGACCCCTTCGAACCCCTCTTGGTTTGGACAATATATTGGTGGTTTCAACAAAGAAACATTCCGAACAGATTATTGGAAATACAGTCTTTTCCTCATAATTATTACGGCTCTAGTTGGCGCAGGAGTCGTCAACCTTCGGCGAGGAAACACGGGACGACGTTTCCTCGCTATCCGGGCTAATGAACGGGCCGCCGCTGCTGCTGGGATTAATGTGAAAAATGCTAAAATGCTCGGTTTCGGTATTTCCTCTGCAATAGCTTCAATAGCCGGCGTTATGCTCGCCTATAAAATTCCAGCTGTCCAAGCAGAGAATTTTGCAATCTTCAGCGGCCTTGGTCTACTAGCTTTCGTATACCTTGGCGGCATAACCACAGGATATGGAGCCGTTGTAGGTGGAATGCTTGTAGCAGGTGGAATGATGCCCGAATTCTTAGGTGTCCACTTCGGTGATGTTGAGCGTGGAATGATTAATGCAGTTGGAGCTGTTGGTCTTATCGTGAATGCCATTGTCACTGGTGGAGAAGGTGTTGCGCTTCTCCAGAGCAACGGCCTAGGAAAGATACCGCTAAGACTACTCCGTCGAAATCCCGATGAAGATGAAGATTCCGAAGCTAATGAAGAAGAAACAGTAACTGAAGGGGCTTCGATATGAGCAATATTCTTGAAACCAAAGGGTTGACTGTAACATTCGGTGGCTTAAACGCATGTGATAAAGTTGACCTCATAGTTCCTGAAGGTAAATTCGTTGGTCTTATAGGGCCAAATGGGGCTGGTAAAACAACTTTCATCGATGCAATTACCGGCTACGTCCCTACATCAGCGGGTACAGCAGTTTTTAACGGGAAAGACATTGGTGAATTAAAACCTCATGAACGTGCGCAACATGGCTTGGTTAGAACCTTCCAATCCTTAGAGCTCTTTGAAGATCTTTCCGTCTTGGACAATCTTCTTGTCGCTGGTTACCAGACGCGCTGGTACAGCTTCATTCTTGACATGTTGTACATGCCCAGAAAAGATGACGCTATCGAAGAACGCATTCAATGGGCCCTTAAAATTATGGGCCTCGAAGACGTAGCCGAGTCTATGCCAAGCGACCTTAGCCACGGCCGGCGTAAACTTGTTGGTGTGGCGAGAGCACTTGCCGCAGGACCTAAGCTGATCTTGCTTGATGAGCCAGCTGCCGGTTTAGACACAGCAGAAAGTCAAATTCTTGGAGGTCATCTTCGGGAGTTCCTCGACCATGACATGTCCGTCTTTCTCATAGACCATGACATGGGTCTGGTACTAAGTGTTTGCGACTACATCTATGTTCTCGACTTTGGAAAGATTATCGCTGAAGGAACTCCTCAAGAAATTCGGGAAAGTGCAACTGTTAAGAAGGCATATCTTGGAGAAGAAGCAGGAGAAATTCAGGCTCAGGCTGGTCAGCGAATGACAAGCCTCCAACAAGATCACGCGGAGATCGAAGATGACTGATACAGAAGCAATAACAGAAACCGAACAGGGTAATTCTGACCGCCTTTTAGATATCGTAAATCTATCTTCTGGCTACAGCGGAGTAGCTGTGATACGAGATATCAATATGCATGTAAGCCCTGGAGAGGTTGTTGCCTTACTTGGACCTAACGGTGCGGGAAAAACGACAACGCTACTGACAAGCTCAGGACTCTTAAAGCCTCTCGAGGGTTCAATCCAAGTACTTGGCGAATCAACCAACTTCGGAGCTCCGCATCGTACAGCCCGTCGAGGACTCGCTCATGTCCCTGAAGACCGTTCCTTATTCTTTGGACTAACTGTTGCAGAGAATCTTCGGCTCGGCCTTCGAGGAAAGAGAAAAGAACAGGCAGCTGGATACGAAGCTGCTCTTGACTTACTACCAGCTCTTCGCCCTCTAATGAACAGGCGATCTGGTCTCCTATCCGGTGGAGAACAACAGATGCTTGCCATGGCCAGAGCATTGGTCTCTAACCCTAAAATGCTCCTCGTTGATGAGATGAGCCTAGGCCTTGCCCCAATCATCGTGGAAAGACTTCTACCTATCGTTCGAGATATCGCTAACGAAACAGGGGCAGGAGTGCTCATCGTTGAACAACACGTCCATCTCGCTCTTGAAGTCGCTGATCGTGGCTATGTTATGAGCCATGGCGAAATCGTCCTGGAAGGAACCGCCGCTGACTTAATGGAACGTCAGGACTTGCTGGAAGCAAGTTACCTCGGTGGTGACATCGAGGAGGCAGAATGACATTACAAGATAGATTATTGGAAAATATAAAAAAACCTCTCGTTCTTGCCCATTTAGCCTTCTCAGGATTATATTTTGTCTTTGCCTTCCTCGGCTCTTGGGCAAAACGAAAAGAAGGTAGCTATGGCGCTTTCGAATTCTTTGGTGGAACCGGATTTGGAATCATTGGAGTGGCATTAGGTGTGCTTCTTGTTTTCCTTTCCCTAATGCGGCTAGGAGGCTATTCCAAAGTCCTACCCGGACTAGGAGTTGAGCAACTCACCTTAGCGATTGGACTGGCAGCAACAGTAAATATTTTTGCTTTTATATTTGGCTGGTTACCTGTCCTTCCTGTCAAGAAAGACCCTGCTGGTACTGGCTGGGCTATCGTCGCCTCATATTGGCCAGCTTCTTTCATCCCCCAGCTCGGGATTATCACCCTAGCTAGGACAAAACCAAATAAAGGAATACGACCTCTATCGAATAATAATCGCACAATACTTTCTTTCCTAACACTCGTAGCCTCGGCGGGAGTCATCGCCTTCCCCTTCATGACATGGTTAAAAATTGGTGCCCTAAAGTTAAGCACATTCGACGGACGTACCGAATGTGATGCTTTAGGATGCAAGGACATTCTTGGTAAAGGGGCTTCAGGGCCACGCTTCGGCCATCTACTACTTATAGCTGGAATTGTTATAGGCTTCACCGCTCTGATGCGCCTACGACCTAAAGGCCTCGCAGAACCCGGGCCTAACCTCCTACTCTCACATTGTCTTTTCATTGTAGCGCTTACAACATTTCTGATTCCAATTGCGATGTTGATTACGACACTGCAGAATGATCGAATGAGCGCTGGTATTGGACTGTGGATGAGCTTAGTGAGTAGCGCTGTTCTGATTCTGATCAGCCTGTATGAGAATCATCTTCGCGGCGCTAAAGCTGCCTGAGAAACTCCCGAAATCTAATAATTACGATTGTTAACATACTTCTGCCAGTGTCGGGCCATAAGAATATTTTAGGTATCTATCACAGGAATCAATGCAGTCGATACCCTCAGCGACCCTAAATAGCAGTGATGGATGCGCACTACCTCAGTCGCAACCCTTATTATTGTGGTAGTTGTTCCGTGTAAGTCGGAAGATCAAAATAGTCACGCCACAACGTAATATGTCCGGCAACTACTTCAAAAATACCTGCGACGGGCACCTCAACCCAACCATGCGGCCACAGGAAACGGTCAAGCCGTTCATTCATAACCAACGACCCTGACGCAGCTTGCCGAATAGTTATCCAATCTATTTCTGTGCATCGTTCTGTCACGGGAAGGAGGTATTCATAAATTTGTGTTCTTCCGAACACTTTCCCCATAGGAACATTGTCATACTCGCAGTTATCACTCAAAAGAACTATCGCTGAACTCAAATCCATTACATTTATATGCTCTAAAAACTCATTAACTACCTGCTCTGGAGATGCACTTACTTCCATGGCGGTTCTCCTCCCCATCTATCCCAGTGGAGCACTGTTTCGATCGGAGGTCGTTTCGCTGGTTGAAAATCAGTCCCAAGGGAATAACCGCAAGTAATAAGAGCACATTGGGTGTAACTCTCATAATCTATTCCGATAATTTCTGCTGCCTGTTCTTCAAACATAAGATGAATTGTCGTCCAAGCAGTACCTAAGCCTCGCTCTCGAGCTGCGATCATGAAACTCCAAGCACCCGGAAGAATTGACCCCAACATAGAAGTAGCAGCCATTGAAGGAAGCCCCTCAAATCTTCCTGGCAGTAACGGAATCATCATGACTGGGACTTTTTCGAAATTCTCTGCTAGATACTGTGCAGATTTGACAACGCGGTCTTGTTGAGCCACACGTCCATCATCATCACCCTTGTATACCGTATCTACATTTCCATCCATTTGAGAATAGAGTTCCCAGCCTTGACGGTATAAACCAGCAAGAGCGTTTCGTTGATCTTGATCGGTGATAACAAGCCATTGCCAAGATTGAGAATTCGATCCTGTAGGTGATTGCACCGCAGCCTCTAAACATTCTCGAATAACTTCTGGCTCTACCGGCCTATCAAAGTCCATCCGTTTCCTGACCGCCCGCGTAGTTGCAAGAGCTTCATCAACAGAGAGGTTAAGTTTCATAAATAATTCTCCTTTTAAGATTCAACATAGTACTTAAGTTTCTTCTAACCGTTCTTGGTATTGGTAGCTTCGATGGGTTCGACCACCAGCAACAAGAATGTTTCTTCCAGTAACCCACCGTGATGCGGAGCTAGCAAGGTAAACGACCGTATGCGCAATATCATCGGGGGTACCCAAAAACCCCAAAGGAATCGTGGCAGCTATCGCTTCTTCAGCGCCTGCGACTCCGAGAACTTCATCAAAAGCTTCGGTTACTACTGGCCCAGGAGACACGGCATTTACACGAATACTTGGAGCAAGTTCTATGGCTAACGTTTCAGTCATGTTAAGCATGCCAGCTTTCGCTGCAGCATAAGGTCCGGTGAACGGAGATCCGCGCATTCCAGCTCCAGATGCAATATTGATGATACTTCCACCTTCCTGCATTTTTTTTGCAGCAGCTTTTGCACCTTGAAAAGCAGTCGTCAAATTAAGATCTAATTGGCTTCGAAAAATTTCATCAGGAGTCTCTATCAGAGGTCGTGTCATCTTCTCATCCGAACCGCCGACGTTGTTAACCCAAATGTCTAACTTGCCGAATTGTTCAAGAGTCAATTCAGCAAGTTCTTCAGATCGATCACGAATATCTGCTACGAAGATAAACGATTTCTGCCCGCGTTCTTCCACCCCACGAGCGGTCTCCGTCAAATCGCTTTCTCTCCGCGCATTCAGAACTACGTCACAACCAGCATCGGCGAGTCCCCATGCAATACCCCGTCCGATACCTTGGCCCGAGCCGGTCACTACAGCCACCATCCCACGTAATCCGAATTGATCCATGAAGCTCATACCGTACTCCTATTATTTTTTTTACCTAAATGAACATTAGCCTATGAGTCTTAAGAATGGCCCATAGAAAGGAGTACAAATTCCTTTCAATTAAGGTATTTACTGTTGAAGGCAGAGTACTGTCATAACATGGGTCGTTTAAGTGGCAAAGTTGTCGTTGTCGTCGGAGGGGCGACCGGCTTTGGACTAGCCTGTACGAAACGTTTTTCGAATGAAGGTGCAACAGTCGTTGTTGCCGGAAGGCGAATCGATTTAGCGCAGCGGGTCGGTGAACAATACAACGGCATGGGTGTGGCGTGGGATGTGACAGATTTTGAACAAGGGGAAAGCGCCAGCTCCGAAATCATGGGGCGATACGGCCATATTGATGCTGCTATCAACTTCGCTGGATATGACGATGTGAGTCTTATCCGAGATATTACTCCCGAACACCTTGAACCCATGGTCAACGTTCAATTCAATGGAGCCATCTATTTTCTCAGATTTATGTGTAATGCCATGGCAAAAAGTGGGGGAGGTTCGGCAATTCTATGCTCATCGCTGACTGCTCAAACACCATCTGTAAGTCGTGTCGGATACGCAGGGTCGAAGGCTGGACTCGAATACGTCGCTAAAATTGCTGCCGTCGAATATGGTATTGATAACGTACGGATCAACTGCATTGCCCCACATGTTATTGAAACTGAAATGACAGCCGAAGCGTTCACACACGAAAACAGGCTTGCTATTGAAGCTGTCAGGCTTCAGACTCCTTTGAAACGTATGGGGCATGTAGATGATGTTGCAAACTGTGCCCTTTACCTTGCTAGTGATGAATCAAACTACGTTAATGGCGAAACAATCCGAGTCGATGGGGGCGCTCATACGCAAAAACTTCCTTCTGATTGGGACTACGCATTTCTTGGATTAGTAAGACCAGACCTTGGAGAAGATCATCCTCGTGCGATAATGCCTGATTGGTATAAGCCAGAGGTTCGCCAGACAGACGAAAGCTTAGAGTAACCGTTCTCTTAACAATTTAGACTCAGCTGGTTGTTTGCAGAAAAGCAGCGACAGCGTCTGTAAAGACGTCGTTTTGGTCGCCAGCGACCATATGCCCAGCCCCGCTAACATCAACGAATGATGCTTCTGGAAATTCGTTTATAAATTCTTCTGCCTCAACCTCGGTAACGAGGTCGCTTAGCCTCCCCCTGATGAGGAGTATTGGCACCTTAACAGCTTTACAAACGGAGGTTAGCAGATCTGGGTTTTGCATCTCTAACCGTTTTTCAGTACCGGCCATTTCGATAAACGCTGGGTCCCAATGCCAAAACCATCGACCATTTCGCTGATGTAAATTTTTCTTGAGACCTGTCAAATCTGAAGGTTTTCGCCGTTGTGGGTTGTACGTAGCGATAGCCTCTGCCGCTTCTTCAAGAGTGGCGAACCCGGTTTGAATGTGTTCCTGCATAAACGCCTTCACCCTGTCAGCTCCTTGGGGGTTCATCCTAGGGACAACATCTACCAATACTAGCGACCTGATTGAATTTGATTTTAGTTGCCCGCTGAGATACATGCCTGCTAACCCACCCAGAGAAGCTCCAATCACGACCGGACATATTTCAAGCTCCTGAAGAACACTGAGTACATCTTCTGCAAAATCGTTGAGACCGTATTCTCCCTTTTTCGCCCAATCTGAACCACCATGCCCGCGAAGATCCAAGGAAACAGTGAACCAACCTTGGTTCGCTATAGTGGTAGCTGTAGAGCCCCAGGAGTGGCGCGTTTGCCCTCCTCCATGAAGAAATACCGCAGCATTATTAGATGGTTCACCCCAAAGATCTGCTTCAATTTGGATGCCTGACCTTGTAGTGAAACGTTCAGTGGTTCGACTGGGCAATGACATAATCCGCTCTTCTAATTATCTATACGACAGTATTCGAGTCGCGTAGTCGATGAATTTCTTCCAAGTCGTACCCTAGTTCAGAGAGAAGTTCATCCGTGTGTTCCCCATAAGCAGGTGCAGGCCTCGGGCTCACTGATTCTTCTCCCATGAAGGCAGCACCTTGACGCGGAACTCTCATCTTCCCAACTCTTGGATGAACTATTTCCTGCAATGCCCCTCTTTCTATTACGTGAAGGTCTTCCGAAACTTCGCTTGGGTCGAGAACAGGAACAGCAGGAACATCAGATCTTTGGCAGCGAGACAACACATCTTCACTTGTGAACGCATTCACCATTTCTCCAAAAGCTCCGTACCACTGTGTAAAATTTTTGCTCCTATTCGCTGCTGATGAGAATCGTTCATCTTCAGCTAAATCCAAACGATCTAAAGCGCTACAGACAGCATGCCATTGTTTGTCTGTTCCAGCGGTAACAGAAACCCACCCGTCTAATGTAGAAAAAAGCTGATACGAACTAAGTAAATTCGGGAGATGCAAGGCATCATCATCGAGAAGAGTTTCGTGCATCATTACGTCCGGCCAGTTAAAGGCGATATTAGCTTCAAGCATCGAGATTTCAATATGCTGACCACAACCGGTGGTACTTCTTCGATATAAGGCTGTGGAAATAGCCTGAGCGGTGGTTAAAGCCGCCACCTTATCCGCTACCATTCCACGAATAAGCATGGGACCTTCTGGTGTCTTCTGCGCACCTGCCCACCCAGAAAGTGCTTGAATCACAGGATCATAGACTGGTCGTTCACTATACGGACCCGAAGATCCAAACCCAGATGAAGAGACATAAATAACGTCAGAGAATTTTTCGTGAACTTGTTCGTAGGAAAACCCAAGACGTGCTACAGCTCCTGGGCGGAATCCTTGAATGAAGACGTCACAAGATTCTATAAGTTTCCAAAAAACAACCTTCCCATCTTTATCCATAAGGTCGACTCCAATCGACCGTTTTCCAGCGTTAGCATTTGCGAACCAACCTGACATGTTTTCTTTTCGGCTTCCATACATGCGCAGATCATCACCACCTGTCACATTTTCGACTTTAATAATTTCCGCTCCCTGTGTTGCTAGAAGATACGTTGCCCCGGGAACAGCAATCATTTGCCCCAATTCAAGGATTTTAACTCCCTCTAATGGCCCCGTCATCGTTTCTCCTTACACCTATCTACGAATCTACTTTGGTTTGAACTGCAGCCCCAACTCTGTAACAGCCATGAATGAATTTCCCTGAATAATCGGACCTCTTTGATCCGGCGTAGCTAATCGTGGGGAACCACATTGTTCTACGATAAGTTGCGACCCGATGACAGCTTCAGCACGTGCCAGTTCATACCCAATACAAAAATGTTTCCCTTGACCAAACCCTAAATGACCAGACCTTTGCGGATCTTTCGAGTTACCCGACCGGAGTTCTTTCTCAAGATGTAAGTCAGATCGGAAGATATCAAATTCATTCGGAGATCGGAAAACAGTCGGGTCGTGATGCGCTGCCCCCATACATACACGAACACGTGCCCCTTTCGGTATCTCGATTCCGTAAAGTTCTATTGGCAGAGTTGTGAAACGGTCTTCACTTATAACTGGCGGAGTACGTCTCATCGTTTCGCTAAAAGCATTACTCCACAGCTTCGGGTCATCCTGGATGTTCTTGAGCGCTTCAGGATGGGTGAGGACATTCCACCACATATTTGCAATTGCCTTATCAGTTGTTTCGCCGCCAGCAATAAATAGCAAACCGCAAAAGGCAGTTATCTCTTTCTCTGTTAATCGATGCCCATCAACTTCTGCTCTGGCAATTTTAGCTATATGGTCAGTTCGATTCGGGTCGTCAACGTCCACTAACAATGGAGTGATGTGTTTACAGAATGCCGTATTCGCGTCCAGTCCCCGTTCGCGACTCGCAGGTGAACCGGACAAACCCATAATCATGTCGGTCACCCATTGGCGGAAAAGGTGACCCTCTCCTACCATCCCCAATATCGAAGAGATGACATCGACCGGAAGTAGAGAACTGAAATCACGAACTAACGCAACTTCTTCATTCTCTGGAAACTTCTCGATCAATCGTCTCGAACAATCTTCAATCATGCTTAAATAAGATTTCATCCTTTTACCAACGAAATCGGGTGCTACGATGCTTCTCCGTACAACATGGCCATAGTCATCACGTGATATCAACGTTGGGCCAACTACCTGACCCGTCGTGAGCTCATAAGTTGATGAAGAAAATGTGTCGTGGTCGGAAAAAACAGTTAGAACATCTTGATAACGCGTCAACCACCAGATTTTCCCGACCTCATCGTAAAAAAGAGGGTGTTCATCACGCATCTGCTCCCATACCGGCTCAGGATTTTCTCGATATTCGCTACTGTACAGAACATCTGAATTTAGGGACATACTTTCTAAAGCCCCGTGAATCAGCCGTGAGCGTAATATGTGGGATCCTCGTCTGGATCCACTGTCAAGTTAAGGGGACAGTCATTAGCGATATCGAGAACGGTCAGGACGCGCCCCATTCCTAGGCAGAATCCAATCAGCGTAACTAATTCAAGTATCTGCTGATCAGTAAAATTAGCTTTTGCTTTTTCCCAGAAAGTCTCATCGTCCTTCAAAGCCACATGATCAAAAACAAAGCGTTCGGCCATTTCTGCAGCGATTTTCTCCGCAGGAGAGAATGCCCCAATACTCTCATACTCCGATACACGATGATAGAGATCTTCTTCAAGTCCTTGCTGCATCGCCGATGCAGAACGCGTTTCCATTCATATATGGCATTCGTTAATTTGTGCGATACGCATCCGCGCAACTTCACGTACGCGAGTATCCAAAGAAATCTTCGTATAAAGAGCGTTACCAGCTATTCCGATACCCGCTGCAACATCTTTCTGCAAAGTCCACATTCGACTGCGCTCAAGACCGTCACCCTCTGGAATCTCTATTCGTGCCATGAAGCGCCCTCCTTAACCAGATTTCTTTTTTGAAACGTACTATGTTCAAGCATAGCCGCTTACTGATTCCCAAGAAAGACAGAACCACGTTGTGACAGAATTTAATTTACTTCAAACCGACCATCTCCTAACAACGACGCGTGCCGTTAGAAAACGTCTTGATCTCAAGAAACCTGTTTCAAGACAGCTCATCCTTGACTGCATCCGCGTCTCGACTCAAGCACCTGCGGGGGGCAATTACCAAAAATGGCGTTGGGTAATCGTCGATGATCCTGAAAAAAAACTTGTGGTAGCTGATGCATACCGGGAAGCATACGCGCCATATATTGAAGCACAAAAAGGAGCTGTTTCATCCAAAGCAAAAAAGAACTCGACTGTAGAAAAAATTATGTCGTCCAGCGACTATTTGGCGCAGATACTCGAACAAGTACCCGTGCTTGCAATCCCCTGCTCTTTAGGAACACCTGCTGATATGGAAGGAAGCCTTGGAGGAGGAACACAAGGATGGTGGGGTTCAGTTCTTCCGGCTGTCTGGAGTTACATGCTTGCTGCGCGCTCTAGAGGTCTAGGAACAGCATGGACGACCTTGCACCTTCGGTTTGCCGACCGTGTTGGGGAGGCTCTTGGGATTCCCGAGACAGTAACACAATTAGCATGTATTCCAACCGCCTTCTATACCGGAAAAGATTTTCGTACTGGGTCTAGAAAACCTGCAGAACAAATAACCTACTGGAACAATTGGAAACAAACCGAATAAAGACTCCTAATTATTTTCGCGAGCTCTCTTCAGCTGTTTGTTCATGGTGCCGAATAACTTCATCCACTATTAGACGAAAAACTTTTACCGAAAATTCTGGATCCATACCTACTTCGTTAGCAATCTTGTGAAGTCGCCTGATTTGTTCTGCCTCACGTTCGGGATCAGCCGCCGGAAGTCCTTTTTCGGCTTTAAACGCTCCAACCGCTTTGGTGATCTCAAAGCGTTCAGCGAGCAGTTGGATGAGTTTCTCATCAAGCTGATCGATATGTTTTCGATGGTTTGAAAGTACGTCTTCGTTCATATTGCTCAATCTGTTGTGGATGCTCTGATCAAAAAATATCTTCTAAAGAAAGTAAGAGCCATCAATGAATACTAGTCGAGAGCTTTACTCTGTATCCCACTTATTCAACATGCGAGCTATTGGACTCTGCTATTTTGAATAACAGAATCCAAATAGCTTCCATACTTCAGATGCGAAAGGGTCATGCATGATCCCCAAAGATGAAACATTCAATGGAACTTGGCCTTATCTGCCAAATTTTTGCGACGCAGCAGGATTCCAACAGCATTATGTCGATATTGGAGAAGGTGAACCTACAATCTGCCTGCACGGCGAACCTACTTGGGGATACCTATACAGAAACATGATCCCCAAACTCGCAGCAAACACCCGAGTCATAGTCCCTGATCATATGGGGTTCGGGAAAAGCGAAACCCCTGCCGATCGTGAATATACTTTGCAAGCCCATACGGAGAATCTGACTGCCTTGATAGATTCACTCGAACTAGAAAAAATAACTTTTGTTATGCAGGATTGGGGTGGGCCAATTGGGACCGCTTACACAGTCCGCCATCCAACCAAAGTGAAACGCTTGATCTATATGAATACAATTGCGGGGTATGGCAGGGTTCCTGAAACAACTACATCTATAAATAACTCACCGTGGTTCAAATGGATAGGTGAGGGCTTAGAATCTGGAAGAACCGAACAGGTTCTCCGCAATGCTGGTTCGACTGTCTTGTCAATAATGAAAATAATCGGCTTCCAAAATTCTAACGTGATAGATGATGTCTGGATCGAAGCTTACAGTTCTCCTTTCCCTGACTACCAAAGCAGTATCGGAGTTTACGAATTCCCTATTGATGCTTATCTAGGAAGAATTGTAGATTATGTTCTTGATGGAGCAAGTGGCGTCCCTGACCTCCAATCCAAACCGGCTATTCTCCTTGAGGGCCTTGAGGATCGAGCGATTCCTCCTGACAGAGCCATTGCAGGATTCAAATCTCTTTGGCCAGACGCGCCAGTTATTGAACTACCAGGAGTTGGACATTTCTGCCAAGAAGATGCCCCTGATTTACTGGTGTCACACATTCTTAGATTCTTTCAAACGAACCCTTGAAGCAAAGTCCACTTAGACATACCATCAAAGACGACGAGAGAAGGTCACATGCCGGACACCGATGATCAAATGGATCTAGCTAGGGAAATTCGGTATGAACTCTGCGGGCCAGGTGGCGATTGGGAAACAACTACTGAAAACGTTTTAGGCGAACAACTCCTCGTTTTTAATAATCGTCATAGGGATCTTCGTGAAATGTTTCATGCCCATACGGAAAAATGGAATAACCGTGAATGCTTCGTTATCGGAAAGACTCGAATCACTTACGAAGAGCTCGCTGACAGAGTTTCATCCGCTACATATCGGCTGCAAAACGATTTTGGAGTAAGAACCGGAGATCGTGTTGCTTTACTTGCAGCAAATTCGCCTGAGTGGGTTATCGCCTTTTTCGCCACTACCTTCCTAGGTGCAATTTCTGTTGCAATCAATGGATGGTGGACTTCAACAGAAATCGACCATGCGTTACGACTTACTGAACCTTCTGTTTTAATCGGCGACAGTCGACGAATTAACCGTGCTTCGAATCTAGATAAAAATATAGCTGTTCTTGATTTCACTACTGAAAAAGACTTCTTTTCTCCTACCGGCGCAACCCCAACTCTTAAAAACATCACCGAAGATAGCCCCGCATTAATTCTCTTTACCTCTGGAACAACAGGTCGAGCCAAAGGGGCCTTGTTATCACATCGAGGTTTGATTGGTTTTGTAGATGGGACAGTCCATAACGGATACGAAAAAAAATTAATCGCCCTTAGGCGTCTTGGACTTGACCCCTCAAATATGCCAAATGTTCAAGAAGTCACACTTTCTACTTCTCCCCTCTTTCATGTTTCTGGACTTCTGGCGGGTGTACTGATGAATATGGCTAACGGAGCAAAAATTGTCTTCCGTGAAGGACGGTTTGACCCAGCCGATGTTCTAAGAATCATCGAAGAAGAAAAAGTAACTACCTGGACAGCAATCGGTGATATGGGGTCAAGAGTAATGTCCCACTCAGACCTGTTAGTCCGTGATACTTCGAGCCTGACGAGGGTGAGTAGCGGAGGTGCACACCTTTCTGAACATGTCCGTGAGCAAATAGTTAAACATTTTCCGCAGGCTGCCGCAGCGATCGGCCAAGGATATGGAAGTAGCGAGTCTTGTGGAGTAATGACCTCGATTGGAGGCCAAGAATTTCAAGATAACCCCACATCTGCTGGCAGGGTCTGTTTGGGTTACGAAATCCAAATTCGCAACGAGCAAGATGCTCCACTCCCTGAAGGAAATGAGGGAGAAATCCATGTGAGGTCAGCATGCACGATGCTCCGATATTGGGGAGACCAAGAAGCAACAGCAGCGGCATTAAAACCTGGCCGATGGCTCGCAATGGGTGATATCGGCAGACTCGAGAATGGGCTTCTGTTCATTAATTCAAGGGCCAGGGACATGATTATTCGATCGGGAGAAAACATCTACCCCGTGGAAATTGAACACCGCCTTGAAGCCCACCCAAATATCTCTGAAGTATCCGTGGTCGGAGTTGACCATCTTGAGTTGGGACAGGAGGTCAAAGCTATTCTGGTAATGAAAAAAAATCAAAATCTAGATCCAGAAGACTTGACAAATTGGTGTAAAGAAACACTTGCAGGATATAAGATACCAACGATTTGGGAACACAGAGAGGAACCCTTACCAAGAAATGCAAGTGGGAAAGTCGTCAAAGGAGTACTTACAGGCGATCAAGAGCTAAGTATCTACAAAGATTAGATCAGTAACAACACTTTGTAATTATTTCCTATGCGTTCTGCAACTCATCTTCAGAAATAAGCTGAACCTGGACAGGTATCGCGCTCATGATCGGAAGCCCTGTAATCCTGTCGAAACCATTATCGCTTGAGACAAGGCGATTTGTTGGAGTTCCGATATCACGTACCTTCTCATCAGTTAGCGAGATTCCTCCCCACGAATGGGACATGGAAATTACCCCCCGTTTGATATCTGGATCACTTTCCGCTACACCAATGACTGTCGCCCTAGGGGAAGTTATTTGAAGGAGATCGCCAGCTTTTGCATCAAGCTCGTCAAGGTCAGCTGGGTGGACATAGGCATAATTTGTCGTCGCGACTTTAGCCAAACCGGGGAGCTCAGAACCTAAAGAATTCAGGGCATGTTTAAGTCGTCGGCCAACAAGTCGAAACGGAAATGTTGAAAGATCAAATCCTGCAAGAATTTCAAGTCCTGACTCTTCATTTCGAACTTCACCAAGTTCTACAAAGACATCCGACGGACAAACCGCAAACCTTGCGTCATTCCCCGTATCAGCAGGTACTACTTCTATTGGTTTATCATGAATAACTCTACGATTTTTTCGCCATTCCGAGATCGGCAACCGAGCATCTGCGTAAATATAATCAATAACGTCACCATCCGTTAAATCTTGCTCGATTGGAAGTTCTCCTCCCGGTAGGACTATAGAAGTTTTATTTCTCGAAGCTAATCCTGCGAAAACCTCCCACTCATTTATAACATCGTCACCAGAATTAATCACAGGATCGGTGTAGTTCGTATAAACCTTCGGGAAGCGCCTATCCATTACATTTGGGACATCGGCTCGCTCTAGTTGCAATCGCGGTGCAATCACATAATCTGACATTTCTGCTGTGGCTGTCATCCGATGGTCAATAACAACTAATAAGTCTAAAGCCTCCATAGCTTGCAACGTTTTTTGCTGGTCTGGCCATGCCTGAACGGGGTTGCCACCAGAGACTATTAAAGCCCGCACCTGCCCTTCACCACTAAGGAGTATCTCATCGTTCAAAGCATTCGTCATCATTTCATTAGCGAGACCGCTCAATCCTCGAACACGGTGAGGGGCCCCTGGGGTAGGATCGCTTGGAGGGGTAACCTGTGCTCGCCTTGTATCACCAGGGGCGAGCATGTAGGGGCTTTCGAGAGTATCGCCTACTTGGAGAACTCGTCCACAAATCACATTTAATGTCAGAGCTAGCGTCTCCATTAATGTCCCGTGCGGTGCCATATTCGGTCCAGTCCCCGAACCGGCAGTTCCTTTTGGACCAGCAGCAAAAATTTCTGCTGCGGAAAGAATATCTTTCGCTGCAACATCACATCGATTTGCCGCATACTCGACAGAGAAGGGCTCCGTTGCTGTTCGAAGTAAATCTAGTTGCTCTTGATCGACATGATCTCTACAAAAGGATTTATCATGAAGATTGTTACCCAATATAACGTTAATGATTGCCGCTAATAGAGTTGGATCTTCGCCTGGTTTAACCTGCAGCCAGACATCTGCTTGAGTGGCGAATTCACTCCGCCGTGGATCTATTACTATCAGTTTTAAACCGCGTTTTTTAGCTTCACGTAATTTTACAAAGGGGTTTGTTCCCTGCAGGCCATTCGAAGGCCCATAACTCGAAACGAGAGGGTTATAGCCAACAGCAAGAAGGACATCTGAATCAGCAAAGTTCTGCCACCCTGCTTCCCAAGACCCTAATCTCAACAGTGAACTTCTGTGAGCAGGTTGGTCAATAGTCAATGACGTATAGAACGACGGGGAGTTAAAGCCTTCATGCCATGCAGCGGCTACAGGCACTCCCACACTATTTTGATACGCTCCAGTCCCAATATAAGTTGCGATAGCTCGCGGCCCATATTGTGTAACAATCTCATCTACTTTTGCGGCGATTTCGTCGAGAGCTTCAGAGGAACTAATCGGATCAAAAGTACCACTAGGATTTTTCTTTAGTGGAGAACGGAGGCGACTTGGGCTGTGATACTGGTCTGCTAGTTGTCGACCTTTAATACACGTATACCCTTCAAAAAGAGGGTCGCTTTTATCACCTCGAACGGCGACAATCTGTTTCCCATCTTCAATATCAATCTCCATAGGGCAAGCGGCATGACAGATACGGCAAAATGTTTTTTCTGTTGTAATCATGTAACCAATTTACATCATGAAGAGAATAAATAACAGAAAGGCGGAATATCGACGACAAAAATTTCTTTTCGAGGTGGCAGATTTTCATAGAACCTGCGATCGTTAGACATGACCTATGAATGTTTTGAAGTTACTAATATCGGAAAAATCGTCCATGTACAATTGAACCGAGGTGAGGAACTGAACACTATGGTTCCCTCATTTTGGAGAGAGCTACCTGAAATCATTAACGCTATCAGCGATGAAGGCAGCGCTAGAGCCATTGTCTTGTCATCGACGGGGCGCCACTTCTGTGCAGGAATGGACCTCTCTGTGTTTACGACAGGCGACATATCTGGGAAACCAGAAAAGGAAAGAGGACGACAAAACGCGAGCACACGCAGTAGCGCATTACATCTACAAGAAAGTTTCAATTGCCTTGAGCGTGCCCGAATGCCTGTTCTAGCTGCGATACAAGGTGGCTGCGTAGGTGGCGCAGTAGATATGGTTACGGCAGCCGATATGCGATATGTAACATCTGACGCATGGTTCTGCATACAAGAAATCAACATCGGAATGACTGCTGATGTCGGAACCCTTCAACGACTTCCAAAAATTATCCCAGAAGGAATTGTCCGAGAACTTGCATATACGGGACGACGGATGTCTGCCCAAAGAGCGTACGAAGTAGGTCTTGTGAACCAAATTTTTGAAACTCATGAAGAACTAGTAGAAGGAGTAATTGAAATAGCAGGCGAAATTGCTTCCAAGTCGCCATTAGCAATATGGGGTACAAAAGAAAGTGTAAATTATGCTCGAGATCATTCCGTTGCTGACAGTCTTAACTTCATTGCGACCTGGCAAGCTGGCATGTTCCAACCTAAAGATATGATGGCAACTTTTGAAGCCCAAGCGACCAATGAAGATCCCGAGTTTGATGATCTCCCACCTTTGCGCAGAGGTTTGGAATAATCCGAAGTCCCCTAGCTAAGCAGAAAGCAATCTTCGACCTATAAGTTTAAGACAAAGTGTCTCATCCGCACCTTCAAAAATAGAAAGTACTCTAGCGTCCACGAAGAGCCTACTCACAACGTATTCCTCTGCATATCCAAATCCGCCGTGTATTTGCATGGCTTCTCTGGTAACCCATTCCGCTGCCTTACAAGAATACGCCTTAATCATTGCCGCTTCGAGTGCTCCCTCTCCATGGGCCATTTTTTCAGCCACAACATAGGTGTACTGCCTACAGGCTTGTATCAAGCATGCCATCCGGCCGAGTTTTACCTTGGTTAATTCATAGGAGTCAAGAGCCTCCCCAAAAACCTTTCGCTCACTGCTGTATTGCAAGGCTTCTTCATATGCCCGCTGCATCACACCAATAGCTCGAGCTGCGGTTTGTAGCCTTCCATTCTCAAATCCTGCCATCTGAAGGTAGAATCCGCGACCTTGGCCTTCTGGCCCACCTATCAAAGCTTCTATTGGTACTTCCCAATCCTGAAAAGAAATTTCAAAGCTATGCATACCCCTATATCCGAGTGTGGGGATAGCAGTTCCCTGCATCCTGCCTCCGGATTCTTGGTGTAAGTCAAAGCTATGTCCCGCAACACGTTCCTTCCTGACGACGAAAACGCTAAGGCCACGATGGCCTACAGAAGTTTCAGGGTTCGTTCGGGCTAGTACCATCAAAAGGTCAGCTCTACCGGCGAAAGTGCACCATGTTTTAACCCCATTTAGCTTCCAAACGTCATTATCGCTTTGGCGAGCAGTCGTATTTATCGATGCTACATCGCTTCCAAAATCTGGTTCTGTCACGGCTACTGCAGACATGAGCTCCCCTGAAGCAATTCTTGGGAGAAGGTCCTTTTTCTGTTGTTCGGTCCCACCGTTTTCTATCGCTCTAGCTAAGATTTCTGGCCTAGTAATTAGAGATCCACCTATACTCAGTGATGCTCTAGAGAGCTCTTCAGTTGCGATCACCATTCCATGCATATCTAGACTTGAACCTGAAGCACTCCCTCCGTATTCCGATGGAATTGATAAACCGAAACACCCTAGGTCCGCTAAACCACTAATAATCGACTCTGGGACATCTAGGTCTTCCCGATGAACTTTCTCAGCTAGGCCTGTAATATGGTCTCGCCCGAAACGCCGGAAAGTTTGAGCTACAAGTTCCATCTCATCGCTTAGGTGAGACTCCCCCGAGATTTGTGAAGCCTGCGCATACTGCTCTGGAGCCCCATGGTTCGTAACGTATGCACGGACTATTTCAAAGTCAGAATTTTCTAACTCCCATGCCTGTTCGTTCCCAAATGTAATGGCAGCAACTGATCGTAGTACATCCGCGCAAAAAATCTCAACGATTTGGCTCTCTTCAGGTCCTTTCGCAGCATAGTCAAGGAAGCTCTCAGCAATCACGTAAGCAGAACTTGCATGAGCAAGGTCATAGAGAAAAGCTTGACTCGCTTCAGGGTTTTGTTGCGAACGAAGATGTGATAGTCCGGAATCAATAATATTTTTTGCGCTCTTAAGGGCATCGGAGGCTTTCCTTCGGTCCACGGTCTCCCCTCCAATTACTCTTTATAGTTCAGACAGTTGATTTTATAGTCTATGTCTTTGATGGTTCTCCGGCACTTTTGAGAAACAATTCACCATTCAGTTGATCTTCTTCACCAAGACGGTCAGTAACCCAACACAACCATGTTCAGGACTCACCTCAACGAATATCGTATCATCAATAGCGCTTTGACCTTAGTCGTGTACGGTCGAACAATTCATCAGCGAATGGCCTATTTTTAACAGATATTAGTTCAGGTAACTCTTGGGTTCTTAATTTCACAAATCTCTACAAATTCAATATGCGAAGTGAAATTTATAGCTAGTTTAAAGGTATGAGTCCTACATCAATTACGGCTGGCATGCATCTGCCTCAAGCAGGTCCGGCTGCTTCAGGAGACTCTATAACGCAAGTAGCTCAACTTGCCGAAGAACTGGGTTTCGCCGATATTTGGGTCAGCGACCATCTAGTCATTCCGTCAAATGCAAAGTATCCACCCTCTGCCTACATCTATGAACCTTTAGCAGTAATGGCTTGGGTCGCCGCTAAAACCTCGAAAATCAGAATTGGGACAACCGTTCTAGTCCTACCTTTGAGAAATCCAATAGTTGTAGCTAAATCGTTAGCTTCAATTGATCAGCTAAGCGAAGGTCGAATCATTTTAGGAACAGCAGCAGGGTGGCTCAAAGAAGAATTTGATGCGCTCGGGGTCCCGTTTGAAGAAAGGGGAAAGCGAACAGATGAAGCACTAGAAATTATCCGGTGTTTATGGAATGAAGACAATATTTCAGCTTCATTTCCGGTTCACGAAGCTGAATTTGTTCAAATGCGAGCAAAGCCTCAACCGGTAGGGAACATACCTATTTGGATAGGCGGTCATGCAGATGTTGCTCTTCGGAGGGCATGCCGCGTGGGAGATGGCTGGCATGGAGCATTTCTCTCTCCACAAGAAACTTCTACCGCCATCAAAAAAATACGCTCCTACCGCGATGAAGATGCTTTTACGATCTCGATGCGGACCAGTTGGGACCCGTTAGAAGATAACCGTGAAACAATTCTCAGTGAATTAGAAGAATATATAAGGGCTGGGGTGAGTCATTTCGTTCCTGAACCCCGCCAACGAACTATTGACAACTACCTCCGATCCGTAGAAAAGATGGCATCATTACTCTTTGAATTCGGAATTGAACCTTCGGTATAAAACACAAAAGACAAAGCGCCTAAGAACCCTTCTCTTCTTGTGACCTTTGTTCTAAGACTTTTTCCCGCGTAGGGACCCGATAGCAAACATACCAAACCCCTATTACACCAACCAATATAACTAGTACGCGAATTAGGAAATTAGAAAGGAAAAATACTGCACTTGAAGTGACTGTCACACCCATCATAGTGACCGCTATCACCTTAATTCGACGAGGCATCCCAAGACCTGAACGAAAATCGATAACCATTC
The DNA here is from genome assembly GCA_022425805.1 of Acidimicrobiales bacterium. GTDB lineage: Bacteria > Actinomycetota > Acidimicrobiia > Acidimicrobiales > UBA8592 > UBA8592. The sequence goes on from JAKMEQ010000045.1 coordinate 23,416, forward strand.
TACCTACCACTGGCAAATCAAGAATCCAGCGTTCAAATCTCGGACTCGATTTGGTAAAACACGATGCAGCTAAAATCATAAAGACTGTAGTAGGCAAACCCGGCACGACGATACCGATAAACCCTAGAGCCGAAAATACAAAACCGAAAAAGAGGAAGAAATATTTGATAGGCCCTGTTCTAACAGAACTTTCAGGTTGTAGATCCACTTTTTCCTTCCTGCCCCCGATCAAACGATAGCGCTGAACTTGATTGACATGGTATCGCTTTTGATTAACCTGACCGTCACTCCACCGGCAGTCAATTATTTACATGAGAAGACTGAATTGGATCGAAATCAAAGTCACTATTAGTATTCTCCTGTGACAGTAAACGAACAGCTCTCGAATCTCATTGATCTAAGCGGTAAACGGGCACTTGTAACCGGTGGGGGCAAAGGTATAGGCGCTGCTATTACTACTCGCCTCCTACAAGCAGGAGCCGAAGTGACTATTGCTGATAATGATGAAACGTTGCACACAGAAACTTTCAAAGACCTCGTACCCCCTCGATTCATTCATTGTGATATCACTGTCCCGGAACAATTGACTGCGGCTGTAGAGGATGCAGCTGGCGGCTCCAATTTGGATATCCTCATCAACAATGCTGGCATCTACCCACCTACCGGACCGATTGCAGAGGTAAGTGACGAATTTGTAACAAGAATGCTCGATATTAACGTCCGAGCTCAATTTAGCGCTTCTCGGGAAGCCGCAAATCTTATGGGAAACGGAGGAGCCATTGTCAATATTTCTTCAATTGCCGCTCTCCGAGGCGGCGCCGGAATCAGTGCTTACAGCACTTCCAAAGCTGCTCTCATTGGATTAACGAGAGCATTCGCAAATGAGCTTGGCCGTCGACGAATACGAGTCAACGCGATAGCGCCCGGGATTATTAACACTCCAGGCCTAAACGAACAAAACGAAGCGCTTAAAGCCGAAGGTCTAGATGTTTATGCCGCTATCACCGCCAATCCCCTCCGGCTTGCTGGAGAACCAGATTACATCGCTAGAGCAGCCCTGTTTCTTGTATCTGACCTATCTGTTTTCATAACAGGACGATTGCTGGTAGTAGATGGCGGGGCAACTGATTAGAAATGGATGCACAAACCGTAAAAAGCATAAAGAAAAAAATCCGCTACGAATCGGAGCGCACCGCACCTCCAGAAGGTTTTCCGAAGTTCCATGACATTCCTAAAGAGCGGTACACCTCCGATGAGTTCCATGAGCTCGAACTCGAACACGTCTTTGGCAAATCATGGCTTATAGCTGGCCGTGTAGAAGATATTCCCAATCCTGGTGATTACTTTACGTTCAAGAAACTCAAAGAACCTATGATCATTGTTCGTGGGGCTGATGGAGAAATTCGGTGTTTCTATAACACCTGCCAACACAGAGGGGCGCCAGTAGTTAGAGAGGAATGCGGATCAGCCCGACGGCTAAGATGCCAATACCATTCCTGGACCTACGACATTACCGACGGAACCCTCGTAGCCCTTCCTGACGAACGCGATTTTGTGGATTTAGACAAGACAGAACGGTCCCTCCCTAGAATAAGCTGCGATACCTTCGCCGGATTTATCTTCATCAATAAAGATCTAAATGCTGTTCCCTTGCTTGAATACCTCGGTGATGCGACTCAAATGCTTGAGCCTCTTAACTGTGAAACTTTACGCGAGGTCTACAGGCGAAGCATCGTTATCCCATGCAACTGGAAAGTAACAGCGGAAGCTTTCCTAGAGGTTTACCATTTCAGACACATTCACTCGAATAAAGACGGCTTCTCTGTGCTTAATAGCAACCAAGCAGCAATGGGCCTGTACCCAAACGGGCATAGCCGTCAGGTCTGCGGGTATTCGAACCAACAGTTCCGAAATCATGGTATGGAATCATGGGATGACTGGAAGCCGCTTGACAATGGCCCTTTTGCCATGATCGAAACGGAAAATCAAGAGTTTTTGGACATGGTTGATTGCACCAGTACAGCTGTGAGCTATTTCCCGAACTACATTCTCCCATTGGGCACAATTGGATTTCCGGTTCTTCTTTTTTGGCCAATGGGCACAGGGAAGACCCTCTTGGAATGGTCATATTACGCTCCGAAAGATTGGGAAGGCGATGAAATGCCTACCCATTGGAAAAAACGATCCGAACAGTTTGATCAGATTATGGATGAAGACAAATTCAATATGGCACCTATGCAGGAATCACTAGAATCACCGGCATTAACAGGTATTCCGATCAACTACCAGGAACGAAGAATCTGGCATTTACATGAGCAAATAGACCACCTGATCGGCGAAGAACACATACCTGAAGAACTTAGAATAGAAAAATTACTAAGCCCCTACATTGAAAGTTAGAGGAGAAATGTTTAATCTTCAGGAAATTTTTCATATTGGAATTCGAGTACCTGATATTTATCAGGCAATGGAAGAGATGGGAGAATCTTTAAACCTTACATGGGCAGAAGTAGTTGAAACTCCGGGTAAAAGCATTTGGACTCCGGAAGGTGGCCATCAAAAAGTTCCTCTAATGTTCGTGTACTCATGTGAAGGACCTCAACATCTTGAGTTGCTTGAAGGAGCTGAAGGTTCCTTCTTGGATGGGCGTGAAGATTCTGGAGTTCACCATTTCGGAGTTTGGGTAGATGATGTCAAAGCGGAAACCGACCGCCTTATCGCTCTTGGCTGGGACCTTCTTGCATCAGCGAAATCTCCCGAAGAAGGGTACGCCGGAATGGCGTATCTCGCTCCTCCCAGTGGAACAATAGTCGAACTTGTTACCCCTGCAATCAAACCCAAATTTGAAAGATGGTGGGCTGGAGAACCTCTTAACTAGGTAATGAGAATTTAGATTATCTTTATTTACCATTATTCGGCCAAACCAAAGAAGCTAGAGTAAAGCAATTATTAAAATTATTTGTAAAGAGTTAGAGGACCGATGTTAAATCTTCAGGATGTTTTTCATGTAGGAATTCGAGTACCTGATATTTATCAGGCAATGGAAGAGATGGGAGAATCTTTAAACCTTACATGGACTGAAGTAGTTGAAACTCCGGGTCAAAGACTTTGGACTCCGGAAGGTGGCCAACAAAAAGTTCCTCTAAAGTTCGTGTATTCATGTGAAGGACCTCAACATCTTGAGTTGCTTGAAGGAGCTGAAGGTTCCTTCTGGGATGGGCGTGAAGATTCTGGAGTTCACCATTTAGGAATTTGGGTAGATGATGTCAAAGCGGAAACCGACCGCCTTATCGCTCTTGGCTGGGGCCTTCTTGGATCAGCGAAGTCTCCCGAAGAAGGGTACGCCAGTATGGCGTATCTCGCTCCTCCCAGTGGAACAATAGTCGAACTTGTTACTTCTGCTAATAAACCCCGATTTGACCGATGGTACGCCGGAGGGCCCTTCTACGACGATAATTCAACGAAATAAGGAATGATCCGTTATCCCTGTTTGTTGCTAAGAGAACGTAGCAAAGAGTTCGTCAAAAGCGGTGAACTGACCTCCGACAGTTGATGAAGGAACTAATATAGGTGTGGTCAAGCCTGCTTCATACCATGCATCGAGCCCCTCACGCACTTCACCTGCTGAACCATAAAGAGTAACATCACTTAGCCATTCATCAGTCATGAGGCCCATAAGGTGACCCGTATCTCCCCTAGATAGCGCCTCTTCTATTAATTCCATTTCTTTAACGTAACCCGCTGCCTTCCAATAGTTTCGGTAATTTGGCAAGGACACATACATCCGCAATGTTTTTCGGTTGACTTCTGCTGCGGCTTCGCGGTCATCAGAAATACACGTTGGTATCATCCCCCCTACAAAAAAATTTTCCGAGAGACTACGATCAGTTCGCATACGCGCAAGAGCTGAAGGCAACGCACTACGCGCTCCATTAGCTAGAACAACCCCATCGCCTACTTCGGCACCAAGAGACATCATACGGTCTCTCATCGCGGCTAATACCACTGGTGGTAGTTCCCCGACATGAGATGTATTCTTAATTTTTTCGACAAAATCTCGCATATCGCTCAAAGGTTTTCCCGTTGCTAGCCCCAAACGTTTATTCATGGGAGCATGACTCACTCCTACCCCTAATTGGAAACGTTTTCCAGATATTTCATGGATGAATGCTGCTGTTGAAGAAAAATCTGCAGGGTGCCGAGTGTAAATATTCACAATGGAAGTTCCAAAAGGGATTGACTCTGTAACACTTGCGACCCCTTGACATAACCCCAAAGCATCCCCAAAACTAGGACAATAGATACCGGAGAATCCACGTTTTTCAATCTCTTTAGCGATAGCCAGAGTTTTTTTTCTACGTCCAGGGACTGCTGCTAGTGAAACAGCTGGAAGGGGCCTACTCAATTCTCATCCCAGATATAGCTCGACTGATAACTAGCTGTTGTATTTGTTCAGTGCCTTCAAAAATATCATGAATTTTAGCATCACGATGCCAACGCTCAACAGGGTATTCTCTGGTATAGCCATAACCTCCAAGGATCTGAATCGCTCGTTCAGTCACCCAGGTAGCTACACGCCCTGCCTTAAGCTTAGCCATCGACCCTTCTGCGTTCTCGAACTTCCGTTGCTTCCCGAGCCAAGCGGCGCGCCACGTTAACATTCGAGTGGCGTCAATCTCAGTTGCCATATCGGCCAACATGAAAGCTATACCTTGGTTCTTAATAATGGGACGTCCAAATGCATGACGTTCTTTAGCGTATTCAAGGGAATACTCATATGCCGCTCGAGCAATACCAACTGCCTGTGCCGCTACTGCAGGCCGTGTCGCTTCAAAAGTCTGCATCGCAGCTTGGGAATTTCCTTTCTTCCCTTCCCTAACTCGCGCTAAACGTTTATCAAGTTTTTCTTTACCACCTAGAAGGCAACTATTAGGGATTCGCACATTGTCGAAAACGACCTCTGCGGTGTGGCTTGCCCGAATTCCGTGTTTTTTATATTTCTGCCCTTGGCTTAAACCTGAAGTATTCGGTGGGACGACAAAACTGGCATGACCTTTAGAACCGAGATCTGGGTCTACGACTCCCACTACAACGTGAATATCAGCAATCCCACCATTAGTAATCCACGCTTTCGTTCCGTTAAGAACCCATTCATCCTTTGTTTGGTCATATTTTGCAGAAAGTCGGTAGCCTCCAACATCTGACCCAGCATCAGGTTCTGAAGCACAAAAAGCTCCAAGTTGTAAGTTGTTAGCATCCCCATAACATTGTGGAACCCACTCCATTACCTGTTCATTGGTTCCTGCAGATGCGATGCCGGCAGCTGCCAAACCCGACCCCATGATAGCCATTCCGATACCCGCATCTCCCCAGAAAAGTTCCTCAACTGCTATGCAAAGAGTAAGACCGGTAGGATCATTCCAGATAGCCTCTGCCATGAATTCCCATCCGTACAAGCCAATTTCAGCCGCCTGTTTAACAATCGGATACGGAAATTCTTCTCGCTCGTCCCATTCTTCGCCAGCAGGGCGGGCCACATCTTCAGCAAAACCATGCACCCAATTTTGGATACCTATTTGGTCTTCATTTAGTTCGAGTGAAAATTCAGTCATGGTACAGCCTTGATTTAAAGAAGTCCTTTGTCGTTCTTCTAATTACAAATTAGCTTCTCGGGCCCTTGTTGCAAATTTAATAGATTTGTAATAGAACTCACCTTTCTCCCTATCTAACATCACTCGTAACCTAAACACTATTAGCCTTACTCTGTGACGAAGAAAAGAGACTCTCTTCCTGAATTACCGACTAAGTACAATCCTGCCGACACAGAAGTTGAAGTTGGGCAGATTTGGACTGAGTCTGGAATTTTCCATGCAGATCCTAAACCATCAGAGTCTCCTTCTTATTCGATCATCATCCCCCCTCCAAACGTTACTGCCCCGCTACATCTTGGCCATGCCTTAAATAACACGCTCCAAGATCTATTAATCCGATTCCATCGAATGCGCGGGGAATCCACACTCTGGATGCCAGGAACTGATCATGCCGGCATAGCTACTCAAACTGTCGTAGAAAAGCGTCTAATCGGGGAAGGAACAAGCCGTCTTGAAATTGGGCGCGATGCTTTCGTAGAGAAAACGCAAAAATGGAAAGATGAGTACGAGCAAATTATCATCAATCAATTACTTGCGATGGGGGCGTCATGTGATTTTGACCGGACACGGTTCACTATGGACGAGATGTGCGCTATCGCTGTCCGACATGCATTTTTCATATTATTTCAAGATGGTCTGATCTACCGAGGGAAACGGCTAGTTAATTGGGATCCGGTAACTAGAACAGCACTAGCTGACGATGAAGTTGAAATGGAAGAAGTTCACGGCCACATGTGGTATCTAAAGTATCCCTTGGCGGACGGAACAGGGGATGTAGTAGTTGCCACAACCCGACCAGAGACCATGCTGGGAGATACCGCTGTGGCAATCAACCCCAACGACCCTAGAGCAGAGAGCCTTGTGGGAAAGACAGTTAGACTCCCGATCGTTGAGCGCCTTATCCCTATAGTTGCCGATGACCACGTCGTAATAGAAGATCCGGAAAGTGATGATCCGAAAGCCCGATATGCTTCGGGCTTCCTTAAAGTTACACCTGCCCATGACACTAACGACTGGGAGATCGGCCTTCGCCATGACCTTCCCGTCATCAATATTCTTGGCCCTGATGGAACTATCTCTGACCAACACGGCTGGGAAGACATTTCGGCTACTGCAGAACAATTTGTAGGCCTTACAAGAGAAGATGCTCGGACAGCTATCGTCGAATGGTTCGAGCAGCACGATCTCCTAGATGAAGTACGTCCATACTCCCATTCCGTTGGACATTCTTATCGCAGCCATGCTCCAATAGAACCCTGGTTGAGCGACCAGTGGTACGTAAATGTAACTGACGACCGATTAAGGGGCTCAGCATTACGGGCTCAGAATTCCGAACAGTCGCCGCCTATGCCCGAAGAAATACCTGTCCGGACGGATACGCCAGGAGACGGAGAACTCAATTTCTATCCAGAAAGATACGCTCGGACGTACCATGCTTGGCATGAGGGTATTCGTGACTGGTGTATTTCGCGGCAGCTTTGGTGGGGGCATCAGATTCCAGTCTGGATACGTGTCAGCCCAATAACCCAAAGCCCTGTTCCTATGGACAAGGCAGCCATCGATACAGCTATCAAAGTCAATAGCGACTGGGTAAGCCAAGGGGCCGCCCATGTTGTCCGTAAAATTAATCCGGAGGAAGTAGAAGAGGCAGTTTGTGTGCCTCCAGAAAGCACCCTGCAGCGGTTTGCTGATAAGACTGACGAGGAATCGCTAATTGACTCCCTCGAGTCAGAGGGCTTTACCAGAGATCCAGATGTCTTGGATACATGGTTCTCTTCTGCCCTATGGCCCCTTTCAACGATGGGCTGGCCATGGCCTGAAGATTTTCCAGAAACTGTGGGGCTCCTCGAGAAATACAACCCTACCTCTGTGCTCTCAACCGCTCGTGAGATCATCACTCTCTGGGTGAGTAGAATGGTAATGTTCAACCGCTATTTCCTTGGAGGTAAGCTACCCTTCAAGGACGTCTTCATCCACGCAATGGTCCAAGATGGGCAGGGGCAAAAAATGTCAAAGAGCCTCGGAAACGGGGTCGACCCACGCGACATTATTTACAGCCATGGGGCAGATGCTATGCGCTTCACATTGGTTCAAATGACTACAGACACCCAAGATGTTCGTATGCCGGTTGACATGCTGTGTCCACATACTGGCGAAGCCTTCACCCCTTCATTTATCACCAGCCCATCCGGGCATATTGTTGCTGCTCCAGAACAAACTTCTCCGAGCGACGCCAGTAAAAAAATGATTAGTGCATACGGCGTAGCATTGGGAACTCACTTCCCTACTGATGAGATGCCTCTAGCTAGAAACTCTTCTGCAAAATTTGATCTCGGCCGTAACTTCGCAAATAAAGTCTGGAATGCAACCCGATTCGCACTCAATCGAGTTGAAGAAGACGTACAAGTTCATAGCCCGATCGACATTACCTCAAGACCATTCTCGGATCGGTGGATTATCTCCCAGCTATCGCAAACTATTACGAAATTAGAGCAGTCGATAAGTACCTACCAGTTTAACATGTACGCAGATACCTTATATGACTTTATCTGGCATGACGTCTGTGACAGGTATCTCGAAATAGTCAAGCCGACCATCGATAATGACCCTGAACAACAAGCAGTCCTCACCGCTGTACTGGACTCTGTCCTACGCATTATGCACCCAGTCTGTCCTTTCATTACCGAAGCGCTTTGGCCGTATGTCGCGCAGGCTCGATGTGGAGAAATAGCCGGAGTGCAGCTTGGAAAGTCAGAAATTCTCGCAGGGGCAAATTGGCCAATAACGGATCTGGCCATAGGCACAGAGGAAACCCTACAAATGTTTGATCGGGCTACTTCGCTAGTGACTCTCATTCGCTCTGTGAGAGCAGAACAGAACGTGAAACCCAAACAGCTCATTACGCTTCACGCCTCCGATGCCATTCGCTATCTCTTATCCACGACAGATGGGCTTGTTGAAGTATTAGCTGGCGTAGGAGAAGTCCTCCCACTTACTCACGACCGCCCGAAAATCGCCAGTCCTTTGACTTTCGAAGGTTCCGAAGTCCTCATATCAGGCTTACTCGATACGGTGGATGTAGAAGCACAACAAAACCGATTAACAAAGCTCGTAGAAGAAAAAACTAGGCAAATCGATGGTTTTGAAAATCGTCTTTCTAACCCGGGTTATGTCCAGAATGCAAAATCTGAGCTTGTGGAAGAGACTAGAGCTTTACTAGGTAAAGCCAAAGCGGACTTAGCAGCCGCACAAGATTCTCTCACTAAACTGAAGTAACGCTCTTATCAGCTCTCTTCACCCTGTCGGTTAATCCAAACAGTCCTTTGAGGAAATGGCATTTCGATTCCAGCTTCATCAAAAGCTTCTTTGATGCGCAGCCGTAGCTCTCTGGCTACAGCCCACTGATCGGAGGCATTAGTCTTTGCGACAAGACGGAGTGTTATTCCATCAGCTCCAAGACTCTGAACACCACTAACGGTCGGCTCCTCAATAATATCGCCACCAGTGAATTCCTCATCATGCCAAAGCTCCATGGCAACGCTCTTAAGAACTTCTTGCGCTTGGCGAAGGTCTGTATCATAAGCCACATCGATATCTAACAGGGCTCGTGCCCAAACTTGAGACGTGTTCCCGACTCGGGCTATTTCGCCATTCGGTATATACCAAATACTGCCATTACCGTCACGAAGAATCGTTGTACGAAGCGTGACTCGTTCAACAGTCCCTGAAACGAGTCCTACGTCGATGTAATCACCAACCCCATACTGATCTTCTACCAGCATGAAAACCCCAGATAAAAAATCTTTAACAATTGATTGGGCACCAAACCCAACTGCAACACCGACGATGCCTGCTCCCGCAATGAGTGGACCCAAATTAATCCCCAATTCACCCATCATCATTAATCCAGCAACTGTCCAGATAACAAGATTCGCACCACTTGAGAGAACCGACGTCAATGTCTCTGTTCTGGCTTTCGTCCGAGCTTCCTGTTGTTCATCAATCAGAATCTTCCCGGCTTTAACTTTCTTTATCTGCGCTAACGCTCGGCTCTTCTTGTCATCAGTAAGACGTTCACCGAAATGGGTTACTGCTCTCTTCATCACACGTGAAACGATAAAAGCGGCAATGAAAACAACGATGATTTTTAATGGGCGATCTACGGCCCACCCAACGATAGACGCAAGGTTTTTATTGTTCGAAGCGTTGAATACCCATTCACAAATTTGCTGTGGATTATTTCCGCAGGCGTCAGTCAAGCTATCAATTGCTGTATCAGCAACAGTATTTTGAAGAAGGCCAAATAGGTGAGGACTCATGCCCAAATATTAGATACTGATTGGACATAGATTTGTGATAGTCAAAGAAAAATCTCAATTTCTCTACACGAGCTTAATAAAAGCTGATTTTTATAGATTTTAGAATATAATCCTATTAATTTCATAGATTTTTAATAAAGGATTTCATATGACAACTTATCGCATGGGCCAAGTTGCTTCTCTTCTAGCAGTAAGTGTGGATACTGTTCGCTCTTGGGTCGATGAAGGGCGCATTGCGGCAACTCGAACAGACGGCGGACATCGAAATATCTCAGGCGTCGATCTTGCTCGATTTCTTCAAGAAATGAATGACTTCGAGACCGAACACGGACAGCGACTATCTGCACGGAATCGTTTTGTTGGTTTAGTAACGCAAGTAATTCAGAATGACGTGATGGCACAAGTCGAAATTCAAGCCGGCGGGCACCGTTTTATTTCTATCATTTCTGCTGAAGCAGCTAAGGAAATGCAACTAGAGCAAGGAGTTCTTGCTGCAGCCGTAGTCAAAGCAACCAACGTCGTGGTAGAACTACCCTGAAATCCGACATTGACCACTTCATGAGACTACAAAAGAAACAACGTTTCACTCAGGAGGCAGTTGCGGCCATACTTGCCATAACTTTCGGTTTCTTCCTCATGTGTTGCAGCGGTGACAGTTCGACCCTGAGAGTCATGGCGGCCGCTTCATTATCCGATGCTTTTCATGAGATAGCAGAAGCTTTTGAACATGAAACAGGAACAAGGTCCACAATATATACAGCCGGCAGTACGACTCTTGCCACACAACTCGAAGAAGGTGCTGAGGCAGACGTCATCGGCTTAGCAAATGAACAGACACTAGAGCGTGTCATCACCTCGGGCCGAGTAGCAGATAATACGCTCGTTCAAATCTTCGCAACGAACCGTATGGTCATTGTCACACCGAAAGGGAATCCAGCATCGATTTCATCGTTCAAGGATCTGCCCGACGTCCTTCTAGCTATCTGCGCCCCTGCTGTTCCCTGTGGAGTTCTTTCATACGAGTTAGCAGAACGCAAAGGGGTCGTATTGAAGCCTGCCTCAGAGGAGCCAAGCGTACGATCTGTCAGAACCAAGGTTGAGCTTGGCGAAGTTGATGCTGGCTTAATCTACATCACGGACACCACTATGAATATGGAAGTCATCAGAATACAAGACAGCGAAGACGTCTTCACCCGATACCCCATAGCAGTTCTTGAACCTTCCAAAGCAGAAGCCGAAGATTTCGTAGCGTTCGTGATCTCCGACAATGGACAATCAATTCTGAAGAAACACGGATTCGGGGTAAAATATGAAAACTAAAAAGTTGTCCTCTGCCCCTCTGCCCGTTGTAAGCATTGGTGCTTTGGCAACTATATTAATCCTGCTTCCATTCATCGGACTCGCCCAAAGGACACCCTGGTCTTCCTTTTTTTCTATCCTTACCGAGCAATCGGTCAGGAGAGCAATCACCTTGTCACTCATCGTGGCTACGACTTCAGCGCTCATTTGCCTTCTTCTCGGATTACCGCTCGGGTGGATTCTCGCCCGATCCCAAAATCGGTGGATACGATTCCTAAGGGCGGCAGTACTATTACCCATGGTCCTGCCACCTGTTGCCGGCGGTACCGCCTTGCTATTTGCCCTCGGTAGAAGAGGTTTCGTGGGGCAGAAACTCGATGAGTGGTTCGGCATAACCCTTCCGTTTACAACAACCGGAGCTGTGGTCGCGGCTACGTTTGTGTCGTTGCCCTTCTTTGTCCTTGCGATTGAATCATCTTTAAGCGACTTAGATTTAGACTTTGAGGAGAGCGCTATGAGCCTTGGTTCAAGCCCCTCTCGTACTTTCTTCACCGTTACCATTCCAATGATTCGAACAGGGCTGATCACTGGCTTGACGCTCTCATGGGCGCGTGCTCTCGGGGAGTTTGGGGCAACAATAACTTTTGCTGGAGATAACCCGGAACGAACACGTACCCTCCCGCTAGAGCTTTTCGTTGCATTGGAAAGTGACCCAAGTAGGGCAATTGTTCTTGGGATGATCATGGTGACTATTTCTCTCGGGGTCTTGATCACTCTTCGGGGTAGATGGATGGGACAACGATGACTTCCATAGAGCTCCATGGCCTAGCAACACTGGATACACATATATTCGACTTCGATTTCTACGCTCCCGCTGGTGACCACTTGGTCGTAATCGGTCCGAATGGCGCAGGAAAATCAACACTATTACGTATTCTCGCAGGGCTTTTACCCCTTCAATCAGGAATTTTATCAATTGGTGGAAAAGTCGTTGATGCCCCAGAACAAAATATTTTTCTCCCGGCCTATAAACGATCCGCTGTCCTCCAACTACAGACAGGTGCTGTTTTCCCTCATATGACTGTTTCTGAGAATATAACTTTTCCACTTCGCGCCCATGGTCGAAGAGCTAAAAATATACGGACACGGACAGAAAAAATTATCGAACGATTCGCCCTCTCAGAGATACAAAACCGGCTACCTAGTACCCTGTCTGGGGGGCAGCTATCCAGAGTTGCGCTTGCCCGTTCCCTTGCCAACGAACCCGAAATTCTTCTCCTTGATGAACCAACCTCATCAATTGACGCAGAAGCTTCAATCTGGATACGGGATTTTTTAAAAAATCAACAAACTACCTTGATCCTTGTAACACATAACCCCGTAGAAGCTTTGTTGATCGGTAATTCGGTATTAGCCATTGACTCCGGAAAGATTATTCAGACTGGGGCGATGGAGGAAGTAGCTGAACGCCCTGCGAGTTCATGGGTAGCGAAATTTCTCGATCTTAATCTACTCTCCGCTTCCGCTAACGGGCTTTTGGCTGAGATCGATGGAGGGGGGTCATTCCGACTTGCCGAAGAGCATTATGGGCCAGTTCATATCAGTTTCTCTGCTTCCGCTATCTCCCTTTACCTCGAGCCGCCTGATGGGTCACCCCGAAATGTGTGGCCAGTTACTATCACGGCACTCAATGATGATGGGTTGAAAGTTCGAGTAGGTATGACAGGCCCATTCGAAGCGACCGCATTAATTACGCAAGAATCACTGCACCATCTCAATTTACGACTTGGGTCACAGTGTTGGGCAGCAATAAAAGCAAACGAACTTAATATCATCTCTTCCACAATTTTGCGCTAAAAAGGAAACTATGACCCACTTCACAACAGCTGATTTACTTGACCAATTTCCTAATAGTGAAGTCCTTCTACCCGGGCTGCAGTCATTTGGCAAAACTATATCTTTCTTTGGAAGCGTGCAGACTGTGACTGCACCTGAGGATAACTCACTTGTCCGCAAAGTTCTAGAATCTCCTGGTTTAAACCGGGTACTCGTAGTCGACGGAAATGGCTCCCCACTCTGCGCCCTCCTAGGTGACCAACTAGCGCAATTGGCAGTTCACAACGAATGGGCTGGGGTCATTGTCTTCGGTTACATTCGCGATTCACAAGTAATAGCTAATATTCCGATCGGAATTCGGGCACTTGGGACAACCCCACGACGAAGCATTAAGCGTGGACTTGGAGCCATTGGAGAATCAATTCATTTTTTAGGATCAACCATCGAGCCAAATTTTTGGGTATACGCAGACGAAGATGGCATCGTTATTACCCCGTCAAACCTGCTTTTATAAAACTTTCTCAAAAATATTTGAATAACTATTGACACGGGTGTAGTTACAAGGGTGTAATTAGAGTCTGGCAGTATTTCAAAGACGAAATAATAGCTGCGAGAATTTGGGGTTACGGAAGTCAACCTGAAAATAGGTTTGTATCCGTTCCCCGAATTTGAGATCCGGTGATACGTCGGATCGTAGTTGGGGGATATTGAGGAGAGTAACCGGTGGCACTGTTTGAACCATCCATAGATGACGAAACAAAAACTGACGATGATACGTTACAAAATGCTGAAGCTACAGAGGGAGGAGCGAGTCAACTAATAACTGAGGTCCCTGACTTGTTAGAGGCTTCAGAGAATCTCGCTTCCACCGTCAACCGCATTGAATCAGGTCTTGGCATGCGTGTTAAGAAACGCAACGGCGACCTTGAGGAAGTAGATGTAAACAAAATAGTAAATGCAGTCGCTCGTTGCGCTGAAGGCCTACCTGGAGTAGATCCGATGCGGGTCGCTACTAGGACTATCTCTGCACTAGCGGATGGAGCTACGACACAAGAACTAGACGAATTATCAATACGGACTGCAGCTGGACTCATCATAGAAGAACCCAGGTATTCCCGACTCGCCGGACGGTTACTTGCAACATACATCGACAAAGAAGTTCGTAATCAAAATATTCCGTGGTTCACAGAGTCAATCACACGAGGTTACGAACTAGGGCTAATTAGCGATAGCGCCTTGTCCTTCGCTATGGAGCATGCATCAACGCTTAATGCTGCGGTTGATTCCAGCAGAGATCAGAATTTTGAGTTCTTCGGGTTGCGCACTGTTTACGACAGATATCTACTCCGGCACCCTGAAACACGCGAAGTAATTGAAACACCACAGTATTTCTTCCTTCGAGTTGCCTGTGGACTTTCACAAAATGTAGATGAAGCTGTTGCCTTCTACGATCTCATGTCCTCTCTGGCTTACCTCCCTTCTAGCCCTACCCTCTTCAACTCTGGAACAACACATCAACAACTATCGAGTTGCTACCTTCTCGACTCTCCAGATGATTCTTTGGAAGGCATCTATAAACGGTATGCGGACATTGCTCAACTCTCAAAATTCGCCGGTGGTATCGGAGTTGCTTGGCACCGCATACGAAGTAAAGGCAGTTTAATCCAAGGAACAAATGGCCTATCCAACGGTATTGTCCCTTGGTTAAAAACCCTCGATAGTTCCGTTGCAGCTGTCAACCAAGGTGGAAGACGGAAGGGCGCTGCATGTATTTATCTAGAGACATGGCATGATGACATCGATGATTTTCTCGAATTGAAAGATAACACCGGGGACCACGCTCGTCGCACCCACAACCTCAATATTGCCAATTGGATTCCTGATCTTTTCATGAAGCGAGTCGAAAATGACTGGCAGTGGAGCCTCTTCGACCCGAAGAAAGTACCCCACTTGACTGACCTTTTCGGAGATCAATTTGAGAAGGCCTATATAGAAGCCGAAGAGGCCGGTTTATACGAGCGGCAAATCTCGGCTCGTGACCTTTATACCAAAATGATGAGGACGCTCGCTCAGACAGGCAATGGGTGGATGACTTTCAAAGATGCCTCAAACCTAAAATGCAACCAAACCGGAAGCGAAGCTGAATTAGTGGAGGAGGGTAAAACTGCAAGAGTCGTCCATTTATCAAATCTATGCACAGAAATCATTGAAGTAACGAATGAATCCGAGACAGCTGTGTGCAACTTGGGGTCTGTAAATCTAGGGTCTTTCGTCACCAATGACAAAGAGCCTACTTTTGATTATGAGAAGCTCGGCGAAACAGTTCGTCAAGTTGTCCCATTCCTCGACCGGGTAATAGATATCAATTTCTACCCCATCGGCGAAGCTAGTACTTCAAACAACCAATGGCGTCCCATCGGCCTCGGATTGATGGGACTACAAGATGTGTTCTTCAAAATGGGACTTCCCTTTGATTCAGAAACTTCAAGGAATCTATCAAAAAGAATAAGCGAAGAAATCTATTTCAACGCACTTTGGGCTTCTACTGAACTTGCTGAAACCGATGGGCCTCATGAAACTTTTGAGCTAACTCGAGCAGCGAAAGGGGATCTCCAATTTGACCTATGGGGAGTTGAACCTTCCGACGAAATACGCTGGCAAGAATTACGTGACCGTGTACGACAATTTGGACTACGTAACTCTCTGATGATCGCCATAGCCCCGACGGCAACTATTGCTTCCATATCGGGATGCTACGAATGTATCGAACCGCAAGTTTCTAACTTGTTCAAACGGGAAACCCTATCCGGAGAGTTCATGCAAATTAATAAATACCTCGTGAAAGAACTTCAGGAGAGAGAATTGTGGGATGAAGAGATGCGTAAAACCCTCATCCTCAACGAAGGCTCAGTACAAAATGTCGACCGGTTACCAGCCGACTTGAAAGAAATTTACAGAACAGCATGGGAAATACCAATGAAATCTCTCATAGAGATGGCATCTGACCGAGGTGCTTTCATCGACCAAAGTCAATCACTCAACTTGTTCATGGAGTCTCCAACAATTGGAAAATTAAGTTCGATGTACATGTACGCATGGAAACAAGGAATCAAAACTACCTACTACCTCCGCTCAAGACCAGCGACTCGAATCAATCAAACAACTGTTGGAACTAGTCCCGACACTCCGCCCGAAGAAAAAGTCAAAACATTCACCGATGCCGAAGCGCTCGCATGCTCTCTAGAGAACCCTGAGCACTGCGAAGCATGCGAATAGACACGAGGAGAGCATTATGGCCCTAACAGATGACAGCGCTTTTTCTATAAATCCAGATCCCGAAGAATCGGAGCACCCTAAAACACCAACGAATACGGTAACCAGCAGGCCAGAGAATATCCTTGACCCTGGTTTTAGTCTCACTCTCCGCCCGATGCGATACCCACAATTCTTTGAGATGTACGAAGATGCTATCAAGAACACATGGACTGTTGACGAAATTGATTTCTCTGATGACCTAGTTGACCTACGGAAAATGCTTCCAGCAGAGAAACACCTTATAAACCGGTTGGTAGCTTTTTTCGCTACCGGAGACTCCATTGTCGCCAATAACCTAGTACTGAACCTGTACAAGCATATAAATGCCCCTGAAGCACGGATGTACCTAAGCCGGCAACTATACGAGGAAGCTCTCCATGTACAGTTCTACCTGACTCTCCTTGACAACTACATCCCTGATGTAGATGAACGAGAAGAAGCCTTTGCAGCAATTAACAACATCCCCTCTATCAAACAAAAAGGCGAATTTTGTTTCAAGTGGATGGGAACAATGGAAAAAGTTGACGAATTGCGTTCGGAGGAAGACCAAAGAACCTTTCTACTGAACTTGATATGCTTTGCTGCATGCATAGAGGGATTATTTTTCTTTGCCGCTTTCGCTTATGTATATTTTCTTAGAAGTAAAGGGCTCCTCAACGGACTAGCAGCAGGAACAAATTGGGTCTTTCGAGATGAAAGCTGCCACATGAATTTCGCATTTGAAGTAGTTAATAGAGCTCGAAATGAACAGCCTGAACTATGGAA
>JAKMEQ010000051.1 GCA_022425805.1 Acidimicrobiales bacterium
TCGCACCAACGCACTCGACAATCACGCATCTTGTTCCCAATGCAACCGCTCGGGTCCAAACATCTATTGGGTTTTCCTCTTGAGGGTCAACGGCTATATCGGCTCCCATTTGGATAGCCATTTGTCGTCGAAATGGTGACAGGTCTGCTGCGACGATTGGACCTATCCCTTTTTCTTTAAATGCTGCTATGACTGCGAGCCCTATAGCTCCGCAACCAATCACTATGGGGGCTTCCCCATCCTGCACATTTGATATTCTTGCATATTGAATTCCCACTGAAAGGGGCTCCATAAGTGCAGCGGTTTCGCTAGGGATTTCGTCCGGCACAGGCAAAATCAAACTTTCGCTTAACGCCATGTACTCTCCAAATCCACCCGGGTACTCATTTGAATATCCAAGTACAGCAAACCCGCTATCACTAAAAACTATAGGTTGCGAAACTACACGGTCACCGATTGACAGGCTATTTGAGATGTTAGAGCCAATTTCAACGATTTCACCACAGAACTCGTGCCCTAGGACAATATCCTCGTGAGGGTCAAAATCAAAAGGGCCTCCATGTTCTTTAGACCATGTAGCAAGTCGCTCTGCATTATGAACCATATGAAGGTCACTTGCACAAATACAGCAACAAAGAGATTTGACTATAACTTGTCCACTTTGTGGCGTCGGGTCTGGGACATGATCAATGCGTAACTCCCCAGATCGCAAAACCATAGCCTTCATAGCACCCTCCCCTTAGATCTAAACATGGATGAACTCATATCGCAACCAAACAATACGAATCCCAGTGTTATCCCAATTGCATAAATAGTAGCTGTGAAGGAGAATAGACTTGGAGATTAGGATGATGGACGCAGAGCAAAAACCTCTTATTGGAAAAGTTGCTTTGGTGACTGGTGGAACTTCCGGCATAGGTAAAGTCACGGTAGAAGTGTTGTGCGAGAATGGTGCTGGCGTTGTTTTTATCGGTCGGCGAAATGAAATCGGCTCAGAATTCGCAGATTCACTGATGGAGAAAGGGTATGAAGCTAAGTTTCTTCAAGCTGATTTACGTGAAGTTTCTGAAGTTGAAAGAGCGGTTGAAGAAACAGTAGCGACCTTTGGAGCTCTAGATATTGCTTTCAATAATGCTGGTGTTTTTGACAGCAGTTCGCTCTTTCATGAATATGATCACACATCGTGGGATAACCTAATCGCTTCTAATCTCTCATCAATTTTCTATTGCATGCGCTCAGAGATAACCAAGATGTTAGAGAATGCCGGAGGGGTTATTATCAACAATGCTTCTATTGTCGGCCATAGAGGAACTGAAAGAGCAACACCGGGTTATGTCGCGAGTAAACATGGTGTGATTGGTTTAACTCGGCAGGCTGCGCTGCAATACGCTAACGCTGGTATTCGCGTTAATTCTGTATCGCCTGGGCCAACTCAAACCGAAATTCAACAATCGTTAGTTGATCAAGGCCCAGAGGCTGTAGCAAACCATCTTTCGTCTTTAAATCCTAGGGCCGCTTTCGTTAGCCCTGAAGAAATAGCAAATGTCGTCCTCTATCTTGCGAGCGAAGCCCCTAGGATGCTTACTGGTCAAGATATAGCTGTCGATGGTGGACAACTCTTTAAATTATGAGGTGATTGGATGAAAGTACCTTCTTGGTTAGGAGTAATTAGGCAAACAGCGTTTGTTGTAGATGATATTGAACGCGAAGCGAATCATTGGGTTAACTTCAATGGCATCGGGCCCTGGTTTCTTTACAACGTTGATATAGCCGACACAACGTATCGTGGAGAAACTGTTCGCATGAAAGCACGAATGGGTTTGGCGCAAAGCGGCACTCAACAGATTGAATTGATTGAGCCATCCCCTGAACCTTCTATTTACACTGAATTCCTCGACTCAAACCGTAGAGGAATCCACCATGTATGTTATTGGGCTGAAATTGCTGCAGCGAGAGAGCATTTCCTATCTTTAGATTGCGAACAGGCACAATATGGGATAACAAGAAATGGAAATGAGTTCCTCTATATGACAGGGACGGAGAATATTCCTTTCGTCGAGATAGTTGACCCCAATGAATCTATGGCTGCCTTTTTTGACCATGTCGCAACAAGCGCTCAAAATTGGGATGGTACAGACCCTGTGAGATTCTTGTGATGGACAGCAATGAAGAACTCCTCATTGTCCACCAAATTACTTTTATGATTTACGAACAAGCTCGGTTAGCTGATGAAAATCGACCTGTTGAACAAGCGGCATGTTTCACTGAAGATGCCATAGCGAATTATTACGGGGAAGAGATCCATGGACGAGAGAAGATATACAACCTTTTGCTTCCTGCCCTCACAAAGTGGATAGCGAGTTGCCATAGTATCAGCAACGTCCAAGTAACAGTAAATGATACCGAAAGCGCTACTTCCATATCGTACGTTCATGCTTGGCATCGAGTAGACCCAAATGGTGTAGACGATTACGAGGTACGTGGTCAGTATCATGATGAATGGATTCGATCTGAACAGGGCTGGAGGATATCGAAACGAACGTTCCTAACTATGGCGGCTACTCCCCCTAGGCCAGATGCACCCGGTATCAATCGATTAGTTTAACGGTTTAACTGCCAGTCGCTATATGTTCGTTGATAACATCGTGAAACCTTTGCACTCGACCTTCTTGGCCGGATAGTGTCACGCCGGAATAGCCGCGCGAAGTGAGACCAAGTTGCTGGCCGGTAACGATACTCAGGTCTTGGTCCGCTATACGCCTGTTCATAAGGCGTTCTCCATATGTGAAAAACTGTCGCTTTTCTCCTTCATGCAACCACTCTTTTCCGCCGAGGCCTTCGAGATCTGCATCACTTTCGCTGCCTTTCGCCCCGTAAGTAAAATTGTCATAAAAACATTTCGTTGGGTCAGTTGAGTGCGGACGAATTCTTTGCATTGACACATATTCACATCCTGCGTAACTAATAGTGATATTTGGAAAAATATTATAATGATACGCATCCGTTAGCTGGTCATCATGCAGATCTGCGATCTCGTACCCTCGTTCTCTCGCGCTTTCGCGCTTAGCTTTTTGTAAAGCTAGCCTTGTTTCGTATTCACGCCCATGGAAGTCCTCTGGGCTTAGCCCCCAAGCCAAGAGCATTGCTGACAATTGTTCATCAATTATAAGATTCTTAGACTGTAAAGATTCTGCTGGAGCCCCCATTTTGATAGCCATACGGTTATGGCCTTCATCACACCAGTCAAATACGCATTGTTTGTAGTCGTGTTCGATCCAATACTCTCCTTGAGGGTGCACTGTTGGAAGGTGGTACGATTCGCATGAATTGTCTTGAGGTACTTTCCAATTGCAATCAACTGCGACCGTTGCGGCTGAAGTTCGGGCCCATTCATCACTATGATAGTTTTCCCAATCATCCCAAACCGGACCTAAATATTGTTGCAAAGTTACCGGATTTTCGTTCATAGTGATAAAGATGAAACCAGCGTGCGTCTCATTTCGGACTTCGCACAGCCGAAGGTTATCAGTACCTTTCTTTCTTTTATCATTTGTAGAATTTAGAAGCATTTCGCTTTCACCTGAAAGATTCCAAACCAAAGCACACGATGGACATCGTATGTTTTCGATATTTCCCTCTGGTTCCATAATCAGGCGAGAACACGGCGTTGACATACATTATAAAAAGTTCGAACACTCCCATCGTTTTGTCTGAGAATAAGAAATGACTCCGGTCCAATTTCTTCAACTAGAAAATCCCCAGATTGCGGTATTTCCGATGTACGTCCAACAAGTAGCCAGACTTTCGTCCAAATATGGTCCCACTCTAATCGCATGAATTGAAGAGCCGTGTATCGTTCGCCAGTAATAGGTGTCCCAACTAAATCTGGTTTCTTCCAGGGGTTGCTTTCAGCGTATCCCATTATGGTTTCCCGATAATCGTCACTTCACCAATCGTGCCATTTACTTCTATGACTGTGCCATCTTCTATTCGTTCAGTAGCATCTTCAACAGAAACAACGCATGGTATCCCCAATTCACGACTCACAATAACTGCGTGACTAACTTGCCCACCTACATTAACTACTACCCCATCAACGGCAAGAAAAAGAGGTGTCCAGGCTGGGTCTGTCAAAGGAGCGACCATAATATCTCCTGGTAGTAAATCAGGAGGATTCGTTGGATCTCTAACTATTCGAGCTGTACCTTGGACAACTCCGGGGCTTCCTGCTGTCCCTGGTATCGTGTCTCCCTCCAGAGCCGTTGCTGTTACTCCTTCACTAGCTTTTACCCATTCAGTCAAAGGTGGGATCACGCCGTCTCGAATAAAAAACGGTGGTGTCAAATCCCACAAACGCGTCCAATCGGCGTACCGTTCTTCCAGAATTTCCGTGAAGCTTCTAGGGTCAGCTATAAACCCTTCTAGTTCCTCATCAAGGAGCATAAAAATGTGTTCGAGGGCCCCGATATTGCCTTCTATGGTGTGCCTTCTCCCAAGTTCACGTATCCCCATTCTGCTTTCATGGAGAACTCGCACAAGACTAGTTTTTGCTCTTTCTCGAAAAACCATTTGGTTTCCGCCAACTAATGCCCCCTCAAAAACGCCTGATAGTTCTTCATCTCCTATTTCAG
>JAKMEQ010000076.1 GCA_022425805.1 Acidimicrobiales bacterium
GCTCAAATGGTTCTTTGATCTGATATGGAAGTGTTGGCGGATAGTCAGCAGAGGTATAACTCCAAATTTTTGCCGTTGAAGATAGATAAACCTCTTCTCTAAGCTCGTCATCGACACATTTTGGATCACCACCACTTAGATCCTTAGGGAAATAGTAACTTTGGCTTGTTGTCCCCTTGCCTCCAATTAATCTAGGATTTTCAAAATCCATTGTGAACATGCCCTCTACTGCAGGAACGCGTAACTTTGCCATAGGATTAGTGTAGATGATGCCTGTTGTTTGCCGCACAAAACGAGGAGGGTTTAATTTTGGACTCGCAAACCTTGCTAGTAACTGACCTTGATGGAACTCTTTGGTTTGATGGGGAAACTTGCCACCCTAAATCATTACTTGCCTTTCGTGTCTTGCAAGAACGCAATATAGCTATTCTGGTCGCTACTGGAAGGAGACTACGGATTGTTGCTGACACATTTAATCAGTTTAATTGGGACATTCCTTGCTTGTTATTGAATGGGTCATTGTGTCATGATTTTGCTAAAGACCGAACAGTTTTTAGCGTTCCATTTTCGAATGAATCTAGTGCTTCCATATTGGAGATATTCCGATTGCACGGCCTATCCCCTACAGTTTACGCAGATGATAGTTTCGTGTATGTGAAAAAACCTACAACTAGCAATGCGCATATAGATGCAATAGGGAAGGATCTAGTTCCCACTAACTCTCTCAACGTATACGACAGAGGATTAAGTGTTCTTAATTTCTGCATTCTTGGGGTCCCTAGAGAAGATTTGATAAATGTGGTTTCTGATTTGGAATTATCAGGATTAGGGAACCCGTCTTTCTACGTAGATAAACTTTTCGGAGGATATTCGCTTACCGTCCAGCCCCCAAAAGTATCGAAGTGGTCGGGAATTATGCAATGGTGCGAAATTGAAAATTTTTCACCTAAGCGGATCGTTGCCGTTGGAGACGCAGGTAATGATCTCGAGATGTTAACTAATGCCGATGTATCAATAGTGGTGAAGGGTGCAGAGAAACGACTTTTAAATCTCGCTGATTATATAATCGACCAGCCAGATATTGGTGGCTGGGCCAAGATCGAAAAAATACTTTAATTAGACATTCAAACGACTATTTCTAATCAAGACTTACTGTCAGCTAACATGCTTTACAGAGCATTCTAAAGGAGTTTCATGTCTATATCTTCCTGGGACGACTACCCAGTTCATCAAGCGGCTGAGTATATTCGTCACCCAGCTACAAGCGATCGAAATTTCTATGACAGGTACTACTTCAACCTTCATGGTTCCTCTGATGAGGTAATGACTATTTTTGGTTTGGGCCAATACCCTAATTTGGGCGTAACTGATGCGTTTATCGTTGTTGGCACAAAAGAGAAACATCGAGTAGTCCGAGCTTCTATGCCGTTGGTAGACAGATCATCGTTACAAGTTGGCCCAATCTCTATAGACATACTTGATCCTTTAAATTCTCTTCGGGTTCGATGCGAACCGAACGAGTGGGGCATTGAAATGGACGTTACTTGGGTAGCAAGCCATCGCCCTTTAGAAGAACCTCGGCAATATTTACGAAGAGAAGGAAAAATTGTTTTTGATACCATGCGATTCGCTCAGTTGGGACGTTGGGAAGGAACATTATCAACGCCAGATCACTCTTGGACTGTCACTCCGGATTCTTGGGGCGGCAGTCGAGACCGCTCGTGGGGCGTTCGCCCTGTCGGCGAAAAAGAGTCAGACGGTATCCGTCAAGGAGTTTCTGTAATGGAGGGGTTATGGAATTACTTCCCAGTTGATTTCGCAGACCACTCCATCATATACATGCTCCAAGAGACAAACGAAGGAGTCCGAGAGTTAGAGGAAGCTATGCGCGTTTGGCATAATCCGGAAAAACCAAATGAATGGCTTGGTACTCCAGAGTATGACCACCAAATTGTGCCAGGGACTAGGATGCTAGAAGGATCTACTATTCATTTCCCAGATGCAAATATAACTATGGAATGCACTCCCCTGCTAGCAAATTATGTTGCTATGGGCACAGGATACGGAATTGAAGAAGACTGGCGTCACGGAATGTATCAAGGCCCCGAGCTTGTAGTTCAAGGGTTGGAGAATGATGTCGCGAACATCTCTGGAATAGGTCAATACGGCATTGTTGACCATGTCGGTCGCTTTGAATATGACGGTAACGTCGGGTTTGGGCTATATGAACATGGGTTCTGGGGTCGCTTCGAAAAATATGGTCTAAATGAT